>CALGNO010000138.1 GCA_937958625.1 uncultured Neomegalonema sp.
TGAAGTCATCCTCGGCGACACGCCTGCCGCCGCCCTTGACCAGGCCCCGTCAGCCACGGCAGAGGCCGGGTCTGACACCGCCGCCATCGAAGCGGTGGAACAGGCACCAACCGACGTGGATCAGGCCCCCGAGCGCCCGGATTCCGCATCACCGGTCACCGAAGACAGCGAACCCATGGCCGCGATGGTTCAGCCCGAAAGCGCGCCGAAAGAAGCCGAGGGAAAAACCGTCACCGTCGAGACCCCTACAGGCGAGGAAACCGGCGAGACCGAAGTGTTCTACACCTTCCGCATTCTGCCGCGTGGCCGCCAGCAGCGGGGCGATGGCGGACGGCGCAATGCAGGCGAGGGCCAGAACCGGCGCAAACCGCAAGGCGACCAGCAAGCAACCGGCGACGGCAAACCGGCCCAGACCGGTCCCGGCGCGCGGCGCGACCATGCCGGAAAACCGGGCGGCACGGGTAGACCTGGGGGCAATCGCCCGGATCGCGGCAAAGGCGGCGGCAAGGGCAAGGGTCGCCCGCCAAAGCAACAACCGCAAACCTTCCAGTCCGCCCCGCCGAAGCAGGGCGGCAAGGCCGCTGACCCCGATTCGCCCTTTGCAATCCTGCAACGGCTGAAAGACGGCAAATGACCGACGACGCCGCGCCCACCCTGCGCGTGGATAAGTGGCTCTGGCACGCGCGGTTCCTGAAATCGCGCAGCCTCGCCTCCCGCTTCGTCAGCGACGGCAACCTTCGAGTGGATGGCGAGCGCAGCACCAAGCCGAGTCGGGCCGTCAAGCCCGGCGACGTGCTGACCTTTCCCCAGGGCAATCACGTGCGAGTCGTGAAAATCGTCGGCATTGGCGAGCGGCGCGGCCCCGCACCCGAGGCCCAGAGCCTCTACGAAGACCTCTCGCCGCCGGAACCGAACGCTCCGCCACCGGAACGCAGCGGCCCCCGGCCCACCAAGCGGGACCGGCGCGAGATGGATCAACTTCGCGTTCCTCGCGACTGAAGCCCCGCCCCGCCCTTGCCCCGCGCGCCTGTGCGGGTTACATCGCGATGACCAAACGCTCTTTCAGGACAATGCCCCCATGACCTACGTCGTTACCGATAATTGCATCAAGTGCAAATACACGGACTGCGTCGAGGTCTGTCCGGTCGATTGTTTCTACGAGGGCGAGAATATGCTCGTCATCCACCCCGACGAATGCATCGATTGCGGTGTTTGCGAGCCGGAATGTCCGGCCAACGCCATCCTGCCCGACACCGAACCGGGCATGGAAGACTGGATCAAGCTGAACCACAAATACTCGCTGGTCTGGCCGGTCCTGACCGTAAAACGGGATCAGCCCCCCGAGGCGGAAAAATATGATGGCGAGGAAGGCAAGCTCGCCAAATACTTCTCCGAGAAACCCGGCGAAGGCGATTGATTCAATTCGATCTATTATGCTGCGGTGCAAAACTTGAAAATTGCACCGATTCGTGTATACTTAACCACACATGGTAAGATTTTTCAGATAGCAAGATGGTGGCTTGGGTCGGGCCGCACCTGATGGGTGCGACCTTTTTTCGACCCTGTTGGCCTGCCTGACGTCCTCATGCTGTCTTTGCCACGACCGAACGAAATGAATTGGAGACGACACATGGCGACCAAACCGACAAAATCTGCAAAGTCTTCAAAAAAAGCGCCGTTCCGCAAGGATGACTATATCGTTTATCCCGCCCACGGCGTCGGACAGATCACGTCCATCGAAGAGCAGGAAGTCGCGGGCGCCAAGCTGGAACTGTTCGTTGTCTCATTTGAAAAAGACAAGATGACCCTGCGTGTGCCGACTGCAAAGGCCACGACCAGCGGAATGCGTCCGCTGTCCGACAAAGACACCATCGGCAAGGCCCTCGACACGCTGAACGGTCGCGCCCGCGTCAAGCGTGTGATGTGGTCGCGTCGAGCGCAGGAATACGAGCAAAAGATCAATTCCGGTGATCTGGTTTCCATCGCCGAAGTCGTGCGCGACCTGCACCGGGGCGAAGACCAACCCGAGCAGTCCTATTCCGAGCGTCAGCTTTACGAAGCCGCCTTCGAGCGTCTGGCCCGCGAAGTCGCCGCCGTCGAGAAGATCGACGAAAGCAAAGCAGCGGAAAAGCTGTCCACGGTCCTGATCAAACGCGCCGCATAATACTTGCGCTACAGACTTTCGAAAACGCCGCGCCCTCGGGTGCGGCTTTTTTTATGCTTTCGTGCAGGAATCAGCCTGCCAACACTTCATCCACCCACGCAGTCACGACCTCGGTCGCCGGACCATAGCGGCCATCTTCGAACAGCGCCGCATTATCCGACGGCTCCAGGTTCAGCTCCATGGTCGGAGTCCCAAGCTGCCCCGCCATCGCGACATAGCCCGCCGCCGGATAGACAGACCCGCTGGTGCCAATTGACACGAAAAGCGACGCCGAGGTCATCGCGGCCTCGATCCGGTCCATGTGATACGGCATTTCGCCGAACCAGACGACATTCGGGCGGATCACGCCGACACCGCCGCACGACGCGCATTTGCTGTCGAGCGCCATAGCCTCGCGCCATGCCGTCACCGCGCCGCATGTCGCGCACAGCGATTCCACCAGCGAGCCATGCATATGGATCACATCCGGTGATCCAGCCCGCTCGTGCAGATCGTCGATGTTCTGGGTGATCAGCGTGACATCACGCCCGGCAGCCAAACGAACCAGCGCCGCATGGGCCGCATTCGGGGCAGCCGCGAGCAGATTGGCGCGTCTTGCGTTGTAAAAATCGAGAACGAGCTTCGGATTTTTCGCATAACCTTGGGGCGTCGCGACCTCTTCAAGATCATATTGCGACCATAGGCCACCGACATCGCGAAACGTGCCGAGGCCCGATTCGGCGGAAATACCCGCGCCTGTCAGAATGACGATCAGTGCTGCAACCTGCGGCGCAGCATCTCGACATCCTCGCGAACGCCGGGGTCATCCTTCGACAACTGGGTCACGCGCTTGACGCCATGCATGATCGTAGTGTGGTCCCGGCCCCCGAACTTCCGGCCAATCTCGGGCAGGGATTTATCGGTCAGTTCCTTGGACAGAAACATCGCGATCTGACGAGGCCGCGCCACTGCCCGTGCCCGACGCGGCGACAGCAGGTCTGAAAGCTTGATGCCGAAATGATCGGCGGTCACGCGCTGGATTTCGTCAACCGTGATGCGCCGGTCATAGGCGCGCAACAGATCGTGCAGCAACTCCTCAGCGACATCGCAATCGACCCGTCGCCCGAACAGGCTCGCATGGGCCATCAGGCGATTAAGCGCCCCCTCGATCACCCGCATATTCGACGACACGCGCTTTGCCACGAAACCAAGCACATCTTCATCGATATCCAGACCGGGATGCGCCTCGCGCGCCAGCTCCAGCTTCGATTGCAGCACGCCAAGGCGCAGTTCGTAATCCGGCGCTCCGATATCCGCGACCAGCCCCCAGTTCAGGCGCGACTTGATCCGGTCCTGGACCCCGTCGAGGTCGCTGGGCGAGCGGTCGGCACTGATCACGATCTGGCGGTTCTGGTCGATCAGGGCGTTGAAGGTGTGGAAGAACTCTTCTTGCGTTGATTCCTTGCCCGCAATGAACTGGAAGTCGTCGATAATCAGCAGATCGACGGAGCGGAATTCTTCCTTGAACGAATGGGCATCCTTGTAGCGCAGGGCACTGACGAAGCGATGCATGAACTTTTCAGCGGAAAGATACAGCAGCTTTTTGCCCGGTGCCCGGTCCTGCGCTTCCCACGCAATGCTCTGCATCAGATGGGTTTTGCCGACGCCGACGTCACCGAACAGGAACAACGGATTATACGCGGCTGCCGGTCCGTCGGTCTCTGCGACGCGGCGGGCGGCGGCATAGGCAAGCTCGTTCGATTTGCCGACGACGAATGTATCGAACCGCAAGCGCGCGTCGAGATTTACATTGGTTGAGCCATAGCTGTCAGCGGCGATCGGCGGCGATGACAGGGTCAGGCGCGATGACCCCGAAGCGGCGCGCACCCGCTGGGGCGAAACGGCCTCGACTGCCCCCGCCTCGGCGGCGACCGACAGGTCGATCTCGACCACACCGACGCCGGCATCGACCCAATGCTCTCGCAGGCGTGCGCCGAAACGGTCGGCGACCTTGTCGCGGATAAATCGATTCGGCGCATGGATCGAAAGCGTGCCATCCTTGAGGGACGGACCATCCAGTACGGCGATCCAGCTTTGATAACTGGCCTCACCGACTTCCTGGCGCAGGGCAGAACGAATACGGGTCCAAGTGGAATCCAGGTCGGACATCGCAGGGTCAATCACAATACGAAATCCTCCCCCCTTTGTGCACGGCGCAAGCATACCGCGCGGTGTCTGCGAACAGCCGCAAACACAAAAAGACCCCAAACGGCTCTGCGCTGAAGGCAGAATATCCGAATACTTACACAGCCAGAATGAATAGACTGCCCGGGTCGTCCGACAACTGAGGTTTTATTACAAACCGTCGCCTTGTTTTCGTTTTTGGTCCATTCAAGACCATTTCACCGTACGAGTTAACGAAGGTCACCCGAGTCGCGCAAGGACTATTGGAAGTTTTTTTGCCGAGTCTTCAATTTCCGCAGCGCACACGTAATTGCGGCGCATCCGGTCTGGATACGCCGCTTGGTCAGTCTCAATTTTCCAGAGCAGAAAGGATCAGGCGCTGAGCGCTTTGACCCGTGCAGCCAGGCGCGAAACCTTGCGGCTTGCTGTGTTCTTATGAACAATGCCTTTCACGGCGCTGCGCATGATCTCTGGCTGTGCAGCCTTGAGGGCCTCGGTCGCAGCGGCGCGGTCGCCGGAGGCAATGGCCTCTTCGACCTTACGAATAAACGTGCGCATCCGGCTGCGACGAGCCGTGTTGATTTCGGTACGGCGCGCGGCCTGACGAATACGCTTGCGAGCTTGGGGCGAGTTGGCCATCGGGTGCTACTTCAGTCCTGTTCGAATTTCAGACGGGCACTATACACCCAATACACGGCGTTCGTCAACGGTCCCGGAACTGCGCTTTACGCTTTTCGACGAAAGCCGCCATGCCCTCTTTCTGGTCCTCGGTCGCGAACAGCGAATAAAACGCCATGCGCTCGTATTCCAGACCTTCGGCAAGGGACGCTTCGTGGGCGCGGTTCACCGCTTTCTTGCCCAGCATCACCGCGACGCCCGACATATCGGCGATCTTGGCCGCAAGAGCCATGACCTCTTCCATCAGGTCGCCTTCGGAAACCACACGGCTGACCAAATTCGCGCGTTCGGCTTCTTCCGCCGTCATAAAGCGACCCGAGAGGATCATTTCCATCGCCTTGGCCTTGCCGACGGCCCGGGTCAGGCGCTGGGTGCCGCCCGCGCCGGGAATCACGCCGAGGGTGATTTCGGGCAGGCCGAACCGCGCGGTTTCGGCGGCAATGATGATGTCACAGGCCAGGGCCAGCTCGCATCCGCCGCCAAGCGCATAGCCGGAGACCGCCGCGATAACCGGCTTGCGACATTCGGGCACTGCGCGCCAGTCACCGCCGATGAAGTCGTCCTGCATCGCCGCCGGATACGTCCGGTCAGCCATTTCCTTGATATCGGCCCCCGCGGCGAAAGCCTTTTCACTGCCGGTAATGACGATCGCACCGATGGCATCGTCCTTCTCGAATTTGTCGAGCGCCGAAGCGAGTTCCGCCATCAGGGTCGCATTGAGCGCATTCAGCGACTCAGGCCGATCCAGTTTGATCGTGCCCACATGTCCTTGAGTTTCCACGACAATCGTCTCGAAAGCCATATTCACGCTCCGTTGATTTGTCCTCTGGCGAAGCGGGACGCGTAACCGATCAACCGACGCCGTGCAATGTCGTGTGACATTGTTTCCCGCCTCAACGCTGGCATTTCGGACAGTGAAATGTAGAACGCGCGCTTTGCACAAGCCGCTCGATCACCCCCGAACATCGCGGGCGAGGGCACGGCTCGCCGGTGCGGCCATAGACCCGGAAAGCGTGCTGAAAATAGCCAAGCTCGCCGCTTGCACCGTGAAAATCGCGCAGGCTGGACCCGCCCGCGGCAATCGCCGTTTCCAGCACCTCGCGGATCACCCGTGCCAGCCGCGTGCACTCGGCCATCGACAGCGACCCGGCGGTGCGGGTGGGCGAGAGCCGCGCGCCGTGCAGAGCCTCGCAGACATAGATATTGCCCAGCCCCGCGACCCGGCGTTGATCCAGCAATGCCGCCTTGATTGCCGTGCGCCGCCCCGCGAATACCTCGGCCAGATGCGCACCGCTGAAGGCATTCGACAGCGGCTCTGGCCCCATACCGGCCAGCAGCTTGTGTGTCTCGATGGTCTCGGTCGGCCACAGGTCCATGGCCCCGAACCGGCGGGCATCGTTGAAAACCGCCCGCCCGCCGCCTTCGATCTCCAGCACCACATGGTCGTGCTTGCCGTCGCCAGCGCCGACCGACTGGTGAAAAACCGCCCCCTCCCGGCGTTCCAGCCCCGATTCGATCAAGAAGCGGCCCGACATGCCAAGATGCACGATCAGGGTCTCGGCGCTGCCGAGATCAAGCAGCAGGTATTTGCCCCGCCGTCCGATTCGCGCCACCCGTTGACCGGTCAGGCGCTCTGCCATGCGCTCGGGCAGGGGCCAGCGCAGATCGGGACGATTCTGAATGGCGCGGGCGATCACACGCCCTTCCAGTTCAGGGATCAGGCCACGGCGCACCGTCTCGACCTCGGGCAATTCAGGCATGTTCTTCCTTCCCTTTCGCGGGAGACTTGCCTATAAGCCCGCTTCCTTGCGCCCACACCCTTGGAGGGGGCGCCTGAACATTTGGAGATATATGCGATGAGCGACATTGTAAAAATGTCTGTCGAGCCGCGTCCGGGAGTTGGCAAGGGGGCCGCCCGGGCCGCGCGTCGTGCCGGATACGTACCCGGCGTGATCTATGGCGACAAAAAAGACCCCGTCACAATTCAGATCAAGAACAACCAGCTGCTCAAGACGCTGAATAGCGGCGGGTTCTACACGACGATCTTCGACATCGACGTCGCGGGCGAACAGCACCGGGTGATCCCCAAGGACATTCAGAAGAACAAGCTGAACGGTTTGCCCGAGCATGTGGATTTCATGCGCCTGACCAAAGGTGCGAAGATTCAGGTCATGATCCCGGTCGAGTTCCTGAACGAAGACGAATGTCCGGGACTGAAACAGGGCGGCACGCTGAACGTGGTACGCCACGAGGTCGAATTGTCGGTTCTGCCCGACAATATGCCCGAGAATATCCAGCTTGACCTGATCTCGTTCCAGATCGGCGATTCGATCAACATCAGTGACGCGGTGATGCCCGAGGGTGCCGAGCCGACGATCACCGACCGCGACTTCACCATCGCCACGATCATCGAACCGCGCGCCGCCGTCGAGGAAGACGACGAAGAGACGACCGAGACCGAGGTCATCGAACAGAACGCCGATACCGTCGAGGGCGAGGGCGATCAGGACGATTCCTGATCCCACCCGTGACGCGGCGTATCCGACGCTTTAATATGACGCCCGCTCCGATATCGGAGCGGGCGTTTTTTATTCAGGAGCGACAGCCATGATCCTGTTGGTCGGCCTCGGCAATCCCGGCGATAAATACGCCCGCAACCGGCACAATATCGGTTTCATGGCCGTGGACGAGATCGCGGATCGCCATGGCTTTTCGCCCGAACGCAGCAAGCATCAGGGCATCCTGCGAGAAGGCACCATCGGCACCGAAAAGGTGCTGGTGCTGAAGCCCCAGACTTTCATGAACGAATCCGGGCGCTCGGTCGCGGCGGTGGCGCAATTCTACAAGCTGTCCCCCGCCGACATCGTCGTCTTCCATGACGAACTCGACATTGCCCCCGGCAAGCTGCGCATGAAGGCGCAGGGCGGCCATGCGGGGCATAACGGCCTGCGCTCTATCCACGCCCATCTCGGCGACGGCTATCGCCGCGCGCGCCTCGGCATTGGGCATCCCGGCGACAAGGCCAAGGTCTCCGGCTATGTCCTGCATGATTTTGCCAAGGCGGATATGGACTGGATTGGCCCACTCCTTGCTTCCATGGCTGCCGAGGCCGATTGGCTGGCCAAGGGCGACGATCAGCGATTCCAGAGCGCCGTCACGCAATCGCTGGCACCGGAACGCAAGCCGGCCCGGCCTAAAGACCGCGATACCGGCCATAAGACGCCGGAGGCAAAGACCGAAGAGGGCAAAAGCGGACCATTCGCCGCCCTCGGACGATTGATCGGGGGTTCGTGAAACGAACCGGGGGACAAGGGACTGAACGTCATGGGCCACGCCATCAAGGAAGACTTCGACGCCGACCTGATGCCGCTCGCGCGGGATGATGATCCGATAAGAGCCGCTCAGGAGCGCGCCGGTATTCTCGCAGGCTTGCGCCGGGATCGCACCGGCGATGCGAGGGTTCAAGCGGTGTTTGACGCCGATCCCATCGTTGCCGAGGAAATATCGAGCGGCAATCTTGTTACCCAGAGCATGTTGGATGCGCGCTTGGCCGTGTTCGATGCCGTGCTGGAGATACTCGGACGCCCGGCCCTGACGAACGCGGCGCGGGCGCGGATCATCTTTACCCTGCGCGGGGCGTTCCCGGTCCTGACCGACGATGCTCAGGTCGAATGGGCGCTGAGCGAAGTGCGCAACGAAGAAATCAAGGCATTCCTCGCATCGCGAACCGCCGAAGAATGCGAGGCTGTCGCGCGTCAGATCGCCGTGATGGCGGACCAGACGGACCTATGGGTTGCCGCGCGGACCTTGTCGATGGCGGCCCATGTGGCGGTCGGGCGCGAAAGAGGGGCCGCCCGCCTTTCGGAGTTGCTGGAACTGCGCGAAGCCTGAGCGGAATCACTCGCGCTTTTTCATTTCGCGATAGCCGTAGAGCAGCGCCATAGCCCCCAAGGCCGCGCCGATCAGGCCAAGCAGGAACGGGAAGAGCGCCTTCACGATAGCCCCGCCAAGAAGCCCGCCGCCCGCACCGATCCCGGCACCCAACTTCTGTTGGACGCCCATTTTCGGGGCGACCAGAAAACCGATCAATGCGCCAACGGCGATGAATAGAATAAAGAACATGCCGCGTTTCTCCTGTGCTGGCCTGTCCTTTAGGTAGGGTGCCGCAGGCCCCTATGCGAGGGGGGCGGTCTCGGCGAGGGGAAATCCGCGCAGAAAATCGCCAGCCGCTATCGCCGGTTTGCCCGCCCGTTGCAGGCGCAAAAGCCGCAGCGCGCCGGTGCCGCAAGCCACCGTATCCTCGGCCAGCATCGCTCCGGGTGTGCCAGCGCCCGCAACCGGCTCGGCGAGGAGCAGCTTGACCCGCTCCTCCCCGGCCATGAACCACGCGCCGGGAGAGGGCGACAGACCCCGGATATGGGCATCGAGATCGGCGGCGGGGCGGGTCCAGTCGATCCGCGCTTCGGCCTTGTCGATCTTGGCGGCATAGGTGACGCCCACGTCCGATTGCGGCTCGGGGATGAGCGTATCGAAGCGAGAAAGCGCCTCCACCAGCAAGCGTGCGCCATCGGCAGCGAGGCGGTCTTGGAGGTCGGCGGCGGTCTCGCGCGGGCCGATGGCGGTTTCCTCGCGCAGTAGGACCGGGCCGGTATCGAGGCCCGCCTCCATTTGCATGATGCAGACGCCGGTCCGTGTATCGCCCGCCATCACCGCGCGCTGAATCGGTGCCGCTCCACGCCAACGGGGCAACAGCGACGGATGGATATTGAGGCACCCGTGCCGGGGCGTATCGAGGATGGCTTGCGGCAGGATCAAACCGTAGGCAGCGACGACAGCCACATCGAGGTCGAGAGCTGCGAAAGCCGCCTGTGCCTCAGGGTCGCGCAGGGTTTTGGGGGTGCGCACGGGCAGGCCGAGCGCATCGGCACGGGCATGAACCGCGGTGGGGCGGTCTTTCTTGCCCCGGCCTGCCGGACGCGGGGGCTGGGCATAGACGGCCGCAATCTCGTGCCCCGCCGCGACAAGCGCATCGAGGGCCGGAACGGCAAAATCAGGACTGCCCATGAACGCTAGGCGCATCCGATGAAAACTTTCCATTCGACCACTTCGTGATCGTCAGCCTTGGGAAACGGGAGGTGCGCAGCACCGACACGCGACGACCGCCCCCCGGGCGGCGCGTTCCGCACCACCCGCGGTCGTCGCTTGCACCCATTCGATAGCGCAGAATACGGTTTCAAGTTTTTCAGACCATCAATCACGCAGCGCACAATCTGCCTCAACCAGATACTTGAAACTCGTCAGTTGCTCGGCCCCAAT
>CALGNO010000139.1 GCA_937958625.1 uncultured Neomegalonema sp.
CAAGCGAGAATTCGTAGAACAACGCCGCCTGCTCGACGCACCGTTCTCCCATCATCACCAAACCCTCCGTCCCTCGCCCGAAGCCAGTGAATCAGCAGATCAAGGCCGTCGCAACTACGGAGTTTTTCAACAGAATCGGCCCGAAGCAGAAGTTCAGGCAACGCATGCATGACGGTGGTGATCCTCAAGGTTGCCACCGTCATGGAATCCAGATCATCTGCAGCGCAATGATGGTGGGTATAAACGAGAAGCGGGACATATCACCATCGCGATCTGGCCAGGATTCTCATGGCCTCGCTTCAAAATTCGTCTGCTACACCTCCAGAAAGCTAATCAGCCTGTCATGGTCGGCATCGGTATCGAACCCCTCCAGAACGATCCTGCCGCGTTCGAGCGCGATGAACCGGTCGGTGACTGCCAACGCCTCGTGGATATTCTGCTCGACCAACAGAATCGTTGCGCCGTCCTCACGCAATTCGCGGATCAGGGCGAAGATCTCCGCAACGATCATCGGGGCCAGCCCCTCACTCGGCTCGTCGATCAGGACGATCCTAGGCCCGGAGATCGTGGCGCGGGCCATGGCGAGGATCTGCTGCTCGCCGCCTGACAGGGTCGTCGCGATCTGGGTGCGTCGCTCCGCGAGCCTCGGGAAGCGGTCGTAGCTGCGCTCCAGCGCGGCCCGGCGCTCACCGCGCGCCACGCCGGTCTGGCCCAAGTCGAGATTCTCCTCGACGGTCAGGCCGGGAAAGATGCGCCGGTCCTCTGGCACGAATCCGACCCCCATCCGCGCCATGGAATCGGGGCTGGCCCCGCTCATGTCCTCGTGGCGGATCGCGACGGTGCCGGAACTGGGTTTGACCCAGCCGGCAATCGTCTTCAGAAAGGTGGTTTTGCCGACGCCGTTGCGGCCGAAAATGCCAACCACCTCGCCCGCTTCCGCCGTCAGGTCGATGCCCTGAATGACGTGACTCAAGCCGTAATGGGTGTGGAGATCCTTGATTTCCAGCATCATGCACTCCCGAAATAAGCGGCCTGCACCTCCGGGTTCGCGCGGATCGTTTCCGGCGTGCCCTCGGCGAGCTTGCGGCCTTGATTCATGACGACGACATGGTCGGACAGGCTCATCACCAGCCCGATATCGTGCTCGATCAGCAGGATGGAAACATCGCTCGTCAGCCCCCGGATCAGGGCGGCAGTGTCCTCCGTGTCGCTGTGACTCATGCCCTGGGTCGGCTCGTCGAGCAGCAGGACCGAGGGCTCGGAGGCGAGCGCCATCGCGATTTCCAGCCTACGCTGCTCGCCATGGGACAGCGCCCCGGCCAAGTCTGTTTCCACGTCCTCCAGCCCGAACCGTTCGATCAGCGCATCGACCCGCGCCAGCGCCCGGCGCGAGGCGGCGACCGGCAATAGCGCGCGGGAGACCGGCTCCAGAACCTGCGAAGCGATCCGCAGGTTCTCCCACACCGTCAGGTCGAAGAACAGGTTCGTGATCTGGAACGAACGGGCCAGCCCCGCCCGTTGCAGGGCTGCGGGGGCAAAACCGGTCACGTCTACCCCTGCCAGCTCGACCCGCCCCCGGTCCGGACGCAAGGCCCCGCTGATGAGGTTGAACAGCGTCGTCTTACCCGCCCCGTTCGGCCCGATCACCGTGGTGATGGCGTTGCGCTCGGCCTGAAAATCCACATTATCGACGGCGCGCAGGCCGCCAAAGGAAATGCCGATTCCGGCGATATGCATGGCTGGATCGCTCATGGATGCTCCTCCTGTGCTTCGGCCCGGATGGCGCGTTTCCCGCCCAGTATCGCCTCGGCCCGCGGCCGGATACGACCGATCAGACCTTTCGGCATGAAGAGAATCGCGGCCACGAACAGCGCGCCGATGACGATCAGATGATGCTCGGTCCAGCTGCCGATCACGGATTTCAGCGCCGTGATGAGCGCCGCGCCGTAGAACGCACCCACCAGCGTTCCCAGTCCACCGATGACCGCCATGATCAGCGCGTCGCCCGACGTCTCGAAGAACATCAGTTCCGGCGAGACGAAGCCGCGCAGCATCGGGTAGAGCGCCCCGGAGACGCCCGCGACCAGCGCCGCGACGACATAGGCCACCATGCGCGCCCGCCAGATCGAATATCCCAGAAACGGCACGCGCTTTTCGTTTGCCTTCATCGCCGTCAGCACCCGCCCGAACGGTGTCCCGAGCAGATAGGCCAGCAGCAGATAGAGCAGCGTCATGAACCCCAACACGAACAGGAAGAACGCGACCGGATCGGCGGCGGAGACGCTGTATGGCCCAAGGGGAACCGCGATCTGCGGCACGCCGATCAACCCGTCGGACCCGCCCAACTCGCGGGTGTTGTAGACCGTCTTCGCGGCGACCTGCGCCATGCCGAAGGTGATCAGCGCGAAATAGACGCCGCGCACCCGGTTGGCGATCAGCCCACCGATGATGCCGAGGGCCAACGTGAAGCCGAAGGCCGCGCCCATGGCCAGCCAGAAGCTCGGCGTCTCGCGCAGCACCAGTGCCGAAACATACGCCCCGGCCCCGAAATAGAGCGCCTGACCGAGCGAGAGCAGTCCGCCATAGCCCAGCAGCAGTTCCACCGACATGGCCAGCCCCGCGAGGATCAGCGCCTCGGTCCCGAGCCGCAGATAGAAGCTGTCCCCCGTCGCCGAACCCCAGAGCGCGCAGAGCACCGCACCCACGGCGAAGATCGTCATGAAGGCATGGCTCGCCCGCATCGAAAGCATCAACCGATCACGCATGGCCGAGCCTCCCGAACAGGCCCTGCGGTCGCACCATCAGCACCAGCACCATGACCGCGAAGACGATGGGGTCGGCCCAGACCGGCGAGATCACGAGGCTCGAAATCGCCTGCACCTGCGTCAGCGCGACCCCCGCGATGACCGCGCCCCAGATCGAGCCCATTCCCCCAACGATGACGACCGTAAAGGCCATCAGGATGAAATCGTGTCCCATCGTCGGAAAGACGGAATAGATCGGCGCAAGCAACACTCCCGCCAGTCCCGCCAGTGCGACACCGAAGGCAAAAGCGCCCGAATAGACCACACCAACGCGCACCCCCAGCGACCCGGCCATATTCGCATCGAAGGATGCGGCCCGGACCATCGCACCCAGCCGCGTGCGGTAAGTCACGAAGGCCACCGCCAGCACGACGGCAATGCCGATGCCGATCAGGAACAGCCGATAGGTCGGGATGAAGATGCCGAACAGATCCGTCGCACCGGGCAACGGGTTCTCGGGTCGATGCGTGTTCGGCCCGAACAGGATCTTGAGTAGATCCTCCAGGATCAGCGCCAGCCCGAAGGTGAGCAGCAGCGTCGAGGTATGCCGGTCCGCACTGTCATAGACACGCCGGATCAGATGCCGCTCCACCAGCACTGCGACCGGGATCATCAGCAGCGGTACGAGCGCGATGAGCAGCCAGTAATTCACGCCCAGCCAGCTCAGGGCCAGCGCCCCGAACGCTCCGATCGCGTAGAACTCGCCATGGCTCATGTTGATGACGTCGAGCAGGCCGAAGATGATCGTCAGCCCGAGGGCCACGAGGATAACCGAGACGCCGAGCGCGAGACCGTTCAGCATCTGCGGAGCGAGGATGAAGTGTATGTAATCGAGGGTCGCCGTCATGGAGCAGCCTTCCGATCAAGGGAGTGAGCGCGGTCCGTGCCGCGACGGGGCCGCCCCCGGTACTGGGGGCGGCGTGCATCGCTCAGAAACGGGCGCAGGTATCGTCGCCGATCGCGTCTTCGGGCGAAATGAAGTCGGCGATTGTGAACGCGCCGTCCTTCACTTGCACGACGTACATCGGCTGCATCGCCTGATGATCGCCCGCGCGGATGGTCTTGGTGCCTTGGGGCGTGTCCCAGCTCAGGCCTTCGAGAGCCGCGCGCACGGCGTCGGTTTCCGTCGATCCGGCCTTCTCGGCAGCGGCCTTGTAGGCGAAGAGGATACCGTAGCTGTCCGCGCCATAAAGATCGGGGTCCGCATCGTTGGCCGCGTTGAAGCGCGCGACGAAATCGCGGTTCTGATCGCTGTCGATCAGCGGGGAATAGCCGACGCCGGTGACGAAGCCTTCCGCCGCCGCGCCGATGGCGTCGATGTTCTGGGAGGTCACGGTCCCGGATGCGCCCAAGATAGTCAGGCCGTTGCGGATGCCGAATTCCTCCATCTGGGTGAAGAGGCGGACGGTGTCGTTACCAGCCACCGAGGTATAGACCACGTCGGGGCGGGACGCGCGCAGGCGGCCGAAATACTGCGAATAGTCTTTTGCGCCGAGGGGTGCGAAGACCTCGCCCATCGATTCGGCGCCCACCCCTTCGGCATTGGACCGGAAAGCCGCCACCGTCGAGCGGCCCATCTCGTAATCGGGGCCGAGATAGAAGACCTTCGCCCCCGGTTTCTGCTGTTCGAGCCAAGCGGCGAGGGCCGCCGATTGCTGGCCCGCGCGGGCGTTCACGCGAAAGACGTTCGGCGAGCATTTCTCGCCCGTGATCGCGTCGGAGAACGATACGGTCGTCGCCAGCAGCTTGCCCGCGCGCTCCGCCACCTGTCCGACCGCAAGGGTCGCGCCGGAATTGACCGTGCCGGTCAGAAAATCGACATCCTCGACCTCGAACAGCTTTTCGGCCTTCTGCACGGCAACGGTCGGATTTGCCTCCGTATCCTCGAATACCAGCTCGACCTCGCGGCCATCGATGCCCCCGTCGGCGTTGATCTCCTCCGCCGCCATCTCTAGCCCCCAGCGAACCTGTTGGCCGATGCCTGCATAGGTGCCCGACAGCGGCGTAGCGACGCCGATCTTGACCGGCTCGGCGGCATGGGCGGTTGTGGAAAGCAGCAGCGCGATGGCTGTCATGGAAAGTTTCTTCATCGTTTCCTCCTTGTCAGGTGCCCTTGAAGGTGGGCTTGCGTTTTTGGTGGAAGGCGTCGACGCCTTCGCGGAAATCGTCGGACTGGCGCAGCCGCGCATAGGCGTGGCCTTCGAGTTCGATGCCGGTCGCGACGGTGGCGTTCTCGCTGTCGTTGATCAGCTTCTTGGCGACCCGCTGGGCGAGCGGCGAGAACCCGCGCAGCTCCTCGGCCAGCGCGTCGGTCGCCTCAATCAGTGCATCGTCGGCGACGCAATCGACCGCAATGCCCCAGTCGAGGGCCTGCTCGCCGCCGATGCGTCGCGATCGCATCACCACGTCCTTGGTTCGGGCGATGCCGATGATGGCCTGAAGTCGCGCCGAACCGCCGGAGCCGGGTATCTGACCCAGCTTCTGCTCCGGCAGGGCGTAGCGCGTGCCGGGGGTCGCGATGCGAAAATCACAGGCCAGCGACAGCTCGAAGCCGACGCCGAAACAGTACCCCTGATTGGCGGCGATCACCGGCTTGCGACAGCGATGGGGGGCCGCGATATTGTCGGCCAGATGCGATACATGCTCGGGCGAGGCATCGAGAAAACCGCGAATATTGCCCCCCGAAGAGAAATGCTCGCCCTCGGCACGCACAACGATCACGCGCACGCGCTCATCTGCGTCGAGCCGCTCGAAACAGGCGCGGAGGTCGTCGCGCTGGCCCATCTCGATGACGTTGAGGGGCGGCCGGTCGAGCACGATGTCGCCGCGCTCGCGGGCGGCGTCGATCTCTAGCCTGAAGCCGTCGAAGGGTATGCTGTCGCTCACGACGCGATCTCCTCGGTCTGATTGTCGGGATTCTCGGGCACGTATTCCCCGGCGATCAGCTTGCGCCGCAGCAGCTTGCCGACCGGCGATTTGGGAATGTCCTGCACGAACACGTAGCGGCGGGGCCGCTTGAAATTGGCAAGGCCGGAGGCGCGGCAATGCGCGTCGAGCGTGTCGGCCTCGATCTCCTCATCGCGCCGGACAAAGGCGGTCACGATCTTTCCCCAACGCTCGTCCGGCAAGCCGACGACCGCCACCTCGCTGACCGCCGGGTGCAGGGACAGACAACTTTCCACCTCGACCGGCGAGACGTTCTCGCCGCCGGTGATGATCATGTCATCGACCCGTCCCGTCACGAAGAGGTCGCCATCGGCGTCGAAATAACCGCTGTCGCCGGTGAAGTACCAGCCGTCCCGCAGGCTTTTCTCGTCCGCTTCCGGTCGTCGCCAATAGCCCTCGAAGGCCTCGTCCCCGGCGAGAAGCGCGATGATCTGGCCTTCCTCGCCCTGCGGGGCGAGGTCGTCCGGTTCCGCGCCGTCCAACCGGATGACGCGGATCATCTGGTTCAGCCCTGCCTTCCCCGCCGATCCGGGCTTGGCAGCGGCGTTCTGATCGACGGTGAAGGTGTAGATCTCCGAACTGCCGTAATGGTTGACGAACAGGTCCGGCTCGAAAGCCTTCACCAGCGTGCGGGTCAGCCCCTCGGTCATCGGCGCACCGGCATAGCCGAGCCTGCGCACGCCGCGCACCCGCTCCGGCACGAAATCGGGATGATCGAGGATGTCGTGATAGAGGGTCGGCACCAGATAGAGGCTGGTGATGCCTTCGTCCTCGATCAGGGCCAGCGCGCCCTCCACGCTGAAGCGGGGCAGGCAGGCGAAACATCCCCCCACCAGCGACATGGCCAGCAAGGAGCGGACCCCCATCGTATGATAGAGCGGCATCACGCCCAGCGTGCTCTCGCCGGAGCGGTAGAGATTCTGCGCGACATGGGCGATGGCGGCAGCGCGCTCCGCATGGTGGCGGCGGGGTACGCCCTTCGGTCGCGCGGTGGTGCCGGAGGTATAGAGCATCAGCGACCAGCTATCGGCGCTGGCCAGCGGCACCGGATCGACATGCGCCGCCGCTATCTGCTCGAACATCGCATCCGATGCCAGCGGATCGCAGGCGGCGATACGCGGCAGGGCCAGCGCCCGCGCGCTCCCCTCGACCGCCTCTCGCGAGGCCGCGTCATAGACGATGGCGCGGGCCTCGGCATTCTCGATGAAGAAATCCAGCTCATCGGGTTTGGCGCGGAAATTCACCGGGGTTATAGTCACGTGCGCGAACTGGCAGGCCCAGTGCAGCGTTGCCGCCTCCAGCGTGTTCTGCATTGCGGTCAGCAGGTGATCGCCGGGGCGAAGGCCCATCTCGCGCAGGCCGCAGGCCACGCCCCCGATCTGCCCGGCCCAGTCCGCATAGGTCAGGCTCGTCTCACCGTCGATGATTCCGGTCGCATCCGGGGTGCGGGCGACCGAGGCGAGGAAGCTGCGTCCGAGGTCAAGCATCGGCGTCTCCTTCACGCAGGCGCGCGGCGGCGTCGAGGGCCGCGCGAATGATGGGCTGGTATCCGGTGCAGCGGCACAGATGTCCGGCGAGAACCTCGCGGATCCGGTCTTCTCCGGCGTCCGGTTCGGCCCCGAGCAGCGTATCGAGAGACATCAGGATCCCGGCGGTACAGAAACCGCATTGCAGGGCGTGGTGACGCTGGAAGGCCGTTTGCAGGACGGAGAGCCGCCCTCGTTCCGGCGCGAGGCTCTCGACCGTCTCAATCGTCGCGCCATCCACCTGAACGGCATAGGCGAGGCAGGAACGGGCGAGTGCGCCGTCGATGCGGATTGTGCAGGCTCCGCATACCCCATGCTCGCAGCCGACATGGGTGCCGGTAGCGTGCAATTCGTGGCGCAGAAAATCGGTCAGCAACATACGCGGGGTCGCGCGGCCCTCCACCGCGCGTCCGTTCAGACGGACGCGCACGGTATGGGTTTCAGTGGCGGCAAGGGTGGTCACGATGAGACCTCCTCGATGACAATGCGCCCCAGGTTACGCATCAGATCGCGGCGATAGCGGGCGGTCGCGTGCAGGTCGTCGCGGGCATCGAGCGACCAGGCCAGATCATTGAGCGCATCGGGAATGTCGGCAGTATCGAGCGTCGCCCATTCCCGGATCGCAGGGGTATCGTTGACACCCCCCACAGTGAGGCGCAGCGTGTCGCCTTCGCGCATCGCCGCGACCGCGACGATGGCGAAATCGCCGTGACGCCGTCCGATCTCGGTGAACGCGAAGCGCTGATTTTTTCGGGCGAGCGGAATGCGAACAGCCTCGATCATCTCTCCGGGTCGAAGGTCGGTCAGCATCATGCCGCGAAAGAAGTCGGCGGCTTGCACGGTGCGGCGCTTGCGGCGCGAGCGGATTGAAACCTCCCCCCCGAGCAGGGCGAGGCAGAGCGGCAGTTCCGCGCTGGGATCGGCATGGGCGATGGAGCCGCACACGGTTCCCCGCGCCCGGGTCTGCACATGGCCAGTCCAGGGTAAGGCCTTCGCGAGCAGCGGATGCAGGTCGCTCCGGCGCAGCAGCGCCTCCTGCGTCACGCAGGCGGGTATCACAAGCGCAGCCTTCTCCTCGCGGATCGCGCCGAGGGCCTCGATAT
Source organism: uncultured Neomegalonema sp. (assembly GCA_937958625.1). GTDB lineage: Bacteria > Pseudomonadota > Alphaproteobacteria > Rhodobacterales > Rhodobacteraceae > JAHDDY01. The sequence goes on from CALGNO010000139.1 coordinate 8,380, forward strand.
GCATGATGTCGATCAGCAACGACGGTTTCGCGAGCCGCATGTTCAGCATCGCGCCGAGCGATTGCCCACCCGCGAGCACCCGCGCATCCTCGCCCGCATCGTGGAGCGCCGAGAGGGCCGCGCTGATATCGTCCGCGCGCAGGTAATCGAAGGGGGCCGGTTTCATGAGCGCCCCCCGAACAGGCGCGCGAGAAGGCCGGGCTTTGCGCCGCCGGCCTGTCTACCCAAAGCCTCGAAGAACTGCCCGATGACGATCTTCGCGGCACCGTCCAGCAGACGCCCGCCAACCGAAGCGACCTTGCCACCGACCTCCGCCTCATAGCGATAGGCAAGGGTGGTTCCACCCTCCGCCGGGGTCAGTGTCACATGGCCCGTGCCACCGCCTGTCCCCAGCGCGCCATTCACCTCGCCCTCCAGCAGGACGCTGTTCGGCGGGTCGAGATCGCGAAGAGCAACGCGCGCGATATAGCGGCCTTTTACCGGACCGACGCCGAGCGTGACATCCGCACGAAAGATGTGCGGTGCGACCTCCTCGACCGCGTGGCAGCCCGGAATGATCGATTTCAGGGTCTGCGGGTCGAGCAGCATCTCCCACACGTCTTGCGGCGATGCCGCGACCTGCGCGCTGCCCGAGCCGGTCAACGTGCGCCCGCCGCTTGCAGGCTCCGGGCGCGGCGCGGCTCCGGCGGGTGGCTGCGGCTCCTCGCCGCCGATCAACGGCATCAACCGCGCGGGCGACAGGGGCAGCACAAGATCGGCCTCCGACCCCAGCGCATCCGCAACACCATTCGCGAGGCAGACGGGCGTGGACATGCAGTTGCCCTCGCCCACCCCTTTGGCTCCGGTCGGGGTGACGGGCGAGGGCGTCTCGATATGCAGGATCAGCGGGTCGCTGACCTCCATGGCCGTCGGCACCGGATAATCCGCGAAGGTGCCCGCGAGGAACGCGCCGTCGTCTCCATAGGCATATTCCTCGTAGAAGGTCGCTCCGATGGCATTGGCATAGGCCCCCCGGATCTGGCCCTCGACCATGCCCGCATGCAGGACGCGCCCGCAATCGTGCATGGTCACGTAGCGGTCAACGTGAACCTGCCCGGTCGTGCGGTCGATCTCGATCCCGCAGAAGTCGAAGATGAAGGCGTGGCAGAGCGAGGAGTTAATCCCGTCCTCAGGGGTCGGCGCGGCCAGTTCCGGCGGGGTCCAGAAGGCGGTTTCGCGGATCGCCTCTGCCATGCCGTCCGGCAGGGTTCCCGGTGCCCAGTGACTGGCCGAGGCGACGCGGGCGAAGGGCACCGCGTTGTCCGGATTACCCTCCGCAAAGATGCGCCCGTCTTCGAAGACCACGGCTTCGGCAGGGGCATTCAGCTGTGTAGCGGCAATGCGGGCCAACCGGTCGCGCAGGCGTTCGGCGGCGATCTTCACCGCGCCGACCGAGGCGGCGGCGAAGCGGCTGGAATAGTTGCCTGCCGCGATGGACCAGGCATCCTTTGCCGTGTCGAATTCGGCGATGACCCGCACGGTGTTCGGATCGATACCGAGAATATCGGCCACCAACCGCGCTGCAACGGTGCGGTGCCCCTGTCCTTGTGGCACGGAATCGAGCTGCACACTGACCGCACCCGTGGGGTCGAGATCGATGGTTGCGGCGGCCTGCGCGCCGTTCTTCGGCCCGGCCTTCGCCCGTTCCTCCGGTGTCAGCGCGGTAGAGAGATAGCCCATATTGGAAACTGACGGCTCCACGACCGCCGCAAGCCCGATGCCGTAAAGCCGCCCTTCGGCGCGCGCGGCCTCCCGGCGTTCCAACAGCGCGGCGTATCCGCCATCCTCCAGTGCCGTCGCCACGGCGGTCTGATAATCGCCGCTGTCATACTGTGCGCCGCTCGCGGTGGTGTAGGGGAACGCATCCGCCGGAATCAGATTGCGCCGGATCACGTCGAGCGGGTCCAGCCCTAACTCGAGGGCGATGCGCCGCATCAGCCGCTCCAGCGCGAAATACATCTGCGGCCCGCCGAAGCCACGGTTCAGCCCGGTCGGCGTCTTGTTGGTCATCACCAGCCGGTTGCGGATGGCGAGATTCGGAATCGCATAAGCCCCGGTATAATTGCCGTGCATCCGGTAGAGCGTGGCCGGTTCCGGCGCGCGCAGGCACGCCCCCACATCCTCGATCTGGTCGAGGTCGAGCGCGGTGACCCGCCCATCCGCCTCGACCGCCGCCCGCAGGGTCGCGACGCGGTTGGTGGCCGAGACCGAGGCCGTCAGATGCTCCAGCCGGTCCTCGATCCACTTGACCGGCGCGCCAGCCACCCGCGCCGCAAGCGCCATCAGCACGATATAGGGAAATACGCCCTGCTTGATGCCGAAGCTGCCGCCCGAGTCCGGGGGTGTACGCAAGCGCAGGCGGTTGCCGGGCACGTCCAACGCCCGCGACAGCACCGCATGGATCGAGAACGGCCCCTGAAAATTGGCGAGGACATCGTAGGCGTCTTCATGGGGATCGTATTGCGCGACGACGCCGTAGGTCTCGATGGGAGTCACGGCATTGCGCGGATAGCGGACCGTGATCGCCACCTCGTGCGCGGCCCTTGCGAAGGCGGCTTCGGGATCGCCGTAGCGAAAGTGGCGTTCGCTCGCGAGATTGCTGTCCAGCCGTTCGTGCAGGGCCGGGGCGTCGTCGGCCAAGGCGCGCTCCGGGTCCATGACCGGGGGAAGGCGGCGATAGGAGACGTGGATCAGGTCCAGAGCATCCTCAGCGACGTAGCGGCTTTCCGCCACGACGACCGCGACCGGCTCTCCCGCATAGCGGACCTTCCCGACCGCCAGCGGCCACGCCTCGATCGGGGCCTTCACCCCCACCATGAGCGGGCGGGACAGGCGCCTGACGTCGTCGCCCGTCAGCACGGCAGACACGCCGGGCAGCGTGAGCGCCTCTCCGACGTCGATCCCTTCGATCAGCGCATGGGCATGGGGCGCGCGCAGGATCGCGGCGTGCAGGGTGCCCGGTGGCGTGCCCAGATCGTCGATGAACGCTCCGGCTCCGGTCAGGAGCGGCGGATCCTCCACCCTGAGCGTATCCTCGCTCCGATGATCGCAGGCGTCGAGCATGCGTTGATTTCCTCCCGAATGCGCCGTCTGTGCGGCGGCTGCGAGAAGGAATGACGCAAACGGCCCGGAAGGCCGATCCCACTGGGTCCAACGACTTACCAAAAAGTCTACAAAACGACCGCGCACCGGTTATGCGTGCGAGAAATCATTCTGAATCAGTCGTTAAGGTCGGTCCCAAGCCGGACGATCTGCCGAAAGCGGCTGGGGGGAACGCCGGTATGATCCCGAAAGAACCGGGTGAAATGCGCCGGGGTGGAAAACCCGAACCGGTCACTGATCTTGGCAAAGGACGCATCGCCATTCGCCGTGGCGTCCACGGCCAGTTCCAGTCTCAGCATGTTCTGGAACACGCCCGGCGTAACACCGGTGGAGGCTTCGAAGACCCGGAAGAAATTCGCCCGCGACATGCCGCTCGACTCTGCGAGGGTCTCGATGCAGCAAGGCGCACCGTCCAGTCCCTGAATGCGCCGTATGGCTTTTCGCACGCGGTAATCGACGCTCTGGCGTCGGGCGGCGTCACGCAGTGATGCACCGACGCTGCGCCATTCGCAAAACCGCTCGATTACCGCGATCATCAGGTCGCCCAACATCTGCTCATGCGCTTCGGTCGAGAGCGGTGCGTGCACCATCGAAGCCGCCAGATCGAGCGCGCGTTTGCGGATTCCGGGCGTGATCGACCCGGTCGTGCTGTGGAAAAAGCCGGGCGTCCCGCTCGCGGCCCAGTTGGCACGAAAATTGGCCAGCCAGTCGGGTTCGATATAGAGCGCTAGGATCAGAGTTCGCGGCATCTCGGGGCGATGCACATAGACATGAGGCACCCATGCATTGACCAGAACCGCGCTTTCCTCCGTCAGCGGCGCGTAGGTGCCGTCGACGACAAAACCGGTATCCGCACCGTCGACCTTGAGCAGCACATGGCAATGGGGATGCGCGTGTCGCACGAGGCTACGGTCCATGTCGAGCAAGGCGACACGACCGAACGAACCTTTTCGGATGCGAAGAGCGTCGGACATGCGGCGATGTTAACAAGACTCCGTTGAATGGCAAACATCCGGACGGGTTATCCTCCGCAGCTGTCGATCAATGAGTTCCAAAACAACGGCGAGAAGCCGCAAGTTCGATAATGAGCAGATTTGGCCCGTCTCTACCATTGGTCGGTCACGGGTCACCCTGAAACCACCACGGTGGCGGATGCAAGCTTCACCACCGTGTTCGACGCGATGCCCGCATGTCTCTTATGGGCCGA
>CALGNO010000140.1 GCA_937958625.1 uncultured Neomegalonema sp.
TCTTCACCTTGCTTCAAAATGAACGCCTTTCGCGCGTCCGAAAACTTCGAGGCTTTCATCACTTCCGCTCCTTCTCCCAGCCAGGAAAATCTCGCGGAAAACTCTAACCAAAAACGATCCAGTTTTCAGGGCTCACAGCAACTTCATCGTCCGTCCCTTTCTCAGGTCGGACTCTAACTTTAACTGGAGGAAATTACTCGTGGCAGGTCACTCGATTTCTTTTAGGATGGCATCGTCTTTATTCGACATCAGCCCAACAACCGCGTCACGATCTCGAAGAGGTTACGGGAACAGTCCTTACGGTCCACAAGCCGCTGCATCTGTGCGCGGATTGCTGTCTGCCGCCCCTCGTCAAACCGCCGCCACGTCTCGAAGGCGGTCGCCATGCGCGCCGTGGTCTGGGGGTTCATGCCATCGAGCCATTCAAGCTGATCGGCGAAGAACGCATAGCCTGACCCGTCGGCAGCGTGGAACCGGTGATGGTTGGCCGCGAAGGCGCCGACCAGCGAGCGGAATCGGTTCGGGTTGGTCCAGTCGATTTCTCCCCGGTCGCGGATCGCCTTGACCCGGTCCAGCGTATCGGCCCCCGGTGCCCGTGCCTGCAACATCAGCCATTTGTCGAGCACGAGGGAATCGTCTTTCCATCGGTCGTGGAAGGCGGCCAGTGCCTGCTCGGCTTCCGCGCCGCCCAACGAGACCAGCACATTCAGCGCCCCGGCGCTGTCGGTCATGTTATCGGCATCCGCGAAATGCTGCGCGGCGAGGGCGCGCACGTGGTCGGTTTCGAGGTCGGACAGACGCTCCAGGGCCGTCAGGCGCAACGCCCGCTTGCCCGCGCTTTCCGCATCGGGGCTGAAGGCGCCCGCCGTCTGTGTTTCCGTATAGGCACGCAGCAGGGCATCCTGCGCCTCGCGCGCGACCGCCCGGTTCAGCGCCTTCGTCGCGGCGGCTATGGCGTCCGGGTCGACCGTTTCTCCACGCCCCGCCACATGATCGGCCAGCATCGAATCCGAAGGTGTCGCCAGCAACAGCGCAAGAAATGCCGGGTCACCGCCCCGTTCCAGCGCCGCGCGCAGGGCCTTGGGATAACGCTCGCCAATTTCCTCGCCCGCCAGCGCGCGCTCAAGGGTGCCGAGCGCAAGCACCCGGCCCGCCTCCCACCGGTTAAACGCATCCCTGTCATGGGCAAGCAGCAGCGCGAGATCGGCGTCGCTGCGCTCCATTTGCAAGATCACCGGGGCGGAGAACCCGCGCAAGACCGACGCGACGGGCATCGCCTTCGCGCCCGTGAACCGGAAGGATTGCTCGGCTTCTGTCAGTTCGAGCACATGACTCTCGCCCGCCTCGTTCGCGTGTTCGAGTTGCAGGGCCTCGCCCTCGGCGGACAGAAAGCCGACGGTGACCGGCATGTGCAGGGGGCGCTTGTCATCCTGTCCCGGCGTTGGCGGCGTCATCTGGCTCAGGGTCAGGATCGTGTCCGCGCCCTCTTGTTTCACGTCCGCCGTCAGGCGGGGCGTGCCCGCCTGGGACCACCAGCGCGCGAAATGGCTCAGGTCGCGGCCCGTGGCATCCTCGAAACACTGGCGGAATTGTTCGATGGTGGACGCCTGTCCATCGTGGCGCTCGAAGTAAAGATCGGTCGCCTTGCGATAGGCATCCGGGCCAAGCAGCGTATGCAGCATCCGAATGACCTCGGCCCCTTTTTCGTAGATCGTAGCCGTGTAGAAGTTGTTGATCTCGATATACTCTTCCGGCCTGACCGGGTGAGCCAGCGGCCCTGCATCCTCGCGGAACTGGCGCGCGCGCAGCATCGCGACCTCTTTGACCCGCAAGACATCGGCGCTGCGCATGTCTTCGGAGAATTGCTGATCGCGAAAGACGGTCAGGCCCTCTTTCAGGCAGAGCTGAAACCACTCGCGGCACGTAATGCGATTGCCGGTCCAGTTGTGAAAATACTCATGGGCAATGACGCTCTCGACGGCGAGGTAATTGGCGTCGGTGGCCGTTTCGGGTGACGCGAGGACAAGCCGGGTGTTGAAGATATTGAGGCCCTTGTTCTCCATCGCGCCCATGTTGAAATCGTCGACGGCGACGATCATGAACAGCGGCAGATCGTATTCGCAGCCATAGGCCTCTTCGTCCCATTTCATCGACCGTTTGAGCGCGTCCATCGCGTAATCGCAGCGGTTTTCGTCACCGGGACGCACGAAGATTTGCAGGTCGACAGGCTTGCCCGACATGGTGGTGAAGGTGTCGTCGACACGGACCAGATCGCCCGCGACCAGCGCGAACAGATAGCTGGGTTTCGGATGCGGATCGCGCCAGAGCGCCCAGTGCCGCGCGCCGTCCTCGCCGCCGTCGATCTTCTCGCCATTCGAGAGCAGAACGGGATGGGTCGCCCTGTCCGCCTCCACCCGCACTTCGAACGGGGCCATGACGTCGGGGCGGTCGGGATAATAGGTGATCTTGCGAAAACCCTCGGCCTCGCATTGGGTGCAGAACATGCCGTTCGAGAGATACACCCCTTCGAGCGCCTTGTTCGACGCCGGGTCGATCTCGACCTCTGCGCGCCAGATAAAGGCGTCGGGCAAAACCGCCCCGTCCACGGTCAGGCCGTCATCATCGAGGGTCGGCGTCACCGGCGTCTCGTCAACGGTCGCGGTAATCAGCTTCAGGTCCAGCCCGTCCAAGAACAGGTCACGCGATGCGCCTTCGGCACGGTCGGGGTTAAGGCGAAACGCGATCTCCGAAAATACCCGCGTGCGCTCTGCGGCAAGGTGAAAGTCGAGCTTCACACCGTCGATCAGCCAGACGGGAGGGGTATAGTCCGCGAGCCGAACCTTCTGATGTCGGGCGGGGGCAGCATCGGGGCGCATGGAGTTCTCCTCGGGCCAAAAGATTGCCCGGAGGTTTAGCGCCGCTATCGGAGTTACGCCAGAATCTTCGTCGAAGGCCGCACCGACTGCGCCCAACCGACAGGGTCAGCTAACTGCCGCCCCGCCTTCGGGCACCGCATTGCGCTCGCCGCGACCGAACAAACGCGGCATCGGCAGGCGTGCCCAGCGCTGTTCCTGTTCGGTCGGCACCCCGGCCCTGCGCATCGAGTCAATCGACCACCGATCCCGGTCGCGCAGGATGGACGCGTAGAAATCAAGGGCACCGGGGCGGTTATAGACGCCCCAATGGCATACCCGGCGCGGCGGACCGCCGCCGATGACGACGCCGCGCGCGCCGAGCCAATCTTTCAGCGCGGGGCTGTCGATTTGCAGGTCGAGCCAGTCCGGGAAATCCTCGGCCATACCGTGAGAGCCGACGCAGATCGGCGCGGCGCCTTTCATCCGGGGCGCAAAGCGTTCGACCAGCACATCGAAGAAATCGTTCTCCCGCGCGACGATGCTGTAAACCTGAGGCCGTCTCGCCAGAGCGGCCCGTTCGATCAGGTCCATCGTCTCTCGCGCCGCACTGACCAACTCGGCGGGACCGAGCAGCAGGACGCGGCCAATCCGCTCCAGCAAATCCGTGCGCCCGCGCCGCGCCGCCACGCGCAGGGCGGTCAGGGCAACCCGCGCGCCGAGGCTGTGCACGAAAATGTCGATGTCGCGATGGGGATAGGCCGTGGCGAGCATGTCGAGGGTATCGAGCAACGCGCGCCCCGCCGCTGCTGCCTGGATATAGGCCTGGCAGAACGCGCCCATTCTTTGTCTCGGGCGGCTCGACCAGCCAAAGGCAACGCCGAGACCATGAACGCCCCACCGGTCCTGTTCGCGCAGGCCGAGGCCGAGGGGCCAACTCGCCGGACGCTGCCAACGGTCGGCTTCGACCAGACTGGGATCGAAATGATAGAGGTAATCGTGCGGATTGGCGGCGGCGGCATCGAACGGGTCGAACTTGTACCCGTGAACCATCACGATAAGAGGCTGAGAGCGGCGCAGGGCGGGGGCGGCTTCGCGAGCCGCCTCGACCGTCAGGGCATCGGCGGCTGCGCCGCGTTCCCGGTCGAATAAAAGCGCCTTGCGCTCAACTGCGGCGATCCTGAGCATCGCCATGACTCACCTCCCTTTCGTCGCCGTCGCCTGAACTCCGTGTTTTTGCTTGGCTGTCTCGACTATAACGCCAAGGTGTGACAAATCGGTTACTTCACACTTTCTTATGTAATACTTGAGAAAGCGCAGCGCGCACCGACTCCCTCGCAAGCCCTTGTCCTAAAACGACTAACCGCGTTTCCGGATGCAGGAACCATTCCATCCCGGGCGGGCATGACAGCCCGCCCGATGGCGGTCAGTTTCGGGCGATGCAAAGCCGGTGCGTGCGCAGCTGCGCGTCGAGCCAGACACTCGAACGCCGGGTCTTCGCGACTTTTGCGGCGGCACAATCGCAAGGACGATCCCCAATCGCGCCCTCGTGATGGATCTCCAGCATCGCTTCGGACGTGCCGATGTCGACCTTCAGAAAAACCGGACCGCGTTCGGAGAGGCAATACGCCTCGGAGGACACCGCAACCGCGCTGTCACCAACGCATTGCGCGAGGCGGTGGGCCTCGTCCTCCGACCATCCCGAAGACAGGGCACATTCCGCGACCCAGGAAATGGCATCATCCGTTTCGAATGTCTCACCCAGAAACCGAGAATCCTGCATGGCCTAGTTCCTTCTTAAACAGTCGCCCCCGCAAACCGTTCTCATCATCATCCGGTATTTTACCTTAGATGACGTTAAGGTCAGCAAAAGAGGCAAAAGTCGCGCCGTGAAAAGGCAGATGGCGCTTATTCCGCCTACGTCAGATCAAACTCGCGCGAGGGATGTTTCAGGGGTCGCCCCGGCCCGCGCCCGGCGACCGTAACGGCGCGTACCGATGCCGCTTGTCAGGGTTTCGCAGTTGGGGCAGCGTGCGCAGCGAAAACGAGTCGGGATAGTGTTATGAAAGCCGCCGTCTGCCGCGCCTTTGGCGCACCGCTGAGCATCGAGGACGTCGATATTGCAGTTCCCGGCCCCGGCGAGGTCTCGGTCGCGGTCAAGGCCTGCGCCATCTGCCACAGCGACCTGACCTATATCGACGGCGGATGGGGCGGCGAATTGCCGATGATCTTTGGGCATGAGGCGGCGGGCGTGGTCGATGCGGTCGGCGACGGCGTGGCAGGTTTTGCCCCCGGCGACCGGGTTGTCGTCACGCTGATACGGTCCTGCGGCACCTGCCATTGCTGTGCCCAGGGCGCTCCGGTCGCCTGCGAAAGCACGTTCCCGCTGGACGCACAATCGCCTTTGGCCGCGGCGGGCGAAACCGTCGGCCACGGCCTGCGCACGGCGGCCTTTGCCGAGCGAGCACTGGTGCATCAGTCTCAGATCGCCCGGATCGACGACGACATCCCCTTCGACGTTGCGTCTTTGCTGGCCTGCGGTGTCATTACCGGCTTCGGTGCCGTCGTGAATACGGCGGCGGTGCCCGCCGGGGCGACCGTTGCCGTCATCGGCCTCGGCGGGGTCGGCATGAACTGTGTTCAGGGCGCGCGGGTTGCGGGCGCAAGCACGGTCATCGGCCTCGACATTGCGCCCGAAAAACTCGCCCTCGCCCGCGAATTTGGCGCAACCCATGCCGTCGATGCCAGCGCCGCCGATGCCGCCGATCAAGTGCGTGCCCTGACGAACGGGCGCGGGGCCGATTACGTCTTCGTCTCGGTCGGCATCCAGGCGGCCATCGAAAGCGCCCCGGCGATGCTGGCCCCGCGCGGGTCCGTTGTCGTGGTGGGGATGCCCGCAAGCGGCGTGATGACCGCCTTCGACCCCGGCTCCCTCGCCGCCTATAGTCAGAAGATCATCGGGTCGAAGATGGGGGCCGCCCGCATTCAAGTCGATATTCCGTACCTGATGGGCCTCTATCGCGATGGGCGGCTAAAGCTGGACGAGCTGATCTCCGGGCGATTTGCGCTGGAGGACATCAACGAGGCCATCGCGGGGGTCAAACGCGGCGACATCCTGCGCAATGTGGTGGTGTTTGAATGAAACGCCTTAAAATGCTGTGGTAATACAATTACGGCAATTCGCCCCTATATAATGAAGAACAGCATTTGGAGGGCTTTATGGCTGACGACATTGCGAACCAGACGCTTTCGCTCTTGCGAGAGATGCGGGCAGAAATGTCGGAGATGCGCGAGGAGATGACTCGCATGAGGCTTGATGTTTCTCGGGACGTGTCCGGCCTGTCCCGTCACCTGCGGCACCACGACGCCGATTTGGAAGACATCGAAAAACGGCTCGACCTGCTCGAAACCTGACCCGCGCGCCGCGCGAGGGACAATGCCATGAAAATCACCGACTGCCAGACCTTCGTCGTCGGCAACCCGCCCCCCGGTTTCGGCGGGCGCTATTTCATCTTCGTCAAGCTG
>CALGNO010000141.1 GCA_937958625.1 uncultured Neomegalonema sp.
TTATAAGGGTATCCGGCGCTATGGTTCGTGCCTGCTCGCCATGGACGAGGCCCTGACACGGACCGCGCTTGACCTCTCAAAGCGGCCCTTTCTGGTTTGGGATGTGCCATTCGACGCGGCCAAGATCGGCAGTTTCGATACCGAACTTGTCCGCGAGTTCTTTCAGGCCCTTGCCATGAATGGTGGCATCACCCTGCATGTGGAGACCCTGCACGGGTTCAATGCGCATCACATTGCTGAAAGCGCCTTCAAATCCGTGGCCCGCGCCCTGCGCGAAGCCGTCGAGATCGACCCGCGCAAGGCCGATAGCGTGCCGAGTACCAAGGGGGTATTGGGTGCGTAGGAAGGTTGATCCCAGCGCCGAGATCGAGTGGTCGGTGTTTCAGGATGCGGGCGAGCGGGTGGCGGTGGTGCCGCGGCGTCCCTTGCTGATCCGGCTGCGCCAGTTCACCTCCGATGCGTTTTTCTCGCAGGAGGCTTTGAAGCCGCTGAAATCGCTGATGGATACGAATTTCATCATCGGGCCGGTCTGCATTCTCTCGGCGCTCTACCTGCCGTTCGGCGGCGGGATATTGCTCGTTGTTGGCGTGCTGTCGCTGGTCCTGAGCTCGCTTTACTGGTTCGCGTCGCACTGGCTTTGCAGCACTTACCTGCGGTATCGCGGTTTTGTGCAGGGCGCGCCGGTTACGGGGCCTGATGTCGAGGCAGCAAGGGCGGCGATTTCGTGACAACCGTTATTATCGATTACGGCTCCGGCAATCTTCGCTCGGCGGAAAAGTCTTTCCAGCGGGCCAGTGCCGAGACGACCGGCGCGGCGATTCGCGTCAGCGCCGACCCTGCCGATATCGCGCGGGCCGACCGGGTCGTTCTGCCGGGTGTCGGCGCCTTTGCCGACTGTCGCCGGGGCCTCGATGCGGTGCCGGGAATGGTCGAGGCGCTGGCGGCGCATGTGGCCGCCGAGAAACCGTTTTTCGGCATCTGCGTCGGAATGCAACTTATGGCCAGTGTCGGGCGCGAGTTCGGCGAGACCGAGGGGTTCGGTTGGATACCCGGTTCAGTGCAGGCAATCGTCCCCGCTGATCCCACCTTGAAGATTCCGCATATGGGTTGGAATACCCTCGCCCTCGGCGGCACGCATCCGATGTTCGACGGGGTGAACGAGGGCGATCACGTCTATTTCGTCCATGGCTTTCATCTGACCCCCGAGACCCTCGCCCATCGCCTTGCGACGGTCGATTACGGTGGTCCGATCACGGCGGCGGTAGGTACGGGGTCCGTGTTCGGGACTCAGTTCCACCCTGAAAAATCCCAGGCCGTGGGCCTGCGCATTATCGGTAATTTCCTGAAGTGGCGGCCCTGAGGCACGGTCTTTATCGGGCGCTGTGAGATGCTTTTGGCGGTGAGCCGCTGCCGATCCGGCGCACGTTACTCGAACAACCCGCGCAGACAGCTTGTGCGGGCAAGGCGCGCTTCGCATGTCGGCGCGCGGCCCCGGATTTCGCAGGTCTTGGTGGTACAACGCACCCGGCGTTCGCAGAGGCGTTCGAGGCACTCGGCGGTCTTGCAGGTCTTGCGCTCGGCGTCGCTACACCCGGTATAAAGCACGGTGCAGACGTTGCAGCCCTGAAAGAACTGGCCGCAATCCTCGGCAATCATGCTGTCGGCCATGTCGGGGGCAAAGGTCGTGCGATAGAGCAGGGTTTCCCCATCGGGGGCCAGCCGCGACACGATGTTGGCGAGGCCGCATTCGGCGACGATGCCGGGGCCGTCTTCCGCCTCGGGCGCGGTCTCTTTTTTCGCGATGCTCTCCGTTTTGCGTGCGGGCTTCATGGTCGGGATTGGCGGTGTGATCGGCTTGGCCAGCGGTGCAATCAGTGCCGTCATCGCTTCTCTCAGGGATTGCGAGAACGTGCCCTCGGCGGCTTTGTCCGCGCCATTTGCATCGACGGCACTTGCGCCCAGGACAATCAGAACGCATAGGGCAGCGAGAATTGAACGGAAGAGGCGTGTGAGCCGATGATCTTTTACCCCGCCATTGACCTCAAGGACGGTGCCTGTGTCCGTCTGCTGCAAGGCCGCATGGAGGACGCGACGGTTTTCAATGCCGATCCCCCGGCCCAGGCGCGTGAATTCGAGAAGCAGGGCGCCGAATGGCTTCATCTCGTGGACCTCAACGGGGCGTTTGCGGGGGAACCGGTAAATGCCCGCATCGTCGAGGGGATCGTAAGCGCAGTTACCATGCCTGTCCAATTGGGCGGCGGCGTGCGGGATCGCAAAACCATCGACCTGTGGCTGGAACGCGGCATCCGGCGGGTGGTTCTCGGCACCGCCGCGGCGCGCGATCCTGATCTGGTGCGCGGTGCAGCGAAGGATCATCCGGGGCGTATCGCCGTCGGCATTGATGCGCGCGGGGGGCGTGTGGCCGTCGAAGGCTGGGCCGAAACGACCGATCTAACCGCGCTGGAATTGGCGAAGCGATTCGAGGATGCCGGGGTTGCCGCGATCATCTTCACCGACATCGACCTTGATGGCGCGATGCAGGGGCCGAATGTCGCCGCAACAGCAGAACTGGCCGAGGCGACGGCGATACCGGTGATTGCATCTGGCGGCGTCTCATCCATGGATGACCTGCGCGCCTTGAAGGCCAGCGGCGCGGCCCTCGATGGGGTTATCTCGGGCCGCGCGGTCTATGAGGGGGCCATTGATCTCGCCGAGGCTGTTGCCTTGCTGAAGGGGTGACCAGACCTGCGCCACGGGCCACGCGGCTTGGCAGCATCCCGCCCTTTGCGGCGGTGGCTGCTGCGGGACTGACTTTTGCCCTGGCGCAAGGGCTGTCCTATCCGTTGCTCGCGATCCTGCAGGAGCAATGGGGATACAGTTCGTTCTTTATCGGCGTTTCGGCGGCGATGACGCCCCTCGGGCTTTTGGTCAGTTCGCCGTTTTCGCCGCGCTTGCTCGCGCGGTTCCCGGCGCAGACGGTGGTTGTCTGCTGCTGTGCCGGGGCGGCGACGCTGTATGTGGTGATGGGGCTGTGGCAGCACTGGGCCGTCTGGATGGTTGCCCGGTTCCTGATGGGCGCGTTGCTCAACCCGGTCTTCATGATGGCCGAGGTCTGGACCCTGAGCCTTGCGCCGAAGGGCAAGCAAGGCCGCTACGTCGCGGCGCTCTCAACGGTGATGCAGATGGGGTTCGCCGGGGGGCCAGCGGTGCTGGCGCTGATCGGACCGGAGGGGTTTGCGCCCTTCGGCGTAACGATCACGGCCTTTATCATCTGCCTCATGATCATCGCGACGGCAAAGGGCCTGCCTGACGACAGCCATGGTCAGGCACCGCAATCGGCCATCGGTATGATCCTCGTTGCACCGGTCCTGTTGGCGGCGGTTGCGGTGACGTCCGCCTTCGAGCAAGGCGCGCTGAGCCTGTTGCCGATTTATGCCGGAGCGTTCGGGTTTGCGCCGGATAATGCCGCTTGGTTGCTGACCCTGCTGATTGCCGGGTCGATGCTGCTGACGCCCGTGGCGGGTCTGATGGCGGAAAGGATTGGTGCGCGGCGGACACTCACGCTGCTCGCGACAATCGCCGCCTTGGGCGCGCCGCTGATGATTGTGCTGATCGAGACACCGTTTATCTGGCCCTACATCATCCTGTGGGGCGGCACGTATTTCGGGATTTATACGGCGGCGCTTGTCGAGGCGGGGGAGCGATTTTCGGGGCCGGGACTCGTGGCGCTGAATGCCGCCATTGGTCTGATGTGGGGAGTTGGCGGCCTGATCGGGGGGCCGGCATCGGGCGCAGGGATGGACTGGTTCGGTCCCAATGCCCTGCCGATAATCTTCACGGCGCTTTTCGGCGTCTTGGCACTGGCCGCGTGGCTGCGCTCAAGACGCCGTGAGGCGGGGTAGTGGTTTAGAGTATCCATTGTGATCGAGCAGGATTTTGCGTTCAGCTTCGATCGTCTCGTATGAGTGCATTTGCAGTGATGAGGAGTTTTCTCATCACTGCGGTGATAGCGAGCTTTGCCGGTTTTTCTGAGGTGATGAGTTATACCAATGGCGAGTGACTGTGACTCAGGATGGATTCCCAAAGTGCGGATAATCTGCTTCGATGTGGCAAAGGAGATTTGCCATGCCAGCCAGTGTCCCTCTTCGAGTTGATTTCCCATCCTCGGAACTGCGCGTTC
>CALGNO010000142.1 GCA_937958625.1 uncultured Neomegalonema sp.
TATGTCGCTGACGTCTTACTCGCCCATCGCGAAGGGCGAGGTCATCGGCAATGACATCATCCGAGGCATCGCCGAACGGTACGGCGCGAGCGAGGTGCAGGTGACGCTGGCATGGCACATCGCGCAACCCGGCGTCATCGCGATTCCACGAACGTCAAAGCCTGCACGCGCGCTTGATAATCTGAAGGCGATGGACATTGCCCTGAGCGGGGAGGAAATCGCGGCAATCACCGCGCTTGGGTCCGCCGAGGGGCGGATGGTTCATATGCCGCAACTCGCGCCCGAGTGGGACTGATCTACACCCTGTGATCGCTTGGCGAATTGTTCGATAGTTTTAATGGGTCAAGGGGCGAAGCGCACAGACCAAACGGCGATTTCCGCATTCGGTAGGTCTTGAGACTATGCTGAACACCGGAGCGTGTGGCCCCGGCGGCGGGCGCTCTCCATCTTCGAGCACGGTAAGCAACCCGATGATACCTCGGAAGCCTCAAGTCAGACGCCGCTCGGCACAATCGGGTCCGCTATTATTGGAGCGCCGGGATGATGCTGCACATGCCGAAAAGGGCAATAATCTTCCATTTCTGAAGTGCGCCCATGTATTGACCGGATTTCTTGTTGTAGTTGCTCATCTTGATCTCCAAAAACGAGTTACGATGACCTCACAAGTCTTTGTCTGCGATCCTGTTCCCGCCCTGCGTCACTTTGCGCCACTGTCCGACATACCATCCGATACGGTGCCCTGCCCGGTCAGTACGTCGTCATAGAGAACGCGTTCCAGATATAACCCGCAGGCCGGGGCCACGGGTCCGCAGGCGGCGCGGTCCTTTGCGTCGCGGGCCTCGGCAACACGGTCCGGGGTCCAGACACCCTTGCCGACCCGCTCCAGCGTTCCGGCGATGCTGCGCACTTGGTTATGCAGGAAGGAACGGGCGCGCAGGACGATGTCGATATGCTGGCCGCTGCGCTCGATGCCGATGAAATCGAGGGTTTTTACCGGTGATTTCGCCTGACAATTAACCGAGCGGAATGTCGTGAAATCGTGATGGCCGACCAAGTGCGCTGCGCCTTGACGCATGGCGTCTATATCCAGCGGTGCCTTGAGGTGCCATGCCAGACCGTCCTGCACCGCCAGCGGGGCGCGGCGTTGGATGATGCGATAGCGATAGTGGCGGGCGCGGGCGTCAAAGCGGGCGTGGAAATCCTCGGCGACCGCAGCCGCATCAATCACCACAACCCGCTCCCGGCGCAGGAAGTGATTGATCGCCTTGGCCAGATCGAAGCCCTCCCACGCCCGCACCAGATCAAGATGCGCGACCTGACCGATGGCATGGACGCCTGCATCGGTGCGCCCCGCAGCGGTGATTTTTTCGACCGACGGGTCGAGCTGGCGCACGGCCTCTTCCAGCGCTTGCTGCACGCCATAGCCGTTATCCTGCCGCTGCCACCCGCAATAGGGCGCGCCGTGATATTCGAGGGTAAGCTTATAGCGAGGCATGGGCGCGCTGTTAGCGGATGGCGGGCGCGGCGGCAATGACCGTGGCCCGAAAGGCCCCTTCCATCCAGACGCAAAAAACCCCGGCGCAAAGGCCGGGGTACAGGTGAGACAGGATATGCGCGGGCGCGGCGCGGGTCAGCCCGGCGTGAAGGGCAGCGAAGAGTGGTGCAGCACGATCTTCGGCGCGCCATCCTCCATCTGCTCGATCCCGAAGGTGTATTCGACCTTCACTTCGGTGCCGTCGGGCTTCATGAAGAAGTAATTGCCCATGGCCATCGCGGTATCGCCGCTGACGATCGTGCCCTCGTTTTCCCAGCGCACATTGGTATAGGGCGCGATGGCAAAGCCGCCGTCTTCTTCGATACCGCCGCCGACGAAGTAGGACAGTGCCTCGTCCATGTCACCGCGGAACTGGTCTTCGCTGGCCAGCGTCGGTTTGAAGAGGACCGGGCTGTCGCCATAGGCGTAGAAGGCTTCGATATGCTCCTTCGCGGCGGCACGGTAATCGCCGCCCTCGGTATGGACAGAGCCGATCTTGACGATGCCTTCGCCCCATGCCGTCTTCAGGTCGGTGACCTGCGCTTCGGTCAGACCATCTGCACCGGCAGGGGCCTTTTCGGCCACGGCAATCCCCGCGCCAACGAGCAGGGAAAGCGCGGCGGTGACGGTGAAGACGATGCGTTTCATGGTATATCTCCTGGGTTGGGTTCGCAGTGTGCCTTTCGGTGAGACAGATATGGCATCGGGCGATCAATAATACCAATTGAATGAATTACGATTATTGATAGCCTACAGGTATCAATCAGGAGCCACGCCATGCGCCCGACCCTGCGCCAGATCGAATATTTCGTTGCCGTGGCCGACCACCGGGCCTTTGGCGCGGCGGCGAAGGCTTTGGCGGTCAGCCAGCCGAGCCTGTCGAAGCAACTCGCCACCATGGAGGATGAGCTGGGCACGGCGCTGTTTGAGCGGACGTCCCGGCGGGTGACCCTGACCCCCGTGGGCCGTCTGGTGCTGAACCGGGGTCGTGCCATCCTTCAGGAAGTGCGCGAGTTCAGGGCGATTGCGCGGGGGTCGGTCGGCCTTTTCGGGGACCGGCTGTCCATCGGCGTGCTGCCCTCCATCGGCGCCTATTTCATGCCGACCGCGAGCCGACGGTTGCACAGCCTTTATCCCGACCTGCGCCTTGTGGTGGAGGAAGGCGCGACGGTGCCCTTGCTCGATCTGCTGCGCGAGGGCAGGCTCGACGCCGTTATCGGCACGCCGACCAATGACCCGGAATTCGAGAACGCGGCGCTTTTCACCGAAACCCTCTGGGTTTGTGCCGCCAGCGATGATCCGCTATCGGCGAAGACAGACCCGGTGACGCTGGCCGATCTGGCGGACAGGCCGCTGCTGTCCCTCAGCGCCGGGTATCGCCTTGCGGATGTGGTGGAGATGCTGGCGCGGGAGGCGGGCACTTATGTCAGCCGCGATTATCAGGGCGCGAGCCTCGATGCCGTGCGCCAGATGGCGGTGATGGGTGCGGGCGTTGCCGTGCTGCCGTCGCTCTATGCCCTCGCCGAAGCGGTACGCGACCCGGATTTCGTGGTGCGGCGCATCGATCATCCGCTGGCCAAACACGAGATTGCCCTGCATTGGCGGCGCTCTTCGCCCATGCGCGAGGATTTCGGGCGGCTCGCCAAAGATCTTATTCAGGTAAAGCACGAAATTCGCGAGGCGCGGGAAGAACGCTTTCGCTGACTCGGCATCTCGCGACAAAGGCGCGCGCGCCCTATATGCCTTGCAGAAGTGCGAGGGATTTCATGAACGTCTTTACCGATCTGGCCGATTTTACCCTGAGGCAAGCCGAAAGCGCCCAGCGCGGGGTCGGGTCATTGTTCGAGTCCCGCCTGCGCCTTGGCGTCACTGGACTGAACACGGCGGGCAAGACGGTCTTCATCACCTCGCTGCTGGCAAATCTGCTGCAACGCGGGCGCATGACGCTGCTTTCCGCCGAGGGCGAGGGGCGGATCGAGGCGGCGATGCTGCGCCCACAGCCCGACCCTGAAATTCCGCGCTTCGAGTTCGAGGAGCATATCGCCGCCCTGTCCGGCCCCGACCCGAAATGGCCCGAAAGCACACGGCGGATAAGCGAGGTGCGCCTGTCCCTGCGCTATCGCCGCAAGGGGTTTTTCGGCGGCCTGAGCGAGAGCCTGACCGGGCCGGGCATCCTGCATCTCGACATCGTCGATTATCCCGGCGAGTGGTTGCTGGACCTGCCGCTGATCGACAAGGACTGGGCGACGTGGTCCGCCGCTTCGCTGGAACAGGCCCGGTATCCCGAACGCGCGGCGCATTCCGGGCCTTTTCTGGCTTGGGCCGACGCGCTCGATGCCGAGGCTGATACCGACGAGATGGTGGCCAAGGAGGGGGCGCGGCTGTTCGCGGCGTATCTGGCCAAGGCGCGCGGCGCGGGCCTGACCGCGGTATCGCCCGGGCGTTTCTTGATGCCCGGAGACCTCGAAGGATCGCCCGCCCTGACCTTTGCGCCGGTGGTTGGCACGGGTGGCCTCGCCAAGCTGATGGCGGAGCGGTACGAGGCGTATAAGCGGGTTGTCGTCAAACCGTTCTTTCGGGATCACTTTACGAAGATCGACCGGCAAATCGTGCTGGTCGATGCGCTGGACGCCATCGATTCCGGCCCCCGCGCCATCGGCGACCTTAAACAGGCCCTGACCGATATTCTCGGCTGTTTTCGCCATGGGGAGAATGGCTGGCTCGCGCCGTTGCTGGGGCGGCGGATCGACCGGTTGCTGTTTGCGGCGACGAAATCGGACCATATTCACCACAGCCAGCACCAACGCCTCGAAGATGTCCTGCGCGCCCTGCTGCGCGACAGTGTCGAGGCGGCGGCCTATCGCGGGGCAAAGGTCGAGGCGATGGCGATTGCCGCCCTGCGCGCCACCGTCGAACAGACCATCACCCAAGGGGGCGAGACGCTGGATTGCGTGCGCGGGCGCGATCCGGAAACCGGCGAGGAAGTTGTGGTCTATCCCGGCACCCTGCCCGCCGACGCCTCAGAGATCGTGCGCGCGGCCCATGATCGGCAGGCGGGATGGCTGTCGGACGATTACGCGGTGATGCGTTTTGCGCCGCCGGTTCTTTCAGGGCGGACAGGATACGGTCCTCCGCATCTGCGCCTCGACCGCGCCGCCGATTTTCTGATCGGCGACCGCTTGGAGTGAGGCAAAACAATTTTACCCCATTGCTTTTTGATCATGGCAGTGTTTTCTCTTGTCTCACATGGGGGACAACAATCTTCCCGGGGCGCAGAAACGCGCTTTGGGCAAGGAGTGTGTCCTCTTGCGCGAAAAAAACTTGAAGGCCTCTGAGTCAGCCTTAGTCAATGAAGACGCGGTGCGCGAAGCGTTGGCGTCGGTGACCCAGAGCGAAGTTTTCCAGAACAGTCCGACCCTGGTCGCGTTTCTCGAACACATCGTCAATGTGACGCTGGACGGGCGCGCGAAGAGCATCAAGGGCTATTCGATTGCGGTCGAGGTGCTGGGCCGTGCGCCCGACTTCAACCCGGACAAGGACGCCGTAGTGCGGGTCCACGCCAGCCGGATGCGTCAGGCTTTGGCTGACTATTACGACACCGAAGGTGCCAGCGACCCGGTCGTCATCAGCGTGCCGAAGGGCGGCTATGTCCCCAGCTTCGTCTATCGCACCCCGCCCGCCGAAACGGAGGCGAAGACGCCGACGGCTGCAATACCGCAAGCGGCCCCGACCGATGCATCATCAACCGACCCCGACAGCGCGTATGCGCCCGCCGCAAGGTTCGCATCCATTTCGAAGGCCTCCGTTTCCGAGGCCGCGTTTCTGCCAAACCGCAGGGCGTCGATGCTGGTCACCTTGTCGCTTGCGGTCGTCGTCATCGCAATGGCGCTGGGTTTTCTGTTGTCACAGACATTCGGTTCCGCAGAAGATCCTCCGGCGGTCAACACCCTCACGATTGTCCCGGTTCAAGAGCAAGAGGGCACCGAAAGCGGTCGCCGCCTTGCCCGAGCCCTGACCGTCGATCTCATAAACGCGTCGAAGCGCGGGGGGTTCTTGTCGGTGGTGCTTGCCGAACCGCAACCGGAAATCGGGTGGCAAGCGGTCGTCGACACCGCGCAAACCCTTCGCACCCGCTTCGTGCTGACCGGTATGCTGCTGCCCATGCACGAGGGCGAAAATGACCGCAGGCTGGTGCTGTCGCTGATCGAGGGGGTTACGGGCTTTACCGTCTGGCACAAACGGTATGTCATTGGCGATCTGTCAGGCGATGGCGACTATGACGACTTGCTCCAGACCATCGCCTTCGATCTGGAGCCAGCCTATTTTCAGTCCGCGGCAGAGGTGATAAAACGCGCCGATCCCGCCCGTATTTCATCGCCGGGTCTCTTCTTGCTCTCCACCTGGCAACCGGGTTCGACGGTGTCGAGCCTAGAGCAGGAACGCGCGCGCATCGCCCTTGCGCGACAGGCGCTGGCGCGCGACGGGACTGATGGGCTTGCCCATTCCGTGCTTGCCGAAAAGATGTCCTATCTGGCGCTGGTCGACCCGCCCTCGGATACGCCCGAGGCGCGCGAGGCCGCCGCAACCCATGCCGACCGGGCGCTGACATTTGCCGGGCAAAAGGCCAATGCGGTGTTCAACATCGCCCGACAGCGGATACATGCCGGGCGCGTCGAGGATGGTGGTCGCGGCCTGCGCCGGGCCGCAAGGCTCGATCCAGGCAGCGCCGTTGCGGTCTTTTTGTCGGAGCATTGGCGGCATCAATGCACGGCAACGCCTCCGGTCGAGATTCGGCAGGCAATCGCCTTTCACAGCGGCCTGAACGCGCACCATCCCGCACGCTGGGTCAGCGCCGCTGCGATTGCCGAGATGCATCTGAACAACGGTGATTTCACCCGCGCCGAGCATTGGGCGCGCGACGCGAGAGAGCGCAGCCAAGCCCTGACCGTCACCTATACCCTCGCCGCCGCTCTCGCACAGCAGGGCAAGGATATGGAGGCGCGCAAGATCATCGAGCAACAGCGCCGTCGCTGGCCAAATCTCGACCTGCATCACTATGCCGACGCGGCGATTCCGCGCCTGTGTGCCGGGGCGGAAAATCAAGACTATCTGCAAGGCATCTACCGCGATCTGGCCGATGACCTGAGCGCCGCGCAAGAAAACCGGGACAAATTGCCGAAGTAACCTCTACTCCGCTGCGATGGCCTCGTCGGCCTCCAGCGCGGCGAGGTATTTCTCCGCCTCCAGCGCCGCCATACAGCCCATGCCAGCCGAGGTAACGGCCTGGCGATAGATATGGTCGGTCACGTCTCCCGCAGCAAAGACGCCCGGAATGGCGGTGGCGGTAGAGTCGGGCTTGGTCACCACATAGCCGCCCATGTGAGTCTCGAGCTGATCCACGACCAGTTCCGACGATGGCGCGTGGCCGATGGCGATGAAGACGCCTGCCACGTCGATCTCGCGGGTCTCGCCGGTGGTGAAGTGTTTCAGGCGCGCGCCGGTGACGCCGAGGGGGTTTTCATCGCCCAGCACCTCGTCCAGCACATGATCCCAGATCACCTCGACCTTTGGGTTGTTCATCAGGCGGTGTTGCAGGATTTTCTCGGCGCGGAAGCTGTCGCGGCGGTGCACGACGGTGACTTTCGAGGCGAAGTTGGTGAGGAACAGGGCCTCCTCCACCGCGGTATTGCCGCCGCCGACGACAATGACTTCCTTGCCGCGATAGAAGAACCCGTCACAGGTGGCGCAGGCGGAGACGCCGAAGCCCTGAAACTTTTCTTCGGAGGGCAGGCCGAGCCATTTCGCCTGCGCCCCTGTCGCGAGGATGACGGCATCGGCCTCGTAAGTGGTGCCGGTATCGCCGGTGGCCTTGAAGGGCCGCGCGGACAGGTCGAGCGCGGTGATGTGGTCGGAGATGATGGTGGTGCCCACCGCCTCAGCATGGGCGCGCATACGGACCATGAGGTCGGGGCCTTGGACCTCGGTATCGCCGGGCCAGTTTTCGACCTCGGTGGTGATCGTCAACTGCCCGCCGGGCTGAATGCCCTCGACCAGCACAGGCTCCAGCATCGCCCGCGACGCATAGACCCCGGCGGTATAGCCCGTGGGACCGGACCCGATGATAAGAACTTTTGTGCGCGTGGTGCTCATGGGCGTGCCTCCGTTTTCGGAGGTTCGTATAGCGGGTGGCGCGCGGGATGGCGAGGGTGTTGCGGGATGTTGAACGGGTTGTGAGGGATGAGGGGGTGGGCCGGGTTACGCTGCCCCGCACTTGATGCGGGGCCTGTTGGCGTGGTCCCATCGCACACATCCTTCGAGACGCTCGCTGCGCTCGCTCCTCAGGATGAGGTTTTCTCTTGAAACAATGACCTGACCTCATCTTGAGGAGGCCCGAAGGGCCGTCTCGAAAGATGCCTGCCAGCGTATCAATCGTCCGGGGCCTGCTGCTGCATCTGCTGGAGGACCGCGACGATGGGCGCGAGTGTTCGTTCGTCCGGTTCGTGGCCCAGTTCCCCGGCCAATTCGATATAACGTCGCAAGTGCATCATCATCCAATGACCAACCGCCTGCGGCAGTTGCAAGAAGATCGGCGTCAGCACGTCGATGGCCTCCTTGATCGCTGCGAAGGCCCCCGCGTCGTCTCCCGTCGCCTTCCTCACATCGGTTATCATGCCGAGAGACATGGACAGATCGAC
>CALGNO010000143.1 GCA_937958625.1 uncultured Neomegalonema sp.
AATAGCCCTCGCAGCAACGTCGATCCAACCAGGGACGGCATGAGGGCAAGAAAACCTTCGACAATCGGAAAACTCAAGCCACCGCAAATCCAGACAAAGAAAAACCCCGCCAGAAAATAACGGGGTTTGTCAACGACCTGAGCCGCCGAATTGCTTCGGCGGCTTTTCTTGGGGTTTGTCAGATCTTGGGGTCGTGATCGTCCGGGGCGGCGTCGGCGGCTTCTTCGCCGTCGCGGACCTCTTCGGGCAGCTCGTCTTCGGACGTTGCGATGTCGTCGCGGATGTCGGCGTCTTCATCGAACAGCGACTGGACGTCGAATTCAGCGGCCTCGGCGGCCTCTTCTTCGGCGCGCAGTTCGGAGATGGACTTGCCGTCGGCCTGAAGCTCGGCCTCGGCTTCGGACCGGGCTACGTTTGCGATCACCGTTGCGGTGACTTCGGGGTGCAGGACCACCGAAATCTCGTGCAGGCCGAGTTCCTTGATCGGCTGTTCCAGCTCGATCTGCCTGCGCTCGATGGTGAAGCCTTCGGCCTTGAGCTGGTCGGCCACGTCGCGGGTGGAAACCGAGCCGTAGAGCGCGCCGGAATCCGATGCCTGACGGATGACGATAAACTTGTGGCCGTCGATCTTGTTGGCTTCGGTCTGCGCTTCGCCGCGCTGTTCGGCGTTGCGGGCTTCGAGGGCCGCGCGCTGGGCTTCGAATTTCGCCAGGTTTGCCTTATTCGAGCGCAGGGCCTTGCCCTGGGGCAGCAGGAAGTTACGGCCATAGCCGTCCTTGATGGTGACGACATCACCCATATTGCCGAGCTTATCGACACGTTCCAGAAGAATGACTTCCATCGGAATAACTCCAGTTCTGGCGGTGGCAGGACCAGTCCGCCTCGGGATGAGCCACGACCTCTGGTCGCGGGCTAGGGAAAATGCCGGAGAAATCCGTAGGGCCGCCCCAAGGATTTCTTCGACTTCAATCGCTGGCGGGAAAGTACACCGCGCAACGCGCGGGACTTTCCCGTCAGATCACTTGATCGCGTAGGGCATCAGGGCGAGGAAGCGCGCGCGTTTGATGGCGCGGGCGAGTTCACGCTGCTTTTTCGCCGAAACGGCGGTGATGCGCGACGGCACGATCTTGCCGCGTTCGGAGATGAAACGCTGGAGCAGTTTCACATCCTTGTAGTCAATTTTCGGCGCGTTCGAGCCTGAGAACGGGCAGGATTTGCGGCGACGGAAGAAGGGGCGTTTCGCGGGTCCGGCCATGGATTATTCCTCCGTTTTCGGGGCTGCGGCGGGGGCATCTTCGCGCGGCTTGTCATCACGCGGGCGGTCATCGCGGCGCGGGCGGTCATCCCGGCCTCCGCGTCCGCCGCGGCGATCATCGCGGCCAGATTTGTTCTGCAGGATTGCGCTGGGGCCTTCCTCGTGCTCGTCAACACGGAAGCTGACGGCGCGCATGACGTCGTCGTGCAGGCGCTGCAGGCGTTCCATTTCCTGAACGGCGGGGGAGGGCGCGTCGATGCGCAGCATCGCGTAGTGGCCCTTGCGGTTCTTGTTGATCTTGTAAGCCATGGGACGGACGCCCCAATATTCGTGGCTGACAACCGATCCGCCGTTTTCGGTGATGATGTTGGTGAATTCTTCGATCAGGCCCTCGGCCTGGGCGCCGGAAATATCCTGACGCGCGATCATGATATGCTCGTAAAGAGGCATGTCGTATCCTTGGCTGCAACGGCTTCAAAGCGTGGGGGCGAATGCTCCCCCCATCCCACGCACGAGCGGCCCGTTACTGATGTATCGGGAGGAAGCGCGTGTCTATCGGCGCATAGCGCGGATTGCAAGGGCGTTGACGCGTTACATGCCATTTCCGATCTTCGCTTATCGCCGTGGAGAGGTGTTGAGAACATATTGACAACAGTTACCCGTCATAGTACACGTTTTGTACTCTGTAAACGATGGATATGCACTGAATGAACCGAGACCTGGCAATGCGGCGCAATCGGGGAGAGCTGTTCGGCTTTCTCGGGTGGATGCTGGCCAGTTTCCAGATCCTGCGGGAAATGCCCGTCGGTCTTGATGCACAGGCGGTGCATCTGGCGGTCTTGCGCATGTTGCGGGCCGTTGAAGCGGCAGTGCGGCGGTTGGTTTCGGTCCAAGCATCCGGGATGGTGGTCGAGCCTTCGCGGGTCATGCCGGGCGATGTGGCGCGAGGCGCAGGGGCGTTGCGCCGGATGCCGGTGTTTCGCTTGCTGGACCCACGCAAGGCTTTTGGGTCTCGGCCTTACGGCACGGTGAGCGCGCCGCGCGTGACGGTGATCGGCCTTGATGACTGGACCCCGGCGGACGGTGCGGATGCGGTGCGCAAGCCGTTGAACATCGAGACGTTGCGGCGGCGGTTAGTGGCCGTGCAAGGGGCGCTCGATGACCTGCCGAAACAGGCGCGGCGGTTGGTGCGTTGGCGGATGCGGCAACAAAGATTGATGGCTGCAGGGAAAAAGCGAGGGCCGCTGAGCCCGATGCGTCCGGGATGGCCGCCGGGATACCGCGTCGATGGGCGGGAGGCGTTTCACGTCGTTCTGTTGGAATGTGATGTGCTGGCACGGCGGGTCGAAAATGAGCCGATCCGTGGGTGAGCGGCGGTGCGCCTGCAATTCACAAAGTTTCAGTGTGGTTTCTATAGGACATGCAATTGCGGTGACACAGAGGTAAAGAGGGCGGTGATTAATGCAGTAAGACGAGGCCCCTGATGGCGAAGGCGCGTGCGACGATTGTGGTTTCCGATGCGGAGGATGAGCCGCCCGAAGCCTATCACTGGGTCGTCGATTGGCTGATACGCTGGAAAAAGGACGCCCGGATTATGGGCTATTCCAGCGAAGACCTGCAGCATGTCTGGGATATGGAAGGCTCACACGCGGCAATGGCGGAAATCCCGCCCGAAATACGGCGCGAAACCGAGTGGAGCGCAAAAAGCGGCGGCAAGAACAAGAGCCGCCATGCCGCCGGGTCGATGAAATTCTCGGTGAACAAGGCGAAACGACTGAGAAACCGGGCACGGCGGGCG
>CALGNO010000144.1 GCA_937958625.1 uncultured Neomegalonema sp.
CGATCAGCTCATCAAGGCTGGCAAACCGCCAAAACTTGCCATCACAGCCGTCATGAGAAAACTGCTCATCACAGCAAACGCCCTCGTCCGCGATGATCGAAACTGGAGCAACAATACCGCTTGAATACAACGGATACTTTAAAGCGCATGTACGCTCTCAGCCCAACGCTGACTTCCCGACCATCAAAGACCCACGGCCACGAAAGCTCAGGAACCAGCCCATCCCATGGCCACATTCACCCCTGACGCGTTCCCACCCCCACCACCGATGGATGCGATTTTTCATACACCGCCAGCAGCCGTTCTTCATCCACCGCGGTATACCGCTGGGTCGTGGACAAGCTGGCATGGCCCAGTAGGGTCTGGATCGCGCGCAGGTTGCCTCCAGCTTCCATCAGATGGGTCGCAAAGCTGTGGCGCAGGGCGTGGGGGGTGGCGTCATCGGGCAGGCCGAGCATCACCCGCACCTGCTGCATTGTCTTGCGCAGGGCGCGCGGGTTCAGCGCGCCGCCCCGTGCCCCGCGAAACAGCGGACCATCGGGGATCAGATCAAAGGGACAGGCGGCGCGATAGGCCTCCACCGCCTCCCTCGTTTGAACCAGGACCGGCACTTGGCGCTCTTTCCCGCGCTTGCCGGTAATGGTCAACGTCGCGCCGAGGGGGGCATCCCGGCCCAGGAGCGACAGCCCCTCCGAAATGCGCAGGCCGCACCCATAAAGCAGGGTCAGCGCCGCCGTATCGCGCTTGATGATCCAGTCCGGTTGTCCCGTCTGGTGGGCGAGATCGGCGGAGTCCAGTACCAGCATCGCATCGGCGGCGGGCAGGGGACGGGGCAGGGGCTTTGGCGCACGGGGACCCCGCGCGGCGCGCACCGGATCGGCCTTCACGCCATGGGTCTCGGCGGCATAGCCGTAGAACGTCTTCAGCGCCGACAGCGCCCGCGAAACCGATGCCTTGCCCAGCCCGTCCACCCTAAGCTGCGCCATCCAGTCGCGCATATCGCGCGGCGTCACATCGGACAGGGCGGCAACCGGCAGCGCCTCCAGGGGCTTGACCATTGCCGTATCGACCGCCCCGCGCGAGGCCGCGAAGCCGGTCAAAAAGACTGAAACATCATGACGATAGCCGTCGATTGTGTATTGGCTCGCCCCCCGCGCCAACAGAGAGGCAAGCCATTGATTCAGCAAAGCATCGACGGTTCGGGCGGCTTGCATCATCGGCCTCCGCCGCAGGATCAGAATGCCGTTGATACTCGACAAGTATGGTTAACGATGTCTTGATATCGGGCAATTCACCAGAAGGGGAGCTGACCGATGCTGATGAGAACCGTCCTGATTGCGGGAACCGCGCTGTTCGCCCATGGCGCGCTGGCGGATACGACCGACGTGACCTGGCAAACGCGGGTCGAGGTGGAAAAGACCGGCGATCACTGCGTCGATGATCCGAACTGCTTCAACCGTTATCACCCGGATATTCCGCCGGTCGCAACGGCCCAGCCCGGCGATGTGATCGTCATCCACACCCGCGACGCCCTCGACACCGACCTGACGCTCGATTCCAACGCCGATGATCTGGCGGCGCTCGACCTCAATCTGGTGCATCCGATGACCGGGCCGATTTCGATCGAGGGTGCCAAGCGCGGCGACGTGCTGGCGGTGACCCTGCTCGACATCGAGCCGGATCAGTATGGCTATACCGTCATCGTGCCAGGCTTCGGCTTTCTGCGCGATATCTATACTGAACCGTATCTGGTGAACTGGCGTTTGTCGCGGACCCATGCCGTCTCGGATCAGATGCCCGGCATCGCGATCCCCTACGAAGCCTTCATGGGTTCGGTCGGCGTGCTGCCCGGTCAGGAAGAAGTAACGGCGTGGAAAGCCCGCGAGGCGGCACTGGCGGAGGTCGGCGGCGTGGCCCTTGGTCCGCAACCGGTCGGCGCGCTGCCAACAGATGTTTGCGGCCCGGATGCACCGGGGGCGCAGGATTGCCTGCGCACGGTGCCGCCGCGCGAGAATGGCGGCAACATGGATGTGCAGCAGATGCAGATCGGTACCACGCTGCTGCTCCCCTGTTTCATTGATGGTTGCGGCCTCTTCGTCGGCGATGTCCACTATGCGCAGGGCGATGGCGAAGTCTCCGGCACCGCCATCGAGATGGGTGCCGTCGTGACCCTCACCACCGAAATCCGCCCCGGTCAGGGAGCCGACATTACTGGCCCCGAGGTCGAGGGCGGCTCGCAGATCAAAGACATCGAACCGGGCAGCTTTTATCAGACCGTCGGCCTGCCCCTGAAGGCGGTGGATGAAATTCCGCCCTCCCACGCCTATCTCGGTGGCGAGGTCATTGGCGGGCTGGAGAACGTCTCCGAAGATCTGACCATCGCCGCCCGCGATGCCCTGAAACGGATGCTTGCCTATATCCAGCGTGAGCATGGGCTGACCGCCGAACAGGCGTATATCCTCGCCTCGGTCGCCGTCGATCTGCGCGTCGGGCAGGTGGTGGATGTGCCGAACTATGTGATGACGGCGATCCTGAACCTCGACGTCTTTACCGGCGAATGAGGCGGCGGACGTTTCTGGCCGGGCTTCTGGCGAGTGCTCCGGCGCTCGCCCATACGCCCTACGGTCAGTGGGTGACGTATCGGCAAAAGCATCTGCTGATCGGATGCCACCGCGAAGACCCCCAGACCTATGCGCTCGCCAAGGAAATGGTGGCGGCGTTCGAGCATCTGCTGCCCGATGCCAAGGCCCGCGTTGCCCGCGCACCGGGGATGGGCCGCATCGCCAGCCTGATGGGCACGGGGCAGATGCATGTTGCCATTCTCGATTCCGAGGATGCGGGTGCGATGGCGGGCGGCGAGGCAGACTTCCGCCCCTATGGCCCCATTCCTCTCGGCCTGCTCGCGGCTCTTGAGGACGGCAAAGTGCTGGTCGCCGTGCGCGATTTTCGCGAGGACCATGCGTGGATGGTCGCGGCGGCGGCGGCGGATTCAGGGCTTGTCGCCGAGGATGGCGCGTCATCCCTCGACTGGCACCCCGGTGCCGCAGGTTTCCGGGCGGGTCAGAAAATGCCCGAGGTCATCGAGACCGAGGACTGATCCTGCCAACCCTGAACAAGCGCAGTTTGTAGTAGATAGAATTTACCGTGAGCGGATGGTTTTCAAAGACTTCTAGGTTGAAACCCTGCTAGAGAGTATCGTAATATTAAAGGAAGTATAATAAGAACGTGGCGGGCGTTGAGTTTTGATGATTGATGGCGATCTTCCGAAGGAAATAAAGACTTACAGTACTTGGTTCCCATTGTCTGTAGCATTCAATATATGTGCTATTGTATTTGTATTCGCTACCGCTTTTGATGTCTCTAATTATAGGAAGAGTGAGAAAGCACTGCGTTACGAATCTAGATGCGCTGAGGCAGAATATAAATACAAAGTTTTTATAACCGAGAATTTTAAGTTGGATCGTGCAAATGTGGAAGAGATTAGCTCTGCAAACAGGGAAAAGGAATATCGTGATCAACAAATTCAATGGTGTGGTCTTGCCGCACAGAAGATAGGTGTCGACGCCGCAGTTATGGCAGCAACGCACTCTCGCTGGTCAACTTGGCTTACTGTGTTGGGTGTCGTTATTTTAGGATGGACGCTAGTTTTAACGCGGAGAACGCTTCAGGAGGCTGCACTGACGACTGAAAATTCTAGTAAAGCTGTTGATGAAGCTCGCAGGGCTAATGAAATAAATAGTAAAATCGGACAGGCGCAAGCCAGAGCTTATCTTCGCGTTGTCCCCGGTGGATCGCTTAATTTTGGAGTACCTGCAATTGGCACAATTGAGATTGAGAACACGGGAGATTCTCCGGCACTCCGGATTCGCGGAACCGCGAAATGCGTTGCGGTTCAGACCAATGAGCGCGGAGTGTGGGGGCATCGAGTGGACTCATATAGCACTCAAATTCGATGTGAATCAGTCCCTGCGAAATCGTGTGGGAGCGCACGTGCGAACTGGGATTGGTTGCCTAAGCAAGAAGAAATTGCGAGGAGTCAATTTAATTGGGTTGTGTACCGTGGAACTTTAATCTGGGATGATGTTTTCGGCTCCGAGAACTCCATCCCTTTCGAGATTGCGGGTAAAGCCACAAGAAAGGGTAATAGCGTTGGAGTTGAACAATTCACTGAGATTAGTCATGAGACATTTGACTGACTTTTGGTTGTCCGTGATCGATGCAGAACAATAGGAAAATATAAATGTTTGCAGCGTGTTGAAATCTACCAGCGTATACGCGCCCATCCCTCGTACGAAGATGGGCGCCTTGCTTTAATTATTACTCCGCCGCCATCCCCGCACCGTCGAGCCAGCGGCGCATCACGCGGCTGATCGCACCGCCGAGAAAGACCAGCAACTCGCCGCCCTGTTCGTCGTGGAACCGGTTGTCATCCAGTGCGCCAAAGACCAGCACGCCGGGGCGGGTGCCTTCGCCGAAATCGAGCCGGACGAGGGCCTCGGACGCAACCCGCTGATCGGTATGCAGGGGCAGGGTATCCGGCTCCACATCGCGCAGGGTTACGCCCCAGTTCGCGCCGTGGAAGAACCGGTCGACATCGCCGGGACGGATCGCCATCAGCGTGCTGCCCTGGGCCACCGGTGCGCCATCATCGGCCAGCGCGCTTTCGAGGCAAAGGCGGATCGAATCAACATGCAGCAGCGTGCCGAACTGCGCGCCGACGATCTCGATAAACTCGCTGAAGGTCGGAGCCTCCAGCATCGTCAGAACCGCGTCGTGAATCGAGTTCATCGACATCATGTTCTCGGTCGCGGCGTCGATCATCTCTTCGCGCTCGATCTCGACGGCCCGCAGGCGGCGACGCATCCGCTGCATCACGGCGCCCTGCATATCAACGACATTCGGGCCAAGATTGGCTTGGGCGGCGGCGACGATCTTCTCGCCCAGCGCGGGGTCATCAAGGACGATATTCGGGTTTTCGCTGATATAGCGACGGACGGCGACGGCGCTCAACGCCTTCGCCCGACGCGCCGGTGACGACGTTTCGGAAGCGGTTCCTTGGGGGGTCATGTGCCTGTGTCTCCTGCTCGGCTGCTCGATGAACCCCGTCTTTCGCGAGGCTTGGATAACTTCGCCCCCGGTTGTCCGGGTGGTCGAAGGATGGTGCGCCGGGTCAGATGATTTTCTGACCCGTCTTTTCCCAGTCGCTCAGAAACGCGGCGAGGCCCTTATCGGTAAGCGGGTGGCTCGCGAGCGCCTTCAGCGTCGAGGGTGGAATGGTGGCAACATCGGCCCCGGCCAGCGCCGAGTCCTTCAGGTGGTTCACGGTGCGGATCGAAGCCGCGAGGATTCCCGTGCCGAAATTGTAATTGTCATAGATGGTGCGGATTTCGTGGATCAGCTCCATCCCCTCGATCCCCATATCGTCGAGACGACCGATGAAGGGAGAGATATACGTCGCCCCGGCCTTGGCCGCGAGCAGGGCCTGATTGGCAGAGAAACAGAGCGTGACATTGGTCATGCGCCCCTCATCCGTCATGGTGCGACAGGCGCGCAGCCCGTCCCATGTCAGGGGCAGCTTGATGGTGACATTGTTGGCAATCTTGGCGAGTTCGCGCCCCTCGGCAACCATCTGGTCATACTGGGTCGCGGCGACCTCGGCACTGACGGGACCGGGAATGATCTTGCAGATCTCGGCAATGACTTCCTTGAAATCGCGGCCCGATTTATGGATCAGCGAGGGGTTCGTCGTCACGCCATCGACCATGCCGGTATCGGCCAGTTCCTCGATTTCGGAAATAACGGCGGTGTCGACAAAAAACTTCATGCTGCCCTCTCAGAAGGGTCGAACCATCGTGCCGACCACGTTGATTCAAAGTGTTAACCGAATTTGAATCGGGGGGGAAGGGTGTTGCGGATTTTCTTCCGGGGCAGACGGATCAACCAGCGACTTTCCCGCGCCACACAAACGGGGGTATAGATCGGTGGTGCCCGACTTTTTCCCCTCCACCGCTGCCGTCACGGTTTCGGTTCTGACGCCCCTGCCGCTGGGACCGTTGGATTATGCGTCGGAGGTTGCGCTTGAACCCGGCACATATGTTGTCGTGCCGGTCTCCGGGCGGGACACGGTCGGGGTCGTCTGGGGACCGGGGAGTGGTGAGACCCATAAAAAGCTGAAAGGCGTTATCCGCCCCCTCGATCTGCCGCCCATGCCCGCCGCCATGCGCCGATTCATCGAGCGGTCGGCGCGCTACACGTTGACGCCCCTCGGCATGATGCTGCGCCAAGCCACCCGTGCGCCGGGATTGGCCGAGCCAGAAGAAACCCGCACCGTCTTCATCGCTGGCCCCGCCCCGGAAAAGCCGACCGATGCCCGTGCTCGCGTCATGGAGGCCGCCCGCGCGACCCCCGGACTTTCGGCGGCGGAACTGGCGCGGGAGGCTGGCACGTCCGCCGGTGTCGTCAAGGCCCTGCACGAGGCCGGTCACATGCTGGCCCAGACCGCCCCGAAGGACCGCGCCCCCCCGCGCCTCGACCCTGATCACGCGACCCGCAATCTCAACCCCGAGCAAGAGGTCGCCGCCGAGGCCATCCGCGCCGCCACCCGCACTCGCCAGTACAAGACCCTGCTCCTCGATGGCGTCACAGGCTCCGGCAAGACGGAAACCTATCTGGAGGCGGTGGCCGAGGTGATCCGCTCGGGCCGACAGGCGCTGATCCTGTTGCCTGAAATCGCGCTGACCTCGGATTTCATCCGCCGGATGCGCGAGCGGTTCGGCGCCCCCCCCGTCGAATGGCATTCCGGCATCACCCCCGCCGCCCGCCGCAAGGCGTGGCGGGCGATTGCGCGCGGCGAGGCACAGGTGGTGGCGGGCGCGCGCTCGGCGCTGTTTCTGCCCTATCGCGACCTTGCCCTGATCGTGGTCGATGAGGAGCATGACCAATCCTACAAGCAAGAAGACGTCGTTCTGTATCAGGCCCGCGACCTGTCGGTCCTGCGCGCGGCAGAGGAGGGCGCGACGTGTGTGCTGGCCAGCGCTACGCCGTCCCTCGAAAGCTGGATCAACGCCCAGACCGGTAAGTATGAACGCCTGACCCTGCTAGAGCGGCATGGCGAGGCCGTGCTGCCATTCCTCAGCGCCCTCGATATCCGCGCCGACCCGCCCGAACGTGGCACATGGCTGGCCCCCGCATTGGTGCAAGCGGCGCGCGAGGCGATGACGCGGGGCGAACAGGTGCTATTCTTTCTCAACCGCCGCGGCTATGCGCCCCTCACCCTCTGCCGTAAATGCGGCTGGCGGGCGGGATGCCCGAACTGTTCCGCGTGGCTGGTCGAGCATAAAGTCGGCGGCGCGCTGATCTGCCACCAATGCGGTCACCGGACCCCTGCGCCGAAGGCCTGCCCCGATTGTGACAGCACCGAGCATCTCGCCGCCTGTGGCCCCGGTGTCGAGCGCATCGCCGAAGAGGCCGCCGAGCGGTTTCCGCTCGCGAAGGTCGAGATTCTGTCCTCCGACCTCGCGCCGGACCCAAAGGCCCTGCGCCAGCAAATCGTCGATATTGCCAACGGCAAGGCCGATATCATCGTCGGCACTCAAATCGTTGCCAAGGGCCACAACTTTCCAAACCTGACCCTCGTGGGTGTTGTCGATGCCGACCTTGGCCTGATGGGCGGCGACCTGCGTGCCTCGGAACGCACCTTCCAGATGCTCAATCAGGTCGCGGGGCGGGCGGGCCGCGCCGACAAGCCGGGGCGGGCGATGCTGCAAACCGCCCAGCCCGACCATCCGGTGTTGAAGGCGATTCTCGCTGGCGACGCTGCCGCCTTCCGCGAACGGCTGGCCGATGAGCGCCGCATCGGTGCGATGCCGCCCTTCACGCGCCTTGTGGCCGTGATCGTGCGCGGCGAAAAAGAAGAGGCCGTCTGGACCGTTGCCAAAGCCCTTGCCCGCGAATCGGCGGTGCTGACCAAGGCGGGCGCCGATGTCTTCGGCCCCGCGCCCGCGCCCTTCGCAATGCTGCGCGGCGAACATCGGGTGCGGTTGCTGGCGAGACTGGAGCGCAGCGCCGACCACGCCGCCCTGATCGACGCATGGCGCGGGCGGGTAAAAGTGCCCTCCGGCATTCGCATCGTCTTCGATGTCGACCCGTACTCGTTTTTGTAAAAACGAAATCCTAGAGAGCAGTCACTCTCGCGCTCGACGCGAGAACCTGTTCCGCTCTATGAGACGCTCGCGTCGAGCGCGAGGGTGACTATGCTGCTGTACCAAAGGCGCTCAGTCGTCCTCCACCATCTCCAGCGCCGTCGCCCGGTCGCTCGATTTCATGCGGTTGAACGCAATTTGTGCCTGTTTCACATCCTGCGAGAATCCCCGCTCCGCCGCCGTCTTCAGAGCCCGTGCGGTCGGGTGGTCTGCCCCAAGAATAAAGGCCACCGGCCCGGCGAGTCGCCCCATCGTGTCGCGATCAAGTGCGGTCTCATCCATACCGTGCCCCTTTGAAACGAAAAAATCTGCTGCAACCCTATGCGGATGCTGGGGTTTGCAAAAGGTGGGAAATGTCGTCTCGCGCCGTCTTGCATCGCAGCAAAATCATATGCTAGACGTTCGCGCGGCTGCAAAGGGGAGTGGCCAAACCCGTTTTCCTGCCTATCTCTCCTGTGTAAGACGCCACCGCAACGAAAAGGATCGCCGTATCCATGTCTGCCTCCGTTACAACTGGTGCCGCTGGCCGCTATGCCGTCGCGATCTTTGACCTCGGCAAAGAGATGAACGCGCTGGATACGCTGGAGAGTGACCTGTCGCAGATGAAATCGGCGGTCGCCGAAAGCGCTGACCTCGCCAATCTGGTGCACAGCCCCGCCATCAACCGCGACGATCAACAGCGTGCGATAGCGGCGGTAATGGACAAGATGGGGCTGGGTGATCTGACCAAGCGATTCGTGGGTCTGATGACCTCGAAGGGCCGGCTTGCCATGCTGCCCGGTGCTATCGAAGGCTTTACCCACATGCTGACCGAGCATCGCGGCGAAGTTATCGCCGAGGTTGCGTCGGCGCATCCCCTGAGCGATGCCCAGCGTGACACGCTCGCGGAAAAACTGAAATCCACCTATGGTAAGGACGTCAAGATCGACGCGCGTGTCGATCCGTCCCTTCTCGGTGGTCTTGTCGTCAAAATCGGTTCGAAGATGATCGACGCTTCGCTCAAGGCGAAACTGTCCGGTCTTCAGCGCGCCATGAAAGCATCTTAACTCTGAGGAATATCACCCGATGAGCATCCAAGCCTCGGAAATCTCTTCCATCCTGAAAGAACAGATTCAGAATTTCGGCCAAGAGGCGGAAGTCTCTGAAATCGGTCAGGTTCTCAGCGTCGGCGATGGTATCGCCCGCGTCTACGGCCTCGACAACGTGCAGGCCGGTGAAATGGTCGAGTTTCCCGGCGGTGTCCGTGGCATGGCCCTGAACCTCGAAACCGACAATGTCGGCATCGTTATTTTCGGGTCGGATCAGGACATTAAAGAGGGTGACACGGTCAAGCGGACCGGCGACATCGTCGACGTCCCGGCGGGTAAGGAATTGCTTGGTCGTGTGGTCGATGGTCTCGGCAACCCCATCGACGGCAAGGGTCCGATCAACGCATCCCAGCGCATCCGCGCCGAGGTCAAGGCGCCCGGCATTATCCCCCGCAAATCGGTTCATGAGCCGATGGCAACGGGTCTCAAGGCCGTCGATGCTCTGATCCCCGTTGGCCGTGGCCAGCGCGAATTGATCATTGGGGATCGCCAGACCGGCAAG
The DNA here is from genome assembly GCA_937958625.1 of uncultured Neomegalonema sp. Taxonomy (GTDB): domain Bacteria; phylum Pseudomonadota; class Alphaproteobacteria; order Rhodobacterales; family Rhodobacteraceae; genus JAHDDY01. The sequence continues at coordinate 9,792 of CALGNO010000144.1, forward strand.
ACCGCCGTGGCTCTGGATGCGATCCTGAACCAGAAGACCTACAACGAAGCCGCGGGCGACGATGAGAGCAAAAAGCTCTACTGCGTCTATGTCGCCGTGGGCCAAAAGCGCTCGACGGTGGCGCAGTTGGTGAAGAAGCTGGAAGAGACCGGCGCGATGGAATATTCCATCGTCGTCGCCGCGACCGCTTCCGACCCTGCCCCGATGCAGTTTCTCGCGCCTTACTCCGCCTGTGCCATGGCCGAGTATTTCCGTGACAATGGAATGCACGCGCTGATCATTTACGATGATCTGTCGAAACAGGCCGTTGCCTATCGTCAGATGTCCCTGCTGCTGCGCCGCCCGCCGGGCCGTGAAGCCTATCCCGGTGACGTTTTCTATCTGCACTCCCGCCTTCTCGAGCGGTCGGCGAAGATGGATGATGCGTTCGGTGCCGGGTCGATGACGGCCCTGCCGATCATCGAAACGCAGGCCGGTGACGTGTCGGCGTTTATTCCGACGAACGTGATTTCGATCACCGACGGTCAGATCTTCCTCGAGACCGAGCTGTTCTATCAGGGCATCCGCCCCGCCGTGAATGTCGGCCTGTCGGTCTCGCGCGTCGGCTCGTCGGCCCAGACCAAGTCGATGAAATCGGTCGCCGGTTCGATCAAGCTGGAACTTGCCCAGTATCGCGAAATGGCCTCCTTTGCCCAGTTCGGGTCCGATCTCGACCCCGCAACGCAAAAGCTACTCAACCGCGGCGCGCGCCTGACGGAACTGCTCAAGCAACCGCAATATGCGCCGCTGACCAATGCCGAGCAGGTCGTCGTTCTTTATGCCGGAACCAATGGCTATCTCGATGATCTGCCGGTTTCCAAGGTGGGTGCGTTCGAGGCTGGGTTGCTGAAGCACATTCGCGGGGCTGGCAAAGACGTGCTCGACATGATCAGCAACGAAGACCCGAAAATCGCGGGCGAGGCCGCCGATAAGGTCAAGGCCGCCGTCGATGCCTTCGCCGATGGGTTCGACGCCGAAGAAGCCGACAAAGCCGTAGCCTGATCTTTTAACGGGAGTAGCGGCGAATGCCGAGCCTCAAGGACCTCAAGAACCGGATCGACTCGGTCAAATCGACCAAGAAGATCACCAAGGCCATGCAGATGGTTGCCGCGGCAAAACTGCGCCGTGCCGAGGAAGCTGCGGAATCCGCTCGCCCCTATGCCGAGCGGATGACCGAAGTTCTCTCCAGCATCGCGGCCAGCGCCAAAAGCAACGACGATGCCCCCGCTTTGCTGAGCGGAACCGGCTCGGACAAGCGCCAACTGCTGGTGGTCTGCACGTCCGAGCGTGGCCTGTGCGGCGGTTTCAACAGTTCCATCGTCAAGCTGGCGAAGGAACACATCACCAAACTTCGGACCGAAAACAAGGATGTCACGATCCTTTGCGTCGGCAAGAAGGGCCGTGAACAGCTCAAGCGTGATTTCTCCGAACTGTTCATCGAACCGATCATGTTCGAGGGCGTAAAACGCATCGGGTATGGCGAGGCTGAACAGGTTGCCGATGTCGTTCTGAAATCCTTCGAGAATGATGAATACGACGTCGTGACGCTGTTCTATTCGGAGTTCGAGTCAGTGGTTTCGCAGAATCCCACTGCCTTGCAACTGATCCCGGCGTCGATTCCCGAACTCGACGGCGATGCCGGACCGGGAACGCAGCACGAATACGAACCGGATGAAAACACACTGCTCGCGAGCCTTCTGCCGAAGAATGTAACGACACAGATTTTCCGCGCGTTGCTGGAAAACGCGGCGTCGGAGCAGGGCGCGCGCATGTCCGCGATGGACAACGCGACCCGGAACGCGAGCGACATGGTCGACAAATTGTCGATCCAATACAACCGATCCCGTCAGGCCGCGATTACCAGCGAGCTGATCGAAATCATTTCGGGCGCCGAAGCCCTCTAATTCACCGCCCGTCCACGGGGACGGCGCCAGTTAACTGGGGAATACACCATGAGCGACGCCAGCGTCGGAAAAGTCAGTCAGGTCATCGGGGCCGTCGTCGACGTATCGTTCGACGGCGATCTTCCCGCGATTCTGAACGCGCTCGAAACGGACAACAACGGCAACCGCGTCGTGTTGGAAGTTGCACAGCACCTCGGCCAGAACACCGTGCGGACCATCGCGATGGACGCCACCGAGGGCCTCGTGCGTGGTCAGGCCGTGACCGACATGGGTGAGCCGATCTCGATCCCGGTCGGTAACTCGACCCTGGGCCGCATCATGAACGTGACCGGCCAGCCCATCGACGAAAAGGGCGACATCAACGCCAATAAAAGGTTGCCGATCCACCGGGACGCGCCCGCATTCATCGAGCAATCGACGGAAGGCGAAATCCTGACGACGGGGATCAAGGTCGTCGACCTCCTCGCCCCGTATTCTAAGGGCGGTAAGATTGGTCTCTTCGGCGGTGCCGGCGTCGGCAAGACCGTTCTCATCATGGAACTGATCAACAACATCGCCAAGGTGCACTCGGGCGTGTCGGTGTTTGCTGGCGTTGGTGAGCGAACCCGCGAGGGCAACGACCTTTATCACGAGATGATCGAGGGTAAGGTCATTGACATCGAGAACCCCGAAAACTCGAAGATTGCTCTGGTTTACGGCCAGATGAACGAGCCTCCGGGTGCCCGCGCCCGCGTTGCCCTGACCGGCCTGACCATCGCCGAAGAATTCCGCGATGCCGACGGGGCCGACGTGCTGTTCTTCGTCGACAACATCTTCCGGTTTTCGCAGGCCGGTTCGGAAGTGTCCGCTCTGCTGGGTCGCATCCCCTCCGCTGTGGGGTATCAGCCGACGCTCGCCACCGACATGGGCGCGATGCAGGAGCGGATCACGACCACGAAGAACGGCTCGATTACCTCGGTGCAGGCCGTCTACGTCCCCGCCGATGACTTGACCGATCCGGCACCGGCCACGACCTTTGCTCACCTTGATGCCACGACCGTTCTGTCGCGTGCGATTTCCGAGCTTGGTATTTATCCGGCGGTTGATCCGCTTGATTCGACCTCGCGTATTCTCGATCCGTCCATCGTCGGTGAAGAGCACTATGCCGTCGCTCGTCAGGTTCAGGAAATCCTGCAACGCTATAAGGCGCTGCAAGACATCATCGCCATTCTCGGCATGGACGAGCTGTCCGAGGACGACAAACTCGCCGTCGCCCGCGCCCGTAAGATCCAGCGTTTCCTCAGCCAGCCCTTCGACGTGGCCGAGGTCTTCACCGGTTCGCCGGGTATTCAGGTTCCGCTGGAAAAGACCATCGACGGGTTCAAGCGTCTCGCGAATGGCGAGTTCGATCATCTGCCTGAATCGGCGTTCTACATGGTCGGCGACATCGACTCGGTCATGGAAAAAGCCGCGAAGCAGGCAGAGGGAGCCTGATCCATGGCCGATTTGCAGGTCGAACTGGTCTCGCCCGAGCGACGGCTGGACTCGCTGGAGGCCGATGTCGTCGAGCTACCGGGTAGTGACGGCGATTTTTCGGCCATGCCCGGCCATGTTCCGACGGCGACGACCTTGCGTCCGGGTGTCGTCAAAATCCGTGTCGGCAGCAATGTGCATGAATATGTGATCGCGGGCGGCTTTGCCGAAATCACCGCCGAGAGCGTGTCGATCATGGCCGAACGGGCCTCGCCCCGGGAAGAAGCCACGAAGGAAATGTTCGCAGAGGTGCGCGCAGATGCCGAGGCCAAGGTCGCGTCAACCGAAGGGCTGATGAAGGCCGAAGCGGAGCGCGAGCTTAATGAGATCGACGGCTTGCAACGGGCTTTGTCTCTTTGAGTCTTCCGAGACAGTTTCTTAAAAGGCCCCGGTTTTGATCGGGGCTTTTTTTTGGCTAGCGGCGAGATGGCCTGTAATTGAAGTCATGACGGTGTCAGGTGCTTCGGCGCAGCTTAACGACCATGCCGCTGAACGAACCTGCGAAAGACCGGTTCAAGCTCCGTGCGGTCGCGCGAACCGCGCAGGATGTCCCGGCGTTTCCCGTCGCCATCGAACAAAAGCAGAGTGACATGGCCGACACTGTTATCGGCGGCCAGCTTACGCCCGCGCTCATCCCGAAGATTCGCCACCAAAAACTGTAAGTCGCCTTCCTCGAAGTCACCGATGGCCGCGCGGGCTTCTTTTTGCAGCGCAGCACATATCGCGCAATTCGGGTCGTGAATCTGAACCACGGTGGGAATGCCATTGCCGATGCGGGTCAGGTCATGCTCGCGCGCCGTTGCCTGAACATCATTGGCAATGAACCATCCGGCGGTTCCGACCACGGCGACAGCGATGGCCCGATTGCGATACCGGCGCAAAATATCCCGCCGTGTCGGTGCTGTCGGCGCAGGCGCGGGCTTTGCCTCAGCCGGTTTGCTGCGCGATGCGCCGTTGGGTCGGGAGCGTTTTGTATGTTTTTTCACAGCCTTCGCCTCACTCTTCGCTTCTGCGTTTCCGAAAGCTAACAGTGAGAAAGCAAACCATCCGCCCAATAAATCCAGCGCGGGCGATCAATTTTAGGTGTTTAGAATTTTCGGGAAATAAAGGGCCGCACCTCCGCTGGCCCTTTATTCAGGGCACCGTTCAAGATCGGGCGATCAGCCGATCACGAATGTCGAGGGCGACGAAACCGACCCCGACGGTCACGACCGTCGATACGAATGTCGAAATCGCGCCAAAGATCGAGCCGCTGCCAAACACCGTTACCAACTGCCATAGCGAGGCAACGATGCCGAGAAACAAGGCGATCCACAAGATTACGCCGAACAGTTCGATAATGGTTGTGCGCAAGCCGCCTGCATCCAGATTGGGTAATTTCCCGGACTCGCCACGATTGGCTTCCATCCGTTCGCGCGCCGCCCGTACGCTTTCGCTTTCTTCGATTTTCATGATCGTCCCTTTCCGTCCATGTCGAAGATCAGCGTAACAGAGGCGGGCGGCGCTGTAGAGTCTCAGGTTCCCATACCCCTGGCGGAGACCGGCCATATGGCTTCGACTTGTCCCGCGCGTACGGCGATCATCGTGTCATGCAGGTTCACGGTCGGATCACAGTGACCGGGGATCAGCCACAGGCGTTGGTTCAGGGTCAGACTGTCCTCCGGGTCGTCGATGACGCCGTGTTCGTCCGAGGCTTCGCGATAGTTCAGGTCCGGTCGATCCTGAATAATTGGCAAGCCGCTGTCGATGCTCGCGGCCTTATGGCCCGCATCACAAACCGCGCGGCCTTGCCCCGCCACCGACATGATCGAGGTCAGCACATATAGCGCGTTGCGAAATGCGAGCGGGTCATCATTGGCGTCGCGCACGCGCTTGTAATCGGCGTCCATGAAAATGTAAGAGCCGCATTGCACTTCGTTATAGACGCCGGAGTCTGCCTCTAACGGAAAAGTTCCCGTTCCGGCCCCGGCCACGATGGAACAGGGCAGGCCTGCATTTTCCAGCACTCTGACCGTTTCTGCGGTTGCTTGAACCACCCGCGCAACCTCTGCCGCGCGCATTTCGTGATCGCGGATGTGCTGGGCATTGCCCTGATAGGCTTGCAGACCCGAGAAAACGAGGCCATCCGCCGCCTTTATCTGTTGCGCCAACCGCAAGGCGGCACCGCCCGGTTCGACGCCGCATCGGCCATTGCCGACGTTGATTTCTACCAGCACCCCGAGGTCATGCGCCCGCCCCCTCATCGCCGCCGACAGCGCCGCGATATTGTCGGCATCATCGACACAAACGAATAGTCGCGCCTTATCCGTGAGGGAGGCCAGCCGCGCGATTTTCGAGGGCGCCGTCACCTGATTGGAGATCATGACATCGGTTATGCCCCCGGCGATCATCGCCTCGGCCTCGCCGGTCTTTTGCACACAGATGCCGCAGGCCCCGCCGCGCGCGATCTGTTCTCGGGCGACATCGACGGATTTATGCGTCTTCGCATGGGCGCGCAGGCGCACGCCCGATGCCTGAATGATCTGACGCATCGAGTCGAGATTATCCTCGAAGGCATCGAGATCGACGATCAGAGCAGGCGTCTCGATCTGATCGATCGTCATGCCGACGGTTGGCACGGTCATTCGCAACCGGCAGTGCAGTTGGCGGCGGCGTCGAAGGACATCGTGCGCCCAGACAGCGGCACGTAGGTCGGCTTGTAGACGTTATCGAGAAACATCTGCGTGCGCGTGCCCTTCAAAACCTTTCCGTCCTTCGTCGCTGCCTCGTTGGCGTGCGAGACGATGACGGCATTGGGCTGCACCAGCGCATCCATGGTCCACGCGGCCTCCATCGGGCCGGTGGTAAAGGTGTCGCCGATATTGATCACGGCCAGCTTGGCCTCGTAATAGCCGCGCACGACATGCTCTTGCTCGGCGGTCATCCCGGTATCACCCGAGAGATAGGTGACGAGACCGTTGCTGAATTCGAGGATGTAACCGGTTGCGCCGCCGACATAGGCTCCGAGGCCGGTTGCCTTCATCGCCGCGCCCAGCTCGCCTCCGACCATGTCCGGCGATACGGCGTTGGAATGGAGGGCGTGGACCGTGGAGATCTTGACCCCGCCCACATCGACCGTCGCACCGAAACGCGCGAGCATCGAATTCTTGGCATCGCCCCCGGCGGCGGCCAGCTTTACGCCGAAAAAGCGCGCCATCTCGCTGCCGGTCACCATTTTGGCTCCCTTGGCGGCGGCGATCTCGACGCTGTTCGAGTTCGGAAAGGCGTTCACCGGCGTATGGGGATTGGCACAGGCACTACCCTCGCCATCCACGGCCTCGATATGACGATCGCCGACATGGTCGCCATGCATATGGCTGACGAGCACGACGTCGATCTCGCCGAGGCGGGTATCCTCCGGCCCCGCCACCGTGCGTCCGGCATCGTAGAGAATACGCGTGCCATTCGGGTCTTCGAAGATCAGGGCGCGGTCGCGGGCGCAAAATTCGCCCTCGTGACTGCCGAGGGGCGTGACCTTCACATCGGCATGGGCAAGGGCAGGAAGAAACAAGGCTGCGGCGGTGAAAAGAGCGATGCGGGTCATGACTGGCTCCGGCAGAAGTGGCGAGGCCTTAGAGGATAGTGCAAAACCCGGCGGGGTCACTTCGGCGCTGGTTAAATCCGGCCTTCTGCCGCCAGTTCGGTTCGAAGCGCTTCGACCGCCGCCCAGTCCCCTGCCTCCAGCGCGTAGACATAGGCGTGGGTTCGGTGAAAGGCCGCGCGGTCGGCGTCGCCGCCCCAATACTCGACGGCAACTTGGTGCAAGGCCAGCATCTCAGAAGGGTCGCCGCTGCCATGAGAGCGCCGCAGGGCAAGGTCGAGCGCATCGCCCGCACCGGCGCGGTCGCTCGGGATCAGTGCCGCGATGGCACTCGCCTTCATATCAGGTAACGCTGATATCCGGCGCATCCTCGGCCTTCATGCCGACGACATGATAGCCGCAATCGACATGGTGCGTTTCGCCGGTTACGCCGGAACTGAGATCGCTGACGAGGTAAAAGCCCGCCTTGCCGACATCGTCCTGAGTCACATTCCGGCGCAAGGGCGAATTATATTCGTTCCATTTCAGGATATAGCGGAAATCGCCGATTCCGGCGGCGGCGAGCGTTTTCATCGGACCGGCGGACAGAGCGTTGACGCGGATGCCCTTTGGCCCGAGGTCCATGGCCATATAGCGCACGCTGGCCTCCAGCGCGGCCTTGGCGACGCCCATCACGTTATAATGCGGCATTACCCGTTCGGCCCCGTAATAGGTCAGGGTCAGCAGCGAGCCGCCCTCGGTCATCAGCTTTTCAGCCCGCTGGGCGATGGCCGTGAACGAATAGCAGGAGATATTCATCGTCCGGTCAAAATTCGCCTCGGACGTATCGACATAGCGGCCCTTGAGCTCGGCCTTGTCGGAAAACGCGATGGCGTGGACGACGAAATCGAGCCGGCCCCATTCCTGTTCGATTTTGTCGAAGACCGAGTCGACAGATCCCGCATCACTGACATCGCAGGGCAGCACCATTGAGGAACCGACACTTGCGGCAAGCGGATCGACGCGCTTTTTCAGGGCATCGCCCTGATAAGTAAAGGCAAGCTCTGCCCCGTGTTCGGCGCAGGTGCGCGCGATGGCCCAGGCGATGGACCGCTCGTTCGCAACGCCCATCACGAGGCCGCGTTTACCGGAAAGGATTGGATCGGGTCCGCTCATGACGATGCTTGTCTCCGGCCCCGGGGCCGAAAATGGCGCGGTGGGCACACTTGAAAAAGATACGGCGCAGGATCAATCCTGCGCCGCGCAATCGTACACATTGCGTCTACCGGGTCAACGCGCCCGACCGCTCTCCAAATGGGCTTGTTCTGCGAAAGAAATCTCTTCGGGCGACAGGCGTGATGCGAGGTTGGCGAGGGCCGTGGCCGCGCGCTGGCTTCCCGCAGACGCGGCACTGCGCCACAGGCTATAGGCCAGTGTCCGATTCTGGGAAACGCCTTCGCCGCGGTTGTACATGCGGCCCATCCAGAATTGCGCAATCGGCATTCCCGCATTCGAGAGCGGCTCCAGCATCGTCGCTGCCGAGCTGTAATCACCCGCGCGATAGGCCTGCTCCGCGAGCTTTACCCGCGCGACGGGATCGCTGGGAATACGGGCCGTGGCCATCGCGTTGGTCTTGCTGGCTGAAGATGCACTGTCCCCATCCTCGGCGGTTTCGGCGCGCTGGGTCATGGCGTCGCCGGTCTTGCTGCGCGTGGCGCTGTCGTCGTTACCGTTGTTCGAGGCGGCGTTGCTTGCCTCATTCTTCATGGCATCGGCGATTTTATCTTTGGTTTCGCTGTAGTCTTTCTTCAGCCCGGCGGTATCCGTCTCTTCTGGCGCATCGGCATCAGCGCCGGACTCGTCCGCGCCGCTGCCACTGAAGTTAAAGCCAGTCTGCTTGCGGTCTTCGGTTTCTTCCGCCTCGGCCATCGTGTCTGGCTCGTCGGGGATCGTGATCTCGTCAGGGTCGGTTCCCTTCGGAGCATCGGCGATGCTCTCGCCGGGTTTACGCATGGGGGTGCGGACCACATCGAGCTGGCGACGGTCGGCATCGCCGTTTTCCGCCGCCTCGGCCTCGGATTCGTAGGTCGGCATGTCTTCGTCGGCCTTCGCATCGCGAGAGGCCATCTCGGTGTCGGCATCTGCGCCATTCTCGGCATCGGCTGCTTCAGAGCCAGCGTCTTCCGCTTCGTCGTCCGCCTCGGCGGTCTTGGTCTCTTCTTCGGCCTCCGGGGCGTTTTCGAGCGCTTCGAGTCTGGCGATGGCGCGGCGCTGCCCCTGACTTGCGGCAACACGGTAGAGTTCCATAGCGAACTCGTCATTGCGTTCGACGCCAATCCCCTTTTCGTACATCAGGCCGAGATTGTACTGGGCAAGCGGGTTGCCTGCATCGGCGGCACGGGCAAACCAGGCGGCAGCTTTGCTGCGGTTCTGCGCGACGCCCTTGCCGGTCAACAGCTGAAACGCGATGTTTACCTGAGCCTGATCGGAGCCAAGATTGGCGGCCCGACGATACAGCTCATAAGCCTTTTCGTCATCCTGCTGCACACCGAGGCCAAGACGATACATCTGCGCCAGATTGCGCAGGGCATCGACATTTCCCTCCTCTGCGAGGGGCTCCCACTGCTCGATGGCGTCTTCGTACTTGCCGACCTCGAAGGCGGCGACGCCCTTTTCAAACGCGGCATCCTCCTGTGCGAAAGCAGGAATGGAGACGGCGGAAAGGCCGATTGCCAAAGCTGCGGAAGCCGTGAGTTGGAGAAATAGAGGACGCATGGTGCCACCCTGTCGTAAGACGTTGTTTTGTCGTTGCCTGAAATCTAAAGCAAGACAAGGGCCAGAAACAGGGATTTTGTTTCTTGAAGCTCTCACACAAAAAAAGCGGGGCACACGGCCCCGCTTCACGTCGCATCATATCATCTTCGATTTAGGAGACGATTTTCCAGCTTCCGTCTGCCTGGCGACAGGCGGTTCCGGTCGCGGTCTCGTACCGCTGGTTATCGACGAAGATCGTCTGTTTATAGTCGCGGCAATCGACGGCCTGGGGCTGACTGTAGGTCGTGCCATAGACAGGCTGCTGCTGCTGCCCATAGACGGTGCTGTAGGGCTGCTGATAGATCGGCGTGGTGGGAACGACATCGCCGTATACCCCGGTATTCGGGTTCTGCCAGCGCACGGGCTGGTTCGGTGGCGCACTGGCGAGCGCCTGCTGCGTGGTCTGCTGGGCATAGGTATTGTCTTCGGCGGTCAGACGGTTACCGATACCGGCACCGAGGGCACCGCCCAGAATGGTTCCGGCAATGATCGCTGCCGTACGTCCGCGTCCGCTGCCGACCTGCGTTCCGGCCAGACCACCGGCGATTGCACCCAGGGCACCGCCTGCGGTGGTGCCGACCTGTTGGTTACTTACACCCCCACCGTTGGTGCAACCAGCTAGGCCGAGGGCCAGAACTGCTGCGGCAACCGTGGCTTTGCGAATAGCTAGCGTCATTGTGAAATCACTCCGTGATGTTGCGACGTTGCGTCATAGATAACTCGTTGGCCCCTGTGCGACATACCGTCCATTTGCGGTACGATTGGGGCAGTGATGGAGGAAATGTGCTGTGACGGGAATTGTTCAACGGGATGCCGACGGGCGTAACGAGGCGCGAGATCAGTTGTTTTCGGGCAACAACCCCTTCGACCTGACCCGGCGCTGGCTGGACGAGGCATGGCAGAGCGAGCCGAACGATGCCAACGCGATTGCCCTTGCGACGGCGGGCACCGATGGCCTGCCCAATGTCCGCATGGTCCTGCTCAAGGAAATCGAGGATGGCGGGTACGTTTTCTATACCAACTCGCAAAGCGCCAAGGGCGGCGAGCTGGCGGCCAATGGCCAGGCTGCCTTCGTGATGCACTGGAAGACGCTGGGGCGTCAGGTGCGGGTGCGCGGCCCGGTCGAGGCGGTCTCGGCTGCGCAATCCGACGCCTATTTCAACTCGCGCCATCCCCAAAGCCGGGCCGGGGCCATTGCGTCCGAGCAATCACGCCCTCTGGACTCGCGCGATCGCTTGGTCGAGGACACGCGCGCCGTCCGCGAGCGCCACGACGACGCCCCGCCGCGCCCGGACCACTGGCACGGCTATCGTATCATGCCCGTCGAGATCGAGTTCTGGGCCGATGGCGAGCATCGCCTGCATGATCGCTTTCGCTGGACCCGCGAAGCGCCCCAGGGCGACTGGACGATCACGCGGCTTTATCCATAATCCGTGGCGCTGGCAGAAATCTTCGCTATGACGGGGGGCAGCACATAGGGGAATTTCAGCCAGAATGCCCGAATCGGAAAAGCGCACACTCCTGTTAACCGGCGCAAGCCGGGGGATCGGCCACGCCACGGTCAAGCGGTTCTCGGCGGCGGGATGGCGGGTACTCAGCTGTTCTCGGCATCCTTTCCCCGAGGAATGTCCGTGGGAGGGCGGTGCCGATGACCATGTGCAGGTCGATCTCAGCAGTCCCGACGATACCATCCGCGCCATCGACGAGATAAAAGAGCGCCTCGACGGTCGCGGCCTTCATGCCTTGGTGAACAATGCGGGCATGTCGCCGAAGGGCGAGGGCGGCGAGCGCCTCAACACGCTCACCACCGACCTGCGCAGCTGGGGCCGGGTGTTCCACGTCAACTTTTTTGCCTCGGTCGTGCTCGCGCGGGGTCTTTTCAACGAGTTGAAGGCGGTCGAAGGCGCAATCGTCAATGTCACCTCGATAGCGGGCGCGCGTGTGCATCCCTTTGCCGGGGCGGCCTATGCCACGTCGAAGGCGGCACTGGCGGCCCTGACCCGCGAGATGGCGGCGGATTTCGGCCCCCATGGCGTGCGGGTCAACGCCATCGCGCCGGGCGAGATCGAAACCGCGATCCTGTCGCCGGGCACCGAGGACATCGTGAAAGACATCCCCTTGCGCCGCCTCGGCCAGCCTGAGGAAGTCGCGCGCACGATCTATTATCTCTGCACCAAAGAAAGCAGCTACGTCACCGGCGTCGAGATCGAAATCAACGGCGGTCAGCACGTATAAGCGCCGCGCCGCGACGGGGATGAATATCCGTACACCCCTTGACTCGCTGTCTGCTACGGTCATCGTTACTCCCAACGACAAAAATACGATCGACGCTCGATCAGGGAGAGAACCATGTCCAAAGACCCCCGCGATAATCTCAGCTATTCCGACCTGCGCCCCGCCGACCAGCAACGCCTGCGCTCGATGGTGGCCGAGGGAGCCGACCGGCGACAGGTGATGCGCTGGATGATGGCGTCGGGTGCAACCGCGGCGGCGGCAGGGGCCATCGCCCTCGGTGCGTCCAAGGCCCATGCCCAGACCCCGAAAAAGGGCGGTCACTATCGCGCCGGTATCCATGACGGCAACACGACCGACTCCCTCGATCCGGCGACCTTCAGCGGCGTCGGCATGATCCAGTTGGCCCATACCAACCGCAACTTTCTGACCGAACTCGACCAGAACGATGAGGTCATGGGCGAGCTGGCGGAAAGCTGGGAGGCGACCAAGGACGCGAAGGAATGGACACTGACCCTGCGTCAGGGCGTCGAGTTCCACAACGGCAAGACCTTTACCGCCGAAGACGTCGTCGATTCCCTCAACCACCACCGGGGCGAGGAGACCAAATCGGCGGCCAAGGCGCTGCTGGAATCCATCGAAGAGATCAAGGCCGATGGCGATGGCGTCATCCGGGTAAAGCTGTCCCA
>CALGNO010000145.1 GCA_937958625.1 uncultured Neomegalonema sp.
TGCATCAGGACCAGGGTCAACCACCGGTCGAATTTTCGGCCTATCTCGGGCATCCGTCCCACTTCGTGAAAATCAAGACGGCGATGCAGGTCGATACTGCCTGTATTGGTCGCGTCGATACAGCCGATCAGGGCGTGGACGCCCGCCGCATCGGCATGGTCGAGCAAGACCGGCATCAGCGCGCTCGCGATGCCCTTGCGTCGGTGATCCGGGGCGATATGGACCGAATGTTCCTTGGTCAGGGCATAGCCCTCATAGGCGCGAAAGGGGCCATAGGTGGCCCAGCCCATGATTCCGTCGCCTGCGCCGTCCGCCACCAGAACCGCCTCGCCCGCCGCCAGTCGCGTCTGGATGAGCGCCTCGATCTCAGAGACCGGGCGCGGGTCGTTGCGCCAGATGGCAAGCCCGGTCCTGATCTCGTGGTTGACGATGGCGGCGATGCCGGGTGCGTCGTCTGGGGTGGCGGGCCGGATATGCATGGCGGATCGATCCTCGCTGTCTCGCCATGCCCGTATACCAGAGACCGCCCCCGCGCGATCAAGCGAAGATAAAGTCCTCCGCGCCGAGGTCCGTTGCGGCCACATCCAGCACGACGATGCTGGTGGTGCCGTACTTTACCGATGCACCCAGCTCGTGATCGTCGATCAGCAAATCGCCGAAGCCGCCACCGATGATCTGGATCAGATCAGTGCCAGCCTCGAAATCCTGGATACGATCATTGTCGTCATCGGTCCCGAAAACGAACGTATCGGCCCCGGCCCCGCCATCGAGAATATCCCGTCCAGCCCCGCCTGTCAGAACGTCATCCCCACCATTGCCGTGCAGGAAATTCGCCTCGGCATCACCGACGAGCACATCGGCGAAATTGGACCCCTGAATATCTTCGATGTTCAAGAGCTGATCGCCGGTCGCATGGCCGCCGCTTGCGGTGCCTGCCGCGAGGTCGATAACGACAGCCGCATCGGAGCGAAAGTAGTTGACCGTGTCGATCCCCGCGCCGCCATTCATCGTATCGGCCCCGTCTTCGCCGTGGAGGGCATCCTCTCCATCGCCGCCATTGAGGGTGTCGTCGCCAACAGAGCCGCGCAGGACGTTATCGCCCGCATCGCCGGTCAGGGTGTCGTCGAAGGCAGAACCCGAAAGGCGTTCGATCGCGACCAGCGTATCCCCCGCAGCCTCGCCCCCCGTGGCCGTTCCGGCCTCCAGGTTCACATGCACGGCTGCGGCTGAATTGGTGTAGAGCGCGGTATCGGACAGGCTGGCGCCGCCATCGAGGAAATCTGCGCCCGCGCCGCCCTCGAGCCGGTCTGCACCGCCATTGCCGCGCAGGATGTCGTCGCCGCCTGCCCCGGCGAGCGTATCCTTTTCCGCACTGCCGCTGATTTCATCGGCGAAGCGTGAGCCCATGATCCGCTCGATCTCGGCGAACGTGTCGCCCTCGGCATCGCCGCCGCTCGCGGTGTTCGCCGCAAGATCGACGGTGACGGCGCTGGCTGAATTGACGTAGGTGACCCAGTCCTGCCCGATGCCGCCGTCGAAGGTGTCGGCTCCCGCGCCGCCATCGAGAGTATCGTTGCCTGCGCCGCCGATCAGGGTGTCATCGCCGTTGCCGCCCTCGAAATGATTGGCGCTCGCATCGCCGACGAACCGGTCGTCATGGTCAGAGCCTCGGATCGCCTCGATATTGATCAGCACGTCACCGGCGGCATCACCGCCGGTATGGATGCCGGTGGCGAAATCCATCGTCACGGCTTCGCCGGATCGGTCATAGCTGGCCCAGTCGAACCCGCCGCCCCCGTCGATGGTGTCGGCCCCGGCCCCGCCGACCAGCATGTCCGCGCCGCCCCCGGCTGAGAGAATGTCGGCACCGCTCCTGCCGAACAAGATATTGGTGCCCGCATCGCCGGTCAGGGTGTCGGCATGGTCCGATCCCTGAAGGTTCTCGATGCTGATCAGGGTATCGCCGGTCGCGTCGCCGCCCGAGGTTTCGCCGGTGGTGAGGCTGACCACGACGCCTTCGGAGGATTCGGTATAGAGCGCCCAGTCGGCTTCCGCGCCGCCATCCAGAATGTCGGCCCCCGTACCGCCGTCGAGCCGGTCAATCCCGACCCCGCCCGACAGGGTATCGTCGCCGCCCTCGCCGCGCATGAAGTCGCGCGCGTCGCTGCCGGTCAGGGCGTCATCATGGGCCGATCCGGCGACGCGCTCGATAGATGTCAGAATATCGCCCTCGGCATGGCCCCCCGCCGCCGTTCCGACATTCAGGTCGATCATCACGCCAGCATCCGAGGACGCGTAGCTGACCCAGTCCGTGCCGTCCGATCCGTCAAGCGTATCGGCCCCGGCCCCGCCCTCCAGAATGTCATTACCGTCATTGCCGATGACCGTATCGTCACCAGCCCCCGCCGAGAGGATATCGTCGCCAGCGCCGCTCCGGAGGATATTCGCCGCGTCCGAGCCGGTCAGGACGTCATCCTGATCCGAACCTTGAATGTTCTCGACCCCGACCACCGTGTCGCCCTCTGCGGTGCCGCCCGACCCGGTTCCGTCGCCCAGATCGACCGCCACCCCGTCGGCAGAACCGCTGTAATCAACGGTGTCCGTACCGTCGCCGCCATCAATGAAATCGCCGCCCGCGCCGCCATCGAGGGTGTCATTGCCTGCGCCGCCGCGCATGACATCGTTGCCCTCGCCGCCCGAGATCGAGCCGTCATCGTCGCCGCCTTCGATCAGGTCTTCGCCATCGGTCCCGGTCAATGTGCCATCGCCTTCGACATAGGCATCGAAATCCCGGTCGAAGGTGATGCGGTCAAAGGCGGGCAGGCCGATGCCGCCCCCCACTCCCGCAGGATAGGACAACGATACGGCGGCATCGGAGACGGCAATCGGCAGAATCTCCGCCAGATCGACCACGAGAAACGGATCATCGCCGCCGAGCAGCCCCCCGCCGGTCGCGGCGTCGAGCAATCCGGCCACCACATCTGCCGCACCGTCCAGCAAGGATGCGGGGTCGATATTATCGACCATCGTCTGCACATCGTCCCAGATCTCGATCCTGGCGATGCCGTTGGTCTCGGATTCGAACGAGACCACGGTCCGGGTCATGCCCTCGGCAAGTTGCTCGGCAAACAATATATTGCCGCGCGCATCGTACCCGACCACGATCGACCCCGTCGGCGCGCCGTTGAGGGTCGCATCGACTTCGCGCACCGGAATACCGAAGCTCGCTGTGACGGGTGTGTAACCAGCAATCCCGTTGGTCGTATATCCCTTGACGACCATATCGTCCGGAAACTCGGCATCCAGAGAGACTTCGCCCTGAAGCGAGACCGTATTGCCGTCGAATGTGTATACGGGATCGGTATCGAACAGTTGTTCGTCGTTAAATTCAATTGTGCGCATGACTTATTCTCCTATTGGTTGCAGGAGAAGCATTACGTTATTTTGGTTGTATGTATATTAAATACTCGTTTTTAGACTTTAAACATTGAGTTAAAGTTGTAAAAACTGGCATATTTTCAAGTTACATGCCTTTGAATTTGAAAGGAAAAAGCGTTCCAAGAGCTGTGCAATCGAATACGATCTGATTTCGATGCAACTGCAAGACGGTTAGAAATTGGCCCGGTCTTGCTCGTCAGCTCAGTCGATCAGATTCAGGGCGTCGGACAAGCCGAGCTTGTCGAATTCATCCCACACCGAACCGTCGAATTTCAGTCTCAGCCGGGCATAGAAACCGGACTGATAGAGATCACGTAGGCGGTCTTGTTTGACGCCGATATGGTTATAGCCAATGCCGATCTGTACGTTCTCGATAACATTGGCCTTCAGTTCGACCCCGACGGCGGCGCTGAGATTATCGCCGTTGTCGTCACTGAAAACGGCGACATGGCCCCCGAGCGCGATCCGGTCGCGACCCTGTTCATCTTTCAGAACATCGACCTCGACCCCGGCGCGGGCGAGATGCAGGGTCGAGGACAGGGTTTGCGAGTCCGTCTTGATCTCGAAAGCCTCGCCCGCGATCTTGGCGTTCAGGCGCAGGTCGCCGGTGGCCGAATAGATCACGGCGGTGCTCCAGCGGTGCGAGGACTCGGTCAGCTCGGTCGCGTCATCCAGCTCATATTCATAAAGCGCCAGTGCCTTGATCCGGCTGTCATCCGCCGGACGCCAAGCAAATCCGATCCGCATCCGGTCGCGCAGGCGGGTTTCGTCGCGCAGGTCTATGGCGAGCCGATTGCGGAACAGCAGGCTGAAATCCTGATTCAACTCGTACCCGAGCGCGGTATCGAGATAGACGCCATAGCCTTCGGTATCGCGGTCGAGTTCCAGATCATTGCTGGCAATCAACCCCGTTTCGTCATTCTCGTAGGTGACGCCGAAGGTCGCCGCCGATGAGCGGTCATCGCCCCCGGCGACGGGTTCCAGATGCTCGGCCCCCATGCGCATGGACAGGCGGTCGTCGAGCTTCCAGTCGCCCTTGACGCCACTGGCAACCCCGCCTGTACCCTCGCCGCTTTGTCTGAATTCGCTGAACGTGCTGACCTCGGGGCTGAACTGATATTCGGCCCCGACCTTGGTCGTCAGGCTGGGAGCATCGCCGCCGCCGAGACCGAAAAAGCCGCTCTCGGTGCTGGATATCTCGTTGATGGCGTGAAAGCGCAGCGCGGGGCTGTACTGGTAATCGCCGCCGAGGACCAAACGCCAGTTTTCGGCATCGAGGAAGTCTTGTTCGTATTCTGCGCTTAGGGTTGTGCCCGCGATGAACTCGGGGCTGTAATCGACGCCGATGATGCCGCTGAGAACGCGTTCCGTGTCGCCGTTGCCGCCGGTTTCGGTCGCACGCACGCCGCCGATGATCGCAAGGGCCGGACTGACCGCGTAGCGCCCCTTCAGTTCGGTGCCGACCCTGCGCTCGCCGGTCTCCAGGCTGCGTGAATAGATCGTGTCCGTCGTGACGTCGGCGTTTTCGCTCAGGCGATGGCCGGTGCTGACGCGCACTTCCTCGCGCCCCGGGCTGAGCGAGGCATTGGGGGCATCGAAGCTCTCTTCCGTCCGTGCCACCTCAGCCCGGATGGAATGATTTTCGGTCTTGATCTCGTAGGAGGCCCGCGCGCCGATGCCGGTATCGCCGGTCTGGTCCTCGGTCTGCGCAAGCTCGATTTGCACCTTGCCCCAGCCCTTCAGGTCGGCCTCGGCATAGCCCGAGCGAACCGTGCGGCGTTCATCGACATCGCGGCTGGCATCCGAGCGGACCTCGCGATAGCCGACGGCGATGCCCTCCACCGGCTCCACGCGGACCTCGGCACCGAAGATGTAATAGCTCTCGCCCGCGCCCTCGTCGGTCTCGTAGGTGATGCGGATCGAGACCGGGTTCAGGTCATCGTTGATCAGCGGCACGGGGCGATTGAACAGCAGCGACCCACGAAAGAAGTCGATGGTGTAATCGCTCAGCCGGTTTTGTCTCACGGCGGTGAGGATGATAGCGGGCTGGTCGCGGTCGCGGGTGATGATCTCGACGATCTCGCTGCCGTCGATCAGGCCGGGCAGATCGACGTCATAGGGGCCGGAGACACCGCGCCCCGGAATCTCGATCACGCGCTGGGCCTCGTTTGTCTCCGCGACGAAGACATCGACGGTGACGGTGTCATTCTCGTAATGGGCGCGCGCCCCGGTCAGCGAGCGGCGATAGGCCCCCAGCCGGATCGCATCCGCCTGGGCCTGGATCGCGACGTCGCCATAAAGGATGTAGGACTGCCCGCGCTCGACCTTGACGTAAAGCGGCGAGTCCGACTGGGCGTCGAACCCGCGCTCTGAATTGTCGCCGTAGACCGGATAGAATTCGTCGCTGGCAATGTCGCGGAACAGACGCTCGCCGGTATCCCGGTCGCCGTCATAGCGCAGGGTCAGCAGGTTTTCGCCGAGGATCTTGCCCTTGAGATAAAGCTGCCCGCGTAGGCCGTCGGTGGTTTCTTCGAAGGCTGAGAGGTCGTCTTTCTCGACGTAACCCTCGATCGAGTCGCCCTCCTTGCCGAAGGAATACGCGCCTTCGACGACGCCGACAAAGATGCGCTCGCTCAGGTCGGGGACAAAGCCGATCTCGGCCTCGGCCTTGGCGAAATCGGCCTCGACGCCGATGATCTCGCCGCCCACGAGGTCGGGGGGGATAAAGTCAAAGCTCGCCTCGCCGTCGTCGATATACGTTTGCAAGCCGAAGACAGTGTCGCGAATATCGCGAACATCCCACTGGCCCTTTTGCGAGGTCAGCGTCACCTCGGCGGGGCTGCGCACCAGACGGCCCTCGTCATCGACCACGCGCACCACAATCGGTATCCGCGCCCGGGCATCCGCCGGGGCCTTGTCCGGCGCAACGATCACGAGGGCAGCAGGTTTGCCCGGGGCAAAGACCTTGATTTCCTCGCGCCCGCGATCATTGCCGAACGGATCGGTGACGATCACGGCGATGGTGTTCTCTTTCGGCTTGAGGCCCAGCGCGATGTATTCGAGCAATTGCACGCCGCTTTCGCTGTCGATGGCCGTGGCCCCGATCTTCGAGCGCGGAATGTCCTCGCCGTTCAGTTCCAGGCGCAGAGTGCCCTCCATCGGGCCTTTCACGCGCAGGGTCAGGGCGGATCGTGCGACCTCGGCGCCATCTTCGATGTCGACAAAGCCAAGCTTGGAATCGAGGGTTGCGATGCGGGTTTCGATGTCGATGGGTTTTGGCTCGGCGGTCTTCGTTTCCGCCGGTTTTGAATCTGCATCGACCGGGTCGGCGGTGACCACTTCGGTTTTGGTGTCGAGACCGGCCTCGCTGCGCGAACTGACGCGGCCCGCCCCGCCTGCGGCAAGGGGCAGATCCGACCGGAGCAAGGAGTCGCGGTTGTCGAGCCCCTCGAATTTCGAGCGGCGCTCGGCCACATCGGCGGCGGCCTCTTCAGTCCAGAGCAGCGGGAAATCCTCGCCCCTGACCTCGCCGCGTTTTGCATCGATCAGGCGAGACCCCGCCGACAGAATGTCGTCGATATCCGCATCGACCGAACGCGTTCCCTTGGGCAGGGTCGCCGACTGCAGGGCAAAGGCATGGGTCACGGGACGCAGGCCGAACAGCGAATAGCGCCCCAGCGCATCGGTCACCACCGACAGGCCGGTCGAGGTGACGATCTTTACCCCCGGCACACCGGGTTCATCATGGGGATTGCCCTCGGCATCGCTTGCGGTCTGAACCCCGTCGCCATTGCGGTCGAGGAAAACGCGGCCCATCACCACCGCCTGATCCGAGAACACGCCGCCCCGGTCATCCACGGTGACGGTCGCAAAGGCGGGGTCGGACTCGATGGCGATGCCGAGGCCCGCCTGAAGTCCCTGAAGGGTCGCCACGTTGGTTTTCTCGCCTTGGCCCGATGCCGGTCCTGCCTTTGCGATATAGGTCAGGCTGACCTCGCCCGATGCAGCCAGATCGCCGAGCGGAAAGGTAACGACACCATCGGGCGATACCGTCGGCTCACCCGGCAAGGGGGCCTTGTCCAGCCGCGCGCTGCCCTCCTCATAGATAAAACCGGCGGGAAACCGGTCAACGATTGCCGCGTTGACCAGCCCTTGCCTCATGCGGTTTTGCGCCGTCAGGGTATAGATGACGAACTCGCCCCGGCGCATCGTGTCGCGGTCGGCGGTCTTTTCCACCGTGACATCGATCTCGGTTGTCGGATCAAGGGGCACGTCCAACTCGTTGACTTCGCCGCCGTTGAAACTGAACTCGATGCCATAGGACACCTGAGAATCGACGATTCGGCCAAAGCCGGGAAAGCTCTGTCGCACCGAGGGATAGTTGTAATCCGCCGGTGGAAAAACCATCAGCTTATAAGTGCCGGGTGCGAGTGCCCCCAGATTATAATACCCAAAGCCGTCCGAAGTCGTCTCGGCGACCACGACGTCCAGCGCGTCGGTCACCACGATCCGCGCATTGGCAATCGGCGCGTTGGTGACGCTGTCGAAGAGAAAACCGCCGGGTTGAAGCGCCAGTTGAACGCTCAGTTCCTGATTGATGCAATCGGACATAACGGCGGCGCGCGCGGTACTGCCGGGTCGCCCCTCGAGCACATTGTTATCGGGCGTCGCAGACAGCGCCTCGATCAATCCGAGGGGTGCGGAAACGAAAACGCCGGTATTGGGACCGGTCTCGCGGGCGATGACGGTTTCTCGGTCCAGGGTGCCGGTGGTGGAAATCGGCACCGCGATCTCGTCGAGTCCGGCGCTGATATTGCAGCTTGCCGCCGTGATCGACACGGTCAGATCCTGCCCGAAACCGGTCGTCGTCACCGGCAGGCCATCGGTGCCGGAGCGGAACGTGATCGTGCTGCCATTGCCGGTAACGGGGGTGCTGACCCGGTTCGATTCGAGCGGCGTCACGCCCTCGCCGTCATCGACATAGGTCTCGGCGACATTGGCGATCAGCCCTTCGGCCATCGAGGCAAGCAGCGAGACGGTAAAGCTGACCGACGTGCGAAAACCCGGCTGGAAATCGCTGGCCATCAAAAACGCGATGGCGTCGATCTCGCCGGGGTCTATCGGGCGCTGGGAGACATAGCTATGCTCGGGCTGGCCGCGAATGTGATAGACCGGTTCGAAATCCGGGCTGTCGCGAAAGGCCGCAAACACGGTGTTGAGCGGTATCTCATCGCGGATGACGACCGCGCTTCTCGAAACGTCATCGACCAGCAAGTCCAGCTCGCCGATACGGTCATAGGCTGCGATTGCCGCACCGGCGGTGTTATGGGCCGCGATGGTATAGTCGATCTGATGATCGGACTGACGCAGGGCGGCGGATTTTGACAGTTGCAGCGTGCCCGTTTCGACGACCGTGCGCGCCTGTTGCCGTTGCACAATCGGGGTGCTCGGTTCCCCGCCCTGCCGGATGGCGGTTGCAGTGGCGCTCAGTTCCGTCAAAGAGATGTCGTCGATTTCCACCCCGGCGGGGACGTGGAAATCATAGACCAGCGAAAAGCTGGCCCCGGAGATAAAGCGCACCGGTGTATCCGGATCGAGGATGACGTCGCCCGTATCGGCAATGCCATTGCGGTTGAGATCGAGATAGAGCCTGCCCGCAACGTCGAAGGCATCGTCATTCAACTCGGCGGCGTTGAAGCGCACATCGAGATCGACATTGCCGGTATTGGTGGCCTCGAAAATATAGCGGCCCCGGGCGGTGGCCGCGAGGGATTGCGGAGGTGCCACGCTTAAACTCAGCGCCGGAAGCTCCGGAACCCGTGCGACAACATCGTTCGACAGAAGGGTCTCGAAGATGCCGAGGCGGCCATTGAAATAGCTGACCTCGGCGGACTCGCCAATGGGCGTATTCGCAGGCGGTGCCGCGCTATGGCCGATGCCACCGGCCAGAAACCCGAACAGCAGCGCGGCAAGACCAGCCGCGCGTCGGCGCAGGGTCTTTCGGCTTTCTGGTTTCGGGTGTTGGCACATGGACCTCTTCCTCTACCGCGCGCGTTGGAGCGCGGAGCAGACAGTGTCGGGGCGGGCAAATCAGGAGGGCCGGTTTCCCGACCCTCTGGTGTTGTTTACTCGTCGATCTTGACGGTGAACTCGACGCTGGCGGACTCGCCGGGCAGCAGGTCGCCATGGGTGGTGACGAGCGCACCGGTCGCACCCTCGGCGGGTTGCTGGCTGATCGCCGATGTCCCGGCGGGCGTCACGGTGATCGCGCAGGCGCTGGCCGAACATTCCGTCAGCGTCGTAAAGCTGGGGATCGTGTCCTTGATCGTAACCGTGCTGGCGCTGGCGCTGCCCTGATTGAGGGCTTCGATGCGATAGCGGATGCACTCGCCGGGTTTGGCGTCGAGGCCGGTGGTCACAAATGTCACCGCCGTGCCATTGCACGCCGCGTCGATGCCTTGTTGCTTGTTCAGGGTCAGATCACCCGACACGACCGAGGCGGTGTCAGAGACAGCGTTGTTGAACGTGTTGCCGTCCGTGACGGTGCCCGCCGCCACATCGCTGGCCGCGTTCAGCGAGGCCTCGAGGGTCAGGGTTTCAGTCTCGCTCAGGCCCGCCGCGCCGTTGGCCGGGGCCTGAACACGGTAGATCAGTTGCACGCTGGCACCGGGGGCGATACCGCCCGCGATATCCAGGATGTTGTCGATGACAATGTCGCCGCTATCGGCTGCCCCGTCTTCGTTCACATCGTAGAACAGCGTCCCGGTAAAGGCCGAGAAGCCCCCTGCCGCCGTGATGCCCCCTTCGGTGATCGTCACGTTACCGATGTTCTGCAGGGTATGGATGACCGACCCGATGCCGCCCGGGGCCAACTGGATCGACTGATCCGCCGTCAGGCTCATGTCGATGACCTGATTTACGGCGACGGTGTTGGTGATCGTGTCGTTCTGGCCGGATGTGGGCGAGGTCACGGTGACCTGCACATCGGTGTTGCCCGGTGCCGCCGTCGAGGGCGGGGTGATGATGGCGAAGACTTCCTTGGTGGTGCCTGCGCCCACGACGCCGGTATTCGAAATCGGCGTTCCGTCACTCAGCCGGAATTCGAAGGTCCAGCCAGCGGGGAGGGCCTGCTGCATCGTCAGGTCATAGGTGTCCGCCGTCACCCCGTCATTCTCGATGATGAAGGGGAACGAGACCGCCTGGCCCGGATCGGTGGACTGGGTCAGCAAGGGCGTGGCGTTGCCCGGACCATCGCCCTCGTCGCCGGGTGCCACGAAGTCACGGTTGGTGATGTCAACGGCACCCGCAAGCACTGCACCGGTGAACAAACCGGTCGCGGTGTTGGCTGCACCGCCATTGGTCGACTGGGCGGTCAGGACCACCTCGTAGTTGCTCGATCCCGAGGCGACCGGAGCTGCATTGGCGGGCAGGCGGGCGATGATATTCACCCGCTGGAAGGCACCAGCGGCAAGCGGCCCGATGGGCCCGGACACGGGCGTTGCGCCATCGGCCCCGACCAGCGAGAAGGTGGTCCCCGCCGGGAAGCCGTTCACGCCGTCATTGGCGACGGTCAGACCGATCGTATCGGTGACGTTGGCGTTGTTGGTCACCACGAATTCCATCGTGACGGTGCCGCCCTGATGGATATCGCTGTCTTCCTCGACCACGTCGTTGAGAACGCCGTCATCGTCGGTCGCCGAAGCATTCGCGCCATCCAGATGCGCCGCATCGAGCAGCGGATCGACATTGGCATCCGGGTCGCCGTTAAAGCTGGTCGCGGCGGCATCGGCGGCGGTCACGCGATAGGCCGGGGCGACCGTGATCTTTGCGATGTTCGAAGGCGGAAAGGCCACGCCGCCAACGGTTTGCGTCGCCTGGTTCGTCAGTTCACCGGCGGGCACATCGCTGTCGATGGTCGCCTGGAAGGTAACACTGGCAGTTCGGCCCGAGGGAACGCGGTCGATCTCGAATTCGACCGTATCGGTGCCGTCATATTCATAGGCGATCTGATAGCCGCCGCCGTTTTCCTGCTCGAAGCCAAGCGGGCTGCCCGGTTCCACCGTGCCGATAGCGTCTTCGCCATCGGTCATGGCGACGCTGCTGCCCGTATCGGACCAGCGGCCCGAACCGGCGACATAGGTCAGGTGCTGGCTCAACTGGTCGGTGATGATCAGGTCATCGGCATCGTCGAAGCCCGAGCTGGAATAGGTCAGGGTCACGGTGACCGTATCGCCCGGTCCGATCACGCCATCGGCAACCGTATCCGCAACCGTCATCGACTTGACGACCTCGGTCACGGGACCGGTCGAGACCGTGACCGTATCGGTGTCAGTATCGGTCACGAGGGGTGCGTTTGTCTGGCTGAAATCACTGGTGGCAGTGACGTCGATGGTCTCGCTGGTGCCCGACCCCGCGCCACCTGGAACCGTAGCCTCGATCACGAAGCCGAAAGATGTGCCCTGGGCGAGAACCGGGGTCTGCGTAATGGCCGTGGTGCTGTCCGCGACGCCGTCGAAGTTGGCATCGGGAAAGATCGTGATGGCCGTGAAGTCATAGGGACCGGTGCCCCCGTCAACGGCGGCCAGCGTGAAGAAATCAGGACCGTTACCGTCGTTGGTCACGGTATGAGGCAAAAACACCTTGCCGCCCGGTGAGACCGACTTGGTGTTGTCCGCTTGCAGCGTTACGCCGGCAACCTGCTGAACCGTCGTCTCGACCCGGTTCGAGGTTACGCTGACCGTATCGCCAGAGGCGTTGACATAGGTTGCAGAGGCCTGGTTGCCGATCTTCGATCCCGCCGGGGGCGGCGCCGCATAACTGACGGCGGCAGCCATCGAGGCGGCGGACAGCATCAGGCCGAAGCGAAGGGTGCGATTCTTGAATTGCATTTCTTATTTTCCTTGTCGAAGCGCATTATCGTCGCGGCGCGTGGGTCTGTTTGCTGATGAGCGGTTAAAGGGGGTACTGCCGGGTCTCGGGGCCGACTATTCGACCCGAATTCGGTATCCTTGATGGACCGATGCGTCCTGTTGCATCGCATCGGATAACCGCCACCGTACCGCCGTGAAGTGCTCGGGCAGGGCTGGCTCGACCGTCCGCGTGCCATCCTCCAAAATCACGATGCGTTCGGCGGGAAGGGTCGACCATTCCTCGCCCTCGGAATCGGGATCGAACTCGCCCCGAACCTCGAAGGTGGCGGGCACGTCGGTATAGCTCCAGTCCGGAACCAGAATGCCGCCCGTGGGCACGGGGCCAGTCACGGCGACCCCGCCGATGGCCTCGGGGAAGGTGTTCGTATGGGCCAACCGGTATTCGATCAGTTGTCCGGGCTTGACGCTGGTCGCCTGAAAGTAGCTCTCGACCCCGTCTTCGTCCGTCGTGACGACATAGGCCGTCATATCGCTGACGAGGTCCGCAAAGGCGGTCGTCGGGACGAGGGCAAGGCAAAAGATTGCTGTTCTGGCAATGAAGGAGCTTGAGGTCGTCACGGTGTTCTCCGCTGTTCAAATACGAGTGAAGTGCGGAGGCCAATTAAGGCTAAACTCGTTGAATGCGGATTAATATACGGGGTCTTATTCGGAGTAATTTCCTTGATTTGTCCGTATTAATACTTAACATAGATAAGTATCATAAAATTTTATTCGAATTGTTTGGCGGCAATATTTGCGTCTTAGATGTCGTGACTCCGTTCGCCATGGCGGCACGTATGGATGGCGCACGATTTGGTCTGGTCAAGAAACCTCTTTGGTGCCATTGGTGCAGCGCAATATGGGGCCTCGGGGTAATGGGCCAGAGTGAAAAGGGACGAACTGTGCGGACGCTGCTTCAAGATCTGAAATCCGGAGAACTGCTTGTCGAAAACGCCCCCAGCCCGCGGGTCGGGGCGGGCATGGTTCTGATCCGCACGAACCGCTCGCTGATCTCGGCGGGAACCGAGCGGATGCTCGCCAGCTTTGCCAAGGGCGGGTACATCTCGAAGGCGCGGCAACAGCCGGAGAAGGTCAAGCAGGTCATCGACAAGGCCAAGACCGATGGCCTTGTCGCGACCTATGAAGGCGTGATGGACAAGCTCTCCCAGCCGATGCCTATGGGCTATTGCAATGCGGGAACCGTGATCGCGGTGGGTTCGGGCGTGACCGAGTTCGCCGTGGGCGACCGGGTAGCCTCCAACGGTCGCCATGCCGAGGTGGTCAGCGTCCCGAAGAACCTGTGCGCGAAAATCCCCGATGGCGTGTCGGATGAAACCGCGTCCTTTACCGTGATTTCCTCGATTGCCCTGCAAGGTCTGCGGCTGGTCGAGCCGACCCTGGGCGAGACGGTGGTGGTTTCGGGCCTTGGCCTGATAGGTCTGATCGCCGTGCAATTGCTGGTGGCGAATGGCTGCCGCGTGGTCGGGTTCGACTACAGCGCCGCGCGGGTCGAGCAGGCCCGGGCCTTCGGGGCCGAGGCGCATTTGCTGGACGAGTCGAGCGATCCGGTGGCGCTGGCCATGGCGGCCTCGAACGGGCGCGGGGTCGATGCGGTGATGATTACCGCCGCGACCAAGAGCGACACGCTCATCAGCCAGTCGGCGCAGATGTGCCGCCAGCGCGGGCGCATAGTGCTGACCGGTGTGATCGGCCTCGACCTGAAACGCGAGGATTTCTACGAGAAGGAGATTTCGTTCCGGGTCTCCTGTTCCTATGGGCCAGGGCGCTACGACCCGCTCTATGAGGAGGGCGGACAGGATTATCCGCTCGGTTACGTCCGCTGGACCCAGCAACGCAATTTCGAAGCAGTGCTGGAACTGATGCGCGCCCGTCGCCTCGATGTCGCGCCGCTGGTCACCCGCCGCCATGCTTTTGCCGAAGCGTCCGAAGCCTATGCGGGGCTGAATGATCCGAGCGCCATCGGTATCGTGCTGGAATATGACGCCGAGCAAGCCGAAGAGACCCTGCGCGCACCGTCGGTGACAATGACGCCTGCCGCCCTGACGAAAACCGGCGGGGCCTTTGGCGTCATCGGCGCAGGACCGTTCACCCAGATGAAGCTACTGCCCGGTCTCAAGAAGGCAGGCGCGACGGTGCGCAGCATCGCCAGCTCCCAAGGCGTCAGCGGGTCCGTGGCCGCGAAACGCTTTGATGTGGGCGAGAGTGTCAGTGACCATCGGCTGATCCTTGACGATGAGGCGATTTCGACCGTCATCATCTCGACCCCGCACAACACCCACGCGCGCCTGACCATCGAGGCGATGAAGGCCGGCAAGCATGTTTTCGTCGAAAAACCGCTTTGCCTGACCGGCGACGAACTCGACACGATCATCGCCGAGCGTGAAGCGATTGCCGCCGATAAGGGCGCCGCGCCGCTGGTTATGGTGGGTTTCAACCGCCGTTTCGCACCCTCGGCGATTGCCATGAAGGACGCGATGAAGGGGCGGGTCGGGCCTGCCTTTAGCTCATTCGTCTGTAATGCCGGGTTCATCCCTGCCGATAATCCCTATCAAGACCCCGAGATTGGCGGCGGACGCATTATTGGCGAGGCGTGCCACTTCATCGACTTCGTCGCGTGGTTGACGGACTCGCCCATTACCTCTGTCACCGCCATGAAGCAGGAACCCGCGAGCGGGCCGGACCTCGAAGACAATGTCGCGATGACGCTCGGTTTTGCCGACGGGTCGGTGGCCCAGGTCGCCTATATCGCCACGGGCGCGAAATCCTACCCCAAGGAACGCTGCACGGCGATGTGGGATGGCAAAGTCGCGGAACTCGATAACTTCATGCGGACCAAGACCTACGGCGTGAAGGGCGGCGGGCGGTATATGCGTCAGGACAAGGGCCATGACGCCGAACTCGCCGCGCTGAAGGCGTTTGCCGAGGGCAAGGGCGATGCGCCGATCTCATTCGAGCAGACCGTAAACACCATGCGCGCCACCTTCGCGGCGGTCGAGTCCATGCGGGGCGGTGGCCGCGCGATCCGCATCGACTGATGCGCGGTCGGCTGGCGCGGGCAGGGCGGTTGTGGCGGACCGTGAAGGTCATGACCAGGCCCCAGATCATGACGCGGGTGCGGCGAAAGCTGCGCAAGCCGCCGATGCCTGCGGCAGGTGCCGTGCCGGTGCGGGCGATGCCCGAGGGATGGGTTCGACCCTGTGTGCCCGCGCAAAGCTGGGACGGTGCGGAGACGTTTACGTTTCTGAACGAGACCGGCGGCGGGGACTGGCGCGCGCCCGACAAGGCGCTGCTGTGGCTCTATAACCTGCATTATTTCGATGACCTGAATGCCGAGGGGGCGGGCGAGCGGGTCGAGGCGCACCGGGCGCTGTTGGCGCGCTGGGTTGCCGAGAATCCGCCCGTCGAGGGGCCGGGATGGGAGCCGTATCCGCTGTCGCGGCGGATCGTTAATATCATCAAATGGGCGCTGCGCGAGGGGCCGTTGGATGTGGCGGTGGCCGAAAGCCTTGCGGTACAGGTACGGGCGCTGGCGGATCGGCTTGAGACCCATCTGGGGGCCAATCACCTCTACGCGAATGGCAAGGCCCTGTGCTTTGCGGGTCTGTTCTTCGAGGGGGCCGAGGCTGACCGCTGGCTCAAAACCGGCACCGCGATCATCGAGGCCGAGACACGCGAGCAAATTCTGCCCGATGGCGGGCATTACGAGCTGTCGACGATGTATCACGGGTCGATGCTGGAAGATGCGCTCGACCTCGTGAACCTGTTCGCGGCCTATGGGCGCGAGGCTCCGGCGGGGCTGCGGGCGGCAATCCCGGGACAGCTTTCGTGGCTGGCGGTGATGAAGCATTCCGATGGCCGGATTGCCCTCTTTAGCGACGGCGCGCACGGGATTGCGCCGGAACCGGCGGCGATTACGGATTATGCCGGGCGGCTGGGTATGAGTAGCCTAGATGAAACGTCACCCTCGGACCTGATCCGAGGGTCCAGAGCGGTGGGTTCGGAACTGGATCGTCGTGTCAAGCCCGACGATGACAATGCTCGGGGGGCATCTTTTGAATCATCCGAGGAAGCGGGGCTGATAGACCTGCCCGATAGTGGCTATTCGCGGCTCTCAGGTAGTGGCATCACCGCGTTTTTCGATGCCGGTGCCGTGGGCGCGCGCTCCATTCCCGGCCATGGCCATGCCGATACCCTGAGCATCGAAGTGTCCGTCGGCGAGACCCGCATTTTCGTCAATGGCGGCACCTCGGTCTATGGCGAGGGCGAGTTGCGGATGCGCGAACGGGGGACGGCGCACCATAATACGGTGACGCTGGACGGGCTGAACTCGTCGGAGCTGTGGGCGGGTTTTCGCTGTGGGCGGCAGGCGCGGATCATCGACCGGCAAACGGGGATCGAGGGCGGCGTGGCTTTTGCCAGTGCGGGTCATGACGGCTATGCGCGTTCTCCCGGCTGGATTCACCATCGCCGGGTGGCGCTGGAACAGGGCGGGTTGGTCATCGAGGACCGGCTGGACCCGGCGCGCCCATCGCCCGGCACACCCATGGCGCGCATCGCCTTTCGGGTAAATCCCGCATTGGGCATCGAGCGTGTCGGAGCGGCCACATTCCAGCTGACCGATGGCCTTCGTACGGTCGCGACCTTCACCGGGGATACAGCCCTCGAATGGTCGCTGGAGGATACCCATTACAGCCCGGGTTTCGGCCTGCGCCTGCCTGCCTTCGCCCTGTGCGGCACCCTCGAAATCTCCGGTTCCCGGCGGTTTTCATGTATGTTGCATAGCAACAACGGCGTTGACTCGGCAGAGTCGATCTAAGAGAAGTAAGCCGCTTTCCGGCCCGCCCTTATAACCCAGAGAAACCTAGCAGATCATGCGTGTAGTCAGTGTTTTCGGTACGCGGCCCGAGGCCATCAAGATGATGCCGGTGGTGCAGGCGCTCAATGCCGCCGAGGGCATCGACTCCCGCGTTGTGGTCACCGGTCAGCATCGGGAGATGCTGTATCAGATCGTGCGCCTGTTCGACGTGACGCCGGACCATGATCTTGAGGTGATGCAACACGCGCAAGGGCTGACCCATGTGACCACCGCGGTCCTGTCGGGACTTGAGCCGGTTTTTGCCGAGATGAAACCTGATTGGGTGCTGGTCCACGGCGACACGACCACGACCATGGCGGCGGCGATGGCGGCGTTTTATCAGCAGATCAAGGTCGGCCATGTCGAGGCGGGCCTGCGCACGGGCAATATCTATTCGCCGTGGCCCGAAGAAATGAACCGCAAGATCACCGGTGCGCTGACGACCCGGCATTTCGCGCCGACGGCGCTGGCCCGCGAGAACCTGCTGCGCGAGAATGTGGCGGCGGATGCGGTCGAAGTCACCGGCAATACCGTGATCGACGCCCTCTACTGGGTGCGCGACAATGCCTTGTCCGCCGATAAGGTCGAGGCGGAGATGCGCGCGGCCTATCCGATGCTGGATGACAGCAAACGCCTGATCCTCGTGACCGGCCACCGGCGCGAGAACCACGAGGGCGGTATTGTCCGCATTTGCGAGGCGATGGCTCAACTGGCGGCGCGGGGTGATGTGCAGGTTGTCTATCCTGTCCATCTCAATCCCAAGGTGCAGGACGCGGCCAATGCCGTGCTGGCCAATGTCGACAACGTCCACCTGATCCCGCCGCAGGATTACTTGCCCTTCGTGTGGCTGATGAACCGGTCGTCGCTGATCGTGACTGACTCTGGCGGTATTCAGGAAGAGGCCCCCAGCCTCGGCAAGCCTGTTCTGGTCACCCGCGACACGACCGAGCGGCCCGAAGCGGTCGACGCCGGGACCGTCAAGCTGATCGGCGCCGATACCGCCGCCATCGTGACCGAGGCAAACCACCTGCTCGACGACAGTACGGCCTATTCGACGATGTCTCGTGCCCACAACCCCTATGGCGATGGTCAGGCAGCAGGCCGCATCGTCGCCTCCCTTCTGGAAAAGAGTTGATCCCGTGATTTCGCGTATTTCCGTTATCGGGCTGGGCTATATCGGCCTGCCCACCGCCGCCGTCTTTGCCGATGCCGGGGTCGAGGTTATCGGCACCGATGTGAACGAAGAGGCCGTTCGGTCGATCAATGCGGGCGAGCCGCATATCGTCGAGCCTGATCTCGATGTGCTGCTGCGCCGGGTTGTGGAAGCCGGAAAGCTGCGCGCGACCACCGAGGTCGAGCAGGCGGACGGGTTTATCGTCGCCGTGCCGACGCCCTTCAAGGGCGATCACGAACCGGACCTCAAATATATCGAGGCCGCCTCGAAGGCGATTGCGCCGAAGCTGAAGACAGGCGACCTAATCATTCTTGAGTCCACCTCGCCCGTGGGTGCAACCGAGAAAATGGCCGAGTGGCTCGCGGCAGAGCGCCCGGACCTGACCTTTCCGCAACAGGCCGGCGAAGCGTCCGACATTCGTGTCGCCCACTGCCCCGAGCGGGTTCTGCCGGGAAAAATCCTGATCGAGGTGATCGAGAACAGCCGTGTGGTTGGTGGCATGACACCGAAATGCGCGCAGGCCGCTGTCGATCTCTATAAGATCGTCGTCAAGGGCGAGTGCATCGTCACGACCGCGCGCACCGCCGAGATGGCGAAGCTGACCGAGAATGCTTTCCGGGACGTCAATATCGCCTTTGCGAACGAGCTTTCGCTGATCTGTGACCGGCTCGACATTGATGTCTGGGAACTGATCAAGATGGCGAACCTGCATCCGCGGGTCTCGATCCTGCAACCCGGCCCCGGCGTGGGCGGGCACTGCATTGCCGTCGATCCGTGGTTCATCGTCGACAGTGCGCCCGAAGAGGCAAAGCTGATCCGCACCGCGCGCACGGTCAATGACGGCAAGCCTGAATGGGTGATTGGCAAAGTCACTGAAAAGGCCGCGAAGCTGAAAGACCCGGTGATTGCCTGCTTTGGCCTCGCGTTCAAACCCGATGTCGATGACCTGCGCGAAAGTCCGGCGCTCGAAATCACCCGGCGGCTCGGTGCGGCAGGCGGCGCGCGTATTCTGGCCGTCGAGCCGCATGTGAAGGCGCTGCCGAGTGCGCTGTCTGATCTTGGCGTCGAGCAGGCCGACCTCGATACGGCGCTGGCCGAGGCCGATATCTGCGTGCTGCTTGTCGATCACTCCGACTTCAAGACCATCGACCGCGCGCGGCTGGACGATAAGATCGTCGTCGATACGCGGGGCGTCTGGTGAGCGTGAGTGAGGGCCGACCCCTCCGCATCTGTTTCGTCTCCTCGGCGCATCCATCCGATGACAAGCGCGTGCATTACAAACAGGCGATGAGCCTTGTGCGCGCCGGCTTCGACGTCACCCATGTCGTGCGCGATACCGGCCAGCCCGAGATGGTCGACGGCGTGCGCCTCGTGAAGTTCGAGGGCGCGAAATCGCTCTGGAACCGGGCGATGCAGGTGTTCCGGGTCTACAAGGCCGCGCGCAGTGTTCCGGCGGATGTGTATCACTGCAACGAAGTGGATTCCTGGCTGGTCGGATTGTTCTTGAAGCGCAAGACCGGCGCGAAGCTGATCTTCGATATTCACGAGATCTACTCGTCGAACTTTGCCGAAAACCGCGTGCCGCGCCTGTTTCGTCCGCTGGTGATGAAGCTGTTCCGGCTGGCCTTTCGGCCCATGGTGCGCGGGACGGATCACATGATCTTGGCCAAGCAATCGGTGGCGGTGGATTACCCGGAATCCTCGCGCGAAAAACAGATCGTCATCTCGAATTACGTGGAACTCGACGACGAGGCGGCGGTCGAACCGGTGCGGGCGGACGACGGCCAGTGCGTCATGATCCATCTCGGCGGCATCAACCGCCAGCGGGGATGGCCGCAAATGCTGGAGGCCTTTGCGCTGGCGAAGTCTCAGCACTTGTCTATCCGGGTGATCGGGTCGTTCTGGGATGGGACCGACGGTGAGTTTCTGGATCGCGCCCGGGAACTCGGCGTGGCGGATCGCGTCGAGCACAAGGAATGGATCCCCTACGAGACCGTACCGGCGGCGACTCGCGCGTGTCATATCGGTCTGATCATGTTCCAGCCGGTCCTGCTGAATTTCACCCATGCGATGCCGCACAAGCTGTTCGATTACATGCTGGCTGGCCTGCCGGTGATCGTCCCTGATTTTGCCGTCGAGGTCGCGCAGATCGTGCGGGAGACCGAGGCCGGATTGATCGTCGATGTCAGCGACCCCGCCGCGATTGCCGAAGCCTTCGACCGTCTGGCCAATGATCCTGAACTGCGGCGCAGGCTGGGCGAGAATGGCCGCAAGGCCGTGCTGGAGACATATAATTGGGGTGCCGAGGCCGAACGCCTGATCGCGTTTTACCGCGGCCTTGAAGGTGAACAGCGCGCCGAGGCGGCCTGATACGGGATTTGCTGACGCGGATATAGGCCCCGGATCAAGCCCGGGGCAATGCCAAATAGTGGATCACGCCCGCACGACTGTATCGCCGCCATCCCTGAACTTGCCGCGCGTGTCGATGATCAGCGGTGCGTGCTGGCCGATCATCGCGTAATCGAAATCGTCATGGTCGGTCAGCAGGATCACCGCATCCTGTGCCGCCAGCGTCTCGGGCGTCACCGGTGTTGACGTCATCTCAAAGCGGTGTTTGCGCATCCTTGGAAAGCGCGGGACATGGGGATCGGAATACGACAGGTCCGCGCCGAGATCGCGCAGGCGCTCCATCACCAGCACCGCCGGGCTTTCGCGCATATCCTCGACATTGCGCTTATAGGCGATGCCGAGGGCCAGCACTTTTGCGCCCTTGATCGCCTTGCCGCGCGTGTTCAGCGCCCGGAACAATCGGTCGATGACATAGTCGGGCATGGCGGCATTCACCTCGCCCGCCAGTTCGATAAAGCGGGTATGCAGACCGTATTCCCGCGCCTTCCAAGTCAGGTAGAACGGATCAATCGGGATGCAGTGCCCGCCGATCCCCGGTCCGGGATAATAGGCGGTAAAGCCGAAGGGCTTGGTGGCGGCGGCGTCGATCACCTCGAAAATATCGAGGTCCATACGTTCGGCGACCACCTTCATCTCGTTGACGAGGCCGATATTGACTGAGCGGTGGATGTTTTCCAGCAGCTTGACCATCTCTGCCGCCGCCGTCGAACTGACCGGCACCACCTGCTCGACCGCCGTGCCGTAGAGCGCCAGTCCCGCCGCGAGGCAGGCGGGGGTCGTGCCGCCGACGATCTTGGGAATGGTGTTGGTGGTATAGTCGGGATTGCCGGGGTCTTCGCGTTCGGGAGAATAGACGAGGTAGAAATCCTCGCCCATGGTCAGGCCCGCACGCTCGATATAGGGGCGCAGCACTTCTTCGGTGGTGCCGGGCCACGTCGTGCTTTCGAGGCTGAGAAGCTGTCCGGTGCGCAGATGCGGCGCGAGGGCGTCCATCGTGCCGGTGACGAAGCTCAGGTCGGGTTCGCGGTGGCTGTCGAGGGGCGTGGGCACGCAGATGATCAGCGCATCGGCCTCGGCTATGCGCGCGGGGTCCGTCGTTGCCTCGAACCCGCGCGCCAGCATGGCGGTGATCTGCTCGTCGGGTACGTGGCGCATCAGGCTCTTGCCCGCATTCAGGCCCGCGACCCGATCCGCGTCGATGTCGAGACCGAGCACCTGAAAACCGGCGGCGGAAAATCCCAGCGCAATCGGAATCCCGACATAGCCGAGGCCGACGACGCCGATGACCGCCGTCCGGTCCTGCACCCGCTGTTCGAAGGTCATGGCCAGCCCTATCGCTGGGGCGGCAGCTTGACCTTGCCCCCCGGCGCAATGCGCGTTCCCTCCATCAGGAAACCGGTCAGGATTGGTTTGACCTTGCCCTGGGTTTTGATTCCGCCAATCTCGCCGCCGAGGATGGTCAGGCCGCTGATGGTGCCGAAATCCGTCTCGCCGATGACCGCAACACGCTGCCCGCGCTCGTCTGTCAGGGAGTCGAGGCGCATGGTGCCGTTGTTGTCTTGCAGGATGACCGTGTTGTTGCGGCGTCCGCTGACCTTTACGTTGCGGCCCGCCGCATCCTTCCATGTCGCCCGGCCCTTGCCCCTTGGTTCGGCAATCTGGACCCGGCGCTGGGGCGAGCGTGTCAGGGCGATCGCGCCCTCTAAGCGACAGTCCTCGATCCGCGTGTTGAACGTCCCGCTTTCGATTGCCACCGCAGCCTTGCGATTGCCGCTGGTCGAAACGCGGCGCAGGGTGGTGTTGCGGGTCACGGTGGTTGAGTCATTACTGCGCGAAGTGATGCGAACGCCCCAGGTATTCGCACTCAGATTGCTGTCCAAGATGGTCAGATCAGTCGTGCCATTCGAGACGTTGATTCCCGCGATGGCCGCGCCGGACCCGTTGCAGCGTTCGATCACCGCCCCGATCAGATTATTGAGCTTGATGCATTGAGGGCCGGATTTCTGTTTTTTCTCGAATTTCGGTTTGTGCTTTGGATTGCGCCCGTCGGAAACTTCGATGGTCAAATCCCGCATGGTCAGGCCGCGTGAGGCCGGAGCGTCGCCGCTCTGAAGGCGCGGGAAAAAGTTGATCCCCGACCCGGTTCCCGCCACGCCGCAAGCGCCGGAGATGCTGATCCGCTCGACCAAGACATCCTGAAAAACGGAATCGTCATCGCCGCAGGCAATGGCGAAGTTCACGCAGTCGAAAATTTCCATATTGCGCAGGGCAATGCGCTGGGTTTGGCCACTCAGCTTGACGGCCTTGCGCACTTGTTCCTCGCCATCGACGATAAAGCCGTCGACGGTCACATCGGACACATCGCGAATATCGAACAGCTCGTTCCGGCCCTCGGGCGTGCGGGCGCGGTGGATGATGCGTGATCCCTCGCCCTGCCACGCAACGCCGGAGGGACAGCGCAGGCTGGTGCCCGGTCGCCGCCCATCGCCGATGACATAGCCGACGCTGGGCCGGGGCACGACGATGGTGCCGCCGGTCAGGGCAAGTGCGCCGATGGCGGCCTGAAACGCGGCGGCATCGTCGGTATAGCCGTCGCCCCGCGCCCCGAAATCGAGCACGGAGACGGTGTTTGCACTAGCGACATTCGGCAAAAACGGAACCGCCGCGAGTCCGGCGATGATGGCGCGGCGGGTCGGGTCAGGAACGCGATACCCGCTCGATCCGCAAGCGCCGCTCGGGATCGTCGCCGCCGAACCGGTCCGAAAGAACGAGAACCGGGGCCGGACGCTTTTGTGCATAGCCATCGCTGATCTCTCCTTCATCGAGCCGGGCCGTTGTGCCCTCATCCCATGACACGATGACCGAAACGGGGCCAAGGGTAATCTCGCACGATTGCCCGTCGATCACGGCCTTGGCATCGGCGGCGAAGTGCAGAAACCGCTCGGCGGCATGGGGTGCGCCGGATTCGACGCGGTCGGTGATTTCCAGCGTTTCGGCGCTCGGATCAAAGGCAAAGCGCCGGTGGTGCAGGGCGGGGTCATCGAGACGGCGATAGCCGCCATGGCCGCCCTCGATATACCAGACGTGGCCCTTGCGGGTCATGGTCGCGGGCAGGGGTACGGCCTCGGGCGAGACGCGGAACGGGCCTTGGTCGAGGCTGGCAATCTCGGCTCCGTCGAGCACCAGCCCGTTATGGGCATCGGTCCGGCGAAACCGCTCCCGCGCCGCCAGATCGCCGGTGTAGATATACGAACCGGGGTCGATGATGACCGCGCGCCCGCCGAAGCTGAGATCAAAGCTGAGAATATCGTTATGGCCATGGCCGCCGCGACCGGCGAGGCCGACCTCGCCGACATCGACGATCAGCTGGGTATCGTCCTCGCGGATGATGGCAAAGCCGCCCGCGTCGAGAAAGCGGGTTCTCTCAAAGGGTTCGGGTTCGGGCAGCGCCGCCGTCCCCGTCATCCAAACCGAGGCGGGGGAGGGGCGCGCCGGGGCCAGCGCCGGGTCGCCATAAAGCGCGGCGGCGACGGCAAGGGTTGCGCCATGGTCCTGAATCGCGCGGGAGTCCATGGTGAAGACCTCGGCATCGTCGCTGTCGCCGATGATCGGCCAGAAACCGTCGGGCCGCTGGAACAGGCGCATGACGCGCACCGACTCGCGCAGGCGCTCTTTCGCCGCATCGGACGGGGCACTGCCAAAGCGAGTGGCGACTGCATCGCAGACCAGAAACAGATCACTGACGAGGCGGTGGTAGTAGGTCGCTTTCTCGAAATTCACCCCGTCGGGCAGGATTTGCCCGAGGATTTCACGATCCAGCCGGGTGGCGGCATAGGTGAACCAGCGCCGTGCGGCCTTGAGTTCGGGGCCAAGGGCTGCCCCGGCGACGAGTAGGGCGGTCACGCTGGCGGTGTAGTGATTGCCGCGAATGTCCGTATCCTCGATGGTCCGCTCGACGAAGTGGGCGCAGCGGTCGATGTCGGCCAGAAGCGGCGCTTGCTGGGCGGCGCTGGCCCCGGCGGCCCGGGCCATTTCCAGCGCCATGACGAGGGTCACGGCGCGCATCGAGGTTTCCATGGGGTTCCAGTTGACCGTGCCCGCCAGTGGATTGGCCGCGCGCCAGTCCTCAAGGATCGCCAGCGCGGTTTCCAGATGGCCGCTGGCCGGGTCGAGTACGGCACCTTGCAGCAGGGGCAGCAGGAATTGCAGGCGGTTCAATTCCCACGGGAATTTCACGTCATAGGGTTGGTCGCGCTTGCCATAATGGCTGAAACCGTTTGCGGGACCGGGGGGCCATTCGGTGCCAAAGCGCCAATCCTGTAGCCATGGCCATGGTCCCTCCCGCGGCAAGGGGGCGGAGAAGATCGAAAAATCGCGGCGGGCAATGCGCTCGGCGCGCTCCAGCATCGCCGTCCGGTCGAGCGTGCCGTCCTCTGCCGCCGCGCGCAGGGCATCGGCGGCTCCTTCCGCAAAGGTCGCCGAGGGGCGTGCCGCCGTCAGCCGCTCGGCGCGCTCCGGCGTCCAGCGCCGGGTGGCCGCGCGGTCGATCCGCCCCCAGGCACCGGTCGCGTACATCCAGTGCAGCCGAGCCTCCTGAGTGCCGCGCACGAAGATAACGCGCGGTCCCTTGGCCAGAATGGCGGAGAGTCGGGCTGGGGTCAGTCGGGGCATCGGAGCGTCCCTTCACTCACGCGCCCGAGCTCTGGCGTATCGCGCAGGATGTCGATCAGCAGCGCGCGGCCAGCGCGGGGCTTCAGGTGGTTATGGTCATAGAAGTTGCCGGGGTCCGCCGATAGGGTCTCGCCGGTATCATAGTCGATATGGCGGCCCAACCCCGTCACCCACTCCTTGAAGCGTTGATAGCCCTCGGCATGAACCAGCGCCTCGGCCCGGGCTTCCGGGCTGGCGGGCGGCGTGAAGAGGGTGACCTCGATCCCCGCATCGTTCAGGTCGCAAAGCAGCGCCTCAAAGGCCGGGATCAGGGTGTCCGGGGCGGCGCGGGCGACATACTTGTTGCGCATCCCGCTCAGCCGTATGCGCATGTCGCGATCCGAGGCGACGGCTTCGGGGTCACGCGGGGTCTTGCGCGCCAGTCCCGTCATATGGCCGATACCGGCGAGCGAAGCCTCGGTGGTCTTGAGCGCCAGATTTGCCCGCAGGGGCGAGCGGATGGCCTCGGCATTCTCGGCAAAGACCCGCGTGTTGGACCGGTCGTCGAAATGGCGAAAGGGCACGCCAATGTAGACGCGGCGCAAAGGCTTGACGGCGACGGCATGGCGCACTGCGTCGATGGTATCGAACAGGGTCTGGCCGCCGACGCCGAAATTGTAGATGTCTCCGGTCAGTTCTGGCGCGACCTTTTCCGGGTCGATCATGTTGACGGTGCTGTCCCCGAAAAACGCGGTATCGCCCTGCCACTGACGAAAACCGCTGATCTTGTAGGCATTGCGCCCCAGCTCGTAGGAAACCAGCCGCCGGTCATAGTCCACCAGCCGGGTGCCGTTATAGCCGAACGGGTCGACGGCCCAGTTCATCGCGTAGATCGCCGCGACGAAGGCGAAGAGACCGCCGATCAGGCGCAGGACATATCCTCTCACACGCGCCCCCTAGAACTGGAAATACAAAAATTCGGTCGCACGCCCCAGCAACAGGATGCTCGATACCGCCGCCAACATCGCCCAGGCTAGGCCAAGGCCCGTCGGACGCCAGCGCAGGCGCGTGGGGGCCTCGACCGCGACCGGGGCGTCGATGGTCGGGCGATAGCGGCGCATGATCTGATGCGTGTTGGGCATGAACAGCGCCACCGCGAGCAAGCCGATGATCCAAGCGGCGGCCATCGGTAGCTGGCTGAGCGGAACGATATTCTCGCCCGTAAAGGACAGGCCCGCCGATTCCAGTGGTACGAGGTAGCGCCGCATGTCCATCGGCGCCGTGCACCCGCCATCGAGGCAGAACATGGCGGAGAAGATGGTGTATCCGCCCGACAGGGTCGTCGCGCGAAAGAACACCCATGCGACGATCACCGCCAGCAGGGTCAGGGCGATCTTGAAGGCGCGCGGTGCGGTGGGCAGGGCGGCCAGCGGCCCTCGCCTGGTCAGGCCGATCCAGAAGTGGTTCACGGCCAAATAAACCCCATGCAGCCCGCCCCAGACCACAAAGGTCCAGCCCGCCCCGTGCCATATTCCGCCCAGCAGCATGGTCAGAAACAGGTTGAGGTATCGGCGCGGTTCGCTGACCCGGCTACCTCCAAGCGGGATGTAGAGATAATCGCGCAGAAACCGCGACAGGGTCATGTGCCAGCGCCGCCAGAAATCGACGATGCTGGTGGATTTATAGGGTGAATAGAAATTGGTCGGCAGGCGTATTCCGAAGAGCCGCGCGAGGCCGATGGCCATGTCGGAATACCCGGAAAAGTCGAAATAGAGTTGCAGCGTATAGGCCAGCGCCGCGATCCATGCCTCGACTGTCGAGACGCTATACCCGCCATCGGCGGCCCCGAAGATCGGCGTGGCATAGACGGCGACGGAATCCGCCAGCACGACTTTCTTTGCCAGACCAAAGGCCAGCAAGGTCAGGCCGACCGCCACATCGGTCCAGTCCGGCCCGCGTCGCCGCGCCGCGAATTGCGGCATCATCTCTTTGTGGTGGACGATGGGTCCTGCGATCAGTTGCGGGAAGAACGTCACGAACAGGCAATAGTCCAAGGCGTCGATATGGCGAACCTCGCGGCGCCTTGCATCGACCAGAAATGCGATTTGCTGAAAGGTGAAGAACGAGATGGCGATGGGCAGGACAATCCGTTCCCAGCCAATCGCCTCGGCAATGCCCAGAACATCGCCGACCAGAAAATTCGCGTATTTGAAGAACCCGAGCAGGCCGAGATTGAACACGATCCCGGCGAGCATCAGGCCCTTTCGCTGGCCGTCATGATCCTCGCCAAGGGCCAGGATGCGCCGCGCTAGCCCATAGTTCACGACCAGCGATGCAAGCAGGATGGCGAGGTGATCGACCCGGCTGAAGGCGTAGAAAACCAGCGAGGCGATGACCAGCACCGCCTTTGCCCCGCGCAGCCCCGCGAAATGCAGCGCCGCGTGATAGGCAAGCAGAACCAGTGGCAGAAAGACGAACAGGAACTCGAAGGAGTTGAAAAGCATCCTGTTCGGCCCGCCCTACGCGCCGTAGCCGAGGCGTTCGTTCATTCGCCCCGCGATGTCGTCGAACGTGGCGAGGTCTTCGGCGGTCAGCTCGTCGCGCCAGCGTTCGTCCAGCGTGATGTCGGTTTCGGTCTTGCGAAGGCGCATCGGGTTGCCGCCGACATTGTGACTCTCGGCGCGGAAATCGAGCATCCCCTCTTCGAACGTGATGCCGAGCCAGTCGCACAGGCCCTCGAGCACGCCTCTTGGGTCGGTCGCCAGGTCTTCGTAATGGACGATCCGGCGTTTGGCGCGGCGGGCGGTGGCACTGGCGGCCATGCGTTTGAGGTGCTCGTTGCGCCAGACCTCGGCACAGCGCAGCATCGAATAGCCATCGCGCCGCATCCGCGAGGCGGTGACCGCGCGGCCATCGCGAACCAGCAGGATGAAGCGGATGTCGCGCTCGTCGCTTTCCATCCAGACATTCTTGAAGGTGCCGGGGTTCTTGGTCGAATCGACGATGATCGGTGTGCCATGGGCACGGCGCACCGCCGTATAGAGCAGGCCGAGATTGCGCCCGATTTCCCGGAACATGGCCACATCGGGCGAGACTTTGCCCGCCAGCCAGCGCAGGGGCGGGATGCCGAGGACCAGCGTTGCCTCGTTCAGACGACTGCGGAACGGGAACTTGCGATTGATGTCGTTGATGAACCGCCCTTGTTCATCGCGCAGGGAGGCAACGCGCAGATCGGCGATGTTAAAATCCGGCAGGGCAGGGCGGTCGCCGGTGCCAAGCATCTGGCGCAACTCGGCATCGACGGCCAGCCAGAAGGGGCACTCCATGACCCGCTTGCCGCAGGTGCAATAGTCGCTCTCGGTTTCATGGTTGGTGTTGTAGCGCAGATAGGCGGTCTCGCCGAGGGAGGAGACGGCGCTGTGCCCGCCAAGCATCATGTCAAGCAGGGTCGAGCCGGAATGGCCGCTGCCGATGATCTGAACGCAAATGTCCCCGTTCACTTCGTCACCTGTTTCTGGTTGTCGGCTGCGCGCCGCGCGGCCTGCACTGGACGGTTCAGGGCCAGTTGCAGGGATTTCAGGGTATCCTCGGCCTGCCGTTCGCGCGAGTAGCGCGGGGCGGCGGCGTGGGCATTCTCGGCGAGGCGTTTGCGCAGGTCCGGCTCGGTCTTCAACCGGCGGATCGCGTCGGCCATGGCTGCCGGGGCCTCGGGCGCGAAGATCAGGCCCGCCTCGGCATCCTCAACGATGCGCGAGCCTTCGCCCGCAGGCGCGCCGTAGAGGATCGGGCGGCCCATGGCCATGGTCTCGAAAATCTTCGACGGGATCACGCTTTCGAATACCGGGTCATTGCGCAGGTGGATGAGGGCGGTATCCACGACGCTCCAGTAATCGGGCATCTCGTCCTTGGTCTTGCGACCGGTGAAGATGATGTTGGTGAGGCCCTTTTCGGCGGCGAGCGCCTCGAGATCATCCTTGGCCGCCCCGGCCCCGACGATCAGCAGCACGACGTTCTCCTCGCGCAGCAT
The DNA here is from genome assembly GCA_937958625.1 of uncultured Neomegalonema sp. Taxonomy (GTDB): domain Bacteria; phylum Pseudomonadota; class Alphaproteobacteria; order Rhodobacterales; family Rhodobacteraceae; genus JAHDDY01. The sequence goes on from CALGNO010000145.1 coordinate 29,484, forward strand.
CGCGGCGGCCTCGATGGCGGTTTCCAGCCCGTGGGCACCGCCGACGGTGCCGAGATAGCCGACCACGAACTTGCCGGTCAGGCCAAGACTGTCGGCCAGCGCCTCGTTTCGGGGACCGGGGGAGTAGGTGGAAAGGTCTGCGCCGTTGATGACAACGGAGATTTTATCTGCCGGAACCCCGCGCGACGTCAGGTCTTCGACGAAGGAATGGGTCATCACGTTGACCCGCGCCGAGCGGCGATAGAGGCTGAGTTCCAGCTTTTCGAGCATCCGGTAGACCCGGCCCTGACGGTTCCACCCGGCGACGGCGGCGATCGAGGCGGGCCAGATGTCGCGCACCTCTAACACATGCGGTATCCGGCGCAGGCGCGCGTAATTCACCCCCGCTAGCGGCACGAAGAGATGCGGTGAGGTCGAGATCACCACATCGGGTTTTTTCTCGCGAAATGCCTGCACTAGCGCGGAGACGGCATAGGAGAAATAGTCGAGGGTGCGTTTCACCGTGCCCTTGTTTTCGGCCATGTACGTTTTGACCCGCACCACCCGCACGCCGTCGATCTCTTCGATCTTGCGCAGGACATTGCGATAGCCCTCATAGACTTCGCCGATGGGAAAGTTCGGGTGGTTCGTGATCACCGTGACCTCGTGGCCTTGGCTTGCCCAGATGCGGCAGCGGTCATGGACATGGGCCGCGGGCGCGCTGGGTTCGGGGTAGTAGTGGTCGGTGAAAAAGAGGATGCGCATGGGTCAGGGACTCCGCGGGGCCGCAATCGTCACACTGGCCCCCGGGGCCAGCGTAAAGACAAACCAATGCTCACCCCCATCGTCGCGGCTGGATACGGGGTCTCCCGCCGTGACGCAAGACCCGTGCAAGGCGCGGATCGAGACGCCCTCGATTGGTTCTGCGCCTTTGTTCGTCATGGTTGTCGCGCCGCTGTCCTGCACGACCGCGACCTGAGCCAGCCGGTCCATCCATGCGCTCATCACCGCCATGGTCGGATTCCAGACCGAGCCGTCGTCGATCCGGCCTCGAAGCAGCGCCAGAAAGGCGTCGAGTCCGGGGGCCACTGCATATCCCTCGCCGTCACTGACGAAGGCGCGCGCATTCGGCGAGGGGTGGTTCACGCCCAGATAGGTATGCGCGATGCAGATGCCCGCCCCGTCCACCAGCTGGTCGAGGGCGGTCTGGTTCAGGCTGTCATCGAAATAGACCAGACGGATGGTGTCGAACCAGTAGAGGCGGTTCTTCTCGTCCCAGCGCAGGGGAAAGCGGGTGCGGAAATCACCGCGCAGGCGCTTGGCCCAGAACCGAAAGAACTCGACGGGAATGGCCGCAATGGCGCTGATGCGCTGTTTGCGGGTGCGGTTCGGATTGCGCAGGAATACCAGCTTGTCGATCAGGGTCGGGCCGACCGTCTGTTGCACCAGATAGGTCGCAAGGCTCTTGGTGCGGCGCATATCCACCGCTTTGCCGCGCACCCGCTGCGCGATATTCGAGAGCAGTCGCCGGGCATAGGCGAGGGTCGGCGGCGGTTTGAGAATATCCAGCGAGGGGGTCGGCGGGTTGAGATAGGCGTCGTAATAGCTCCACGCCGCGCGGCATCCATTGCGCTGAATATCGGGCAGAATGTAGTGCGGCGAGTCCGGGTTCAGCCCTTGCTGAGTCAGGTTCGAGGGCAGGTAATTGTGGTCGATCCACGTATTCACCGCCCCGAAATGCTCGGTGTAGCGGTCGATGTCAGCGCGGGTGTCCTCGGGGGGCAGGTCGTAGTTTTCCGAGGTGTTATGCGGGCAAATCTCGATCCCCGCCCCGTGCGCCTCTCGCATCAGCGCCAGAAACTCGGGATTGCCGAGATAGTCATAGCCGTCCCAGCCGGTCCAGAACGTGCCCTGGGTAATGACGACGCCGCGTCCGGCAAAGCCGCGCTGGCCGTGGTCGGGATGGGCCTTGTCGGAATGGCCGAAATAGACGGCGCGGAAAATCGGCTCGCGCGACCGGTCGCCGTGATCCGTCGCCAGAAAGGCCGCGCGGCGACCTTCGGGGCAGAAATGCAGGCGCACGGGATTGGCGGCATCGGGCGCTGTGCCGGTACGCCACTGGTCCAGCAAGGCGGTGCGCGGGTCGCGGGTATCAGCCATGGTAGCCGAGCTTTGCCAGCCGGTCGCCGATCTTGCCGTCGAGCAGGGTCAGCAATTCGGGGCCGAGGGCCTCTTTCCAGGCATCAATCGAGCCTTTGCGAAAAGTCTTTCCCTTGCCGAACATGTCCCGGCCAATGGCGGCGGCTTCCTCCAGCGTCAATGCGATGCCGATATGATCGCCAAGGCCCTTGATGGCGCTGGCCTGCACCGCGCTGTCGCCGCCCCCGGCCTCGCCGACCAGGTCTTCGAACCGCACGGTCAGCACGTCAGGGTCTTCGACCCAGCCGAGGATCAGGTCGATCTGGTGCGCAATACCGCGCCGCAACTCGCCCTTGGTCGATTCGACGCCCGAGATGAGCGCGGCGAGGCGTTCTTCGTCCGATGCCATGCCCTGCAAGCGGTCGTGCAGGAAGTGATCGGATTCCGACATGGAATGATGCATAAGAGACACGACGATTGCGCGCGGATCGCGGATGGCAACCACCGGAACGATATGCGCCCGGTCGATCAGACGCTTGGCCGTCTCACTATAGGGAACATAGCCGAGGCCATAGGTGCCGGGTTTGATCTGGTTCAAGCGTTGGCGCAGGGCGGCGGTGTGGACCGTTCGGGGCCGTCCGATGCCGACCTGACAGCGCTCGCCGAAGGGCAATAGATTATAGGGATGCAGGCGTAGATTGGCGCTGAGACCGATTTTCTTGACCCGTCGCATGGGCGGCATCCGTTCGAGGATGCTGTCGAGCAAATGCGTCCCCGATTTCGGAATCGTCGTAACGACGACCTTCGGTGCCTCCGACGATGCGGGCATGTGCCACTCCGGGATTTTCGTGAAAGCGCCTATTAGTTTTGCCAAACGACGTTGTCAATCTTGCCGCAGGGTCACGGCTGGTGTCCTGTGGGGCAGGAAACGCGCTTTGCGGGGATTCGGCCATGGGATTGCCAATGTTGTTGGCCTTTGTTTACGAAATCGCCTAGGCAAACATGAAGATGCGGCGAGTCTTGCAATCCTTATGGACGGTTCGAAGCGGATGTTGCGATTTGAGTTTGATTGTAAAAGTTAACGCCGGCCCGGTAGAAACGATGATGCGGAAGCGATGTCTTATCTGAAACCTTGCGGGACGTTCCTGGTGGCGCTGGTGGTCTGCGGACCGGCCCCGGCGGATATTTTCGGCGCTCCTGTCGAGGAACCGCCGGTCATCCACAGTCATTACGGCGGTGTTGGCCTGCTGCGCACGCGGACGGCGCGCATGGCGGCGGATTCGACCCTTGCCGCCAGCGTGAGCTGGGCCGAGAATCAACAGCGTTATGGACTGACTTTTCAGGCGGCTCCGTGGCTGGAAACGACCTTTTCCTACTCTGGTTTTGACCGTTCGCCGCCGCTGAGCGATACTTTTGATCGCCAATTCGACATCAAGATCAAGCTGTGGAACGAGAGCACGTATATTCCGCAGGTTGCCGTCGGCCTTCAGGATTTTCTCGGCACGGGATTGTTCTCCGGTGAATATGTGGTTGCCAGCAAGCGCCTTGGCCCCCTTGATCTGAGCTTCGGCGTCGGCTGGGGTCAGCTTGGCTCGCGCGGTGATCTGGACAACCCCTTGCGCATCGTGTCGGACCGTTTTCGCAGCCGCACAGATACGGATGGCGGCGGTCAGGTCAATTTCGGCGAATTCTTCTCGGGCGAGGATGTCGGCTTTTTCGGGGGTGTTTCGTACCAGACCCCGATCGAGGGGCTTCAGCTCGTCGCCGAATACGATGGTGATGACAGGTCCGCCGTCGACGGCCTGAGCAGTAATCCGCTCAATTTCGGGGCGGTCTATAATCTGTCGCCCGGCATCCAGTTGACCGCGTCGTATCTGGGGATGGAGGACATCAATCTTCAGGCGACGATTTCTGCGCCGGTCGGAGAGAATGTTCAGCCTACGCCGACGGGATCGCCGCCGCCGCTGTTTTATGTTCGCGAAGATATTCCGGCACCGGATGGCGGGGCCGATGGGTTGATCGCGCCGGTTGCACCGCCCTTGTTCACGCCCCTCGATCCCGCTGACCCTAGCTATACCGAGACCATCGGTGCCGATCTGGCGCGGCTTGGTGTCGATTTGCTGTCGGTGGAAACCGGCGAGAATGCCGTTCGGGTGCGGGTCGAGAACAGCCGCTATCGCTCGGCATCGAAGGCCGTGGGCCGGGTTGCGCGCATCCTGTCGCGCTATGCCCCCGCATCCATCGAAACCTTCCAAGTGGTTTTGGTGACCCGCAATCTGGAAAGCGCCGAATTCAAGCTCAATCGCACAATCCTCGAAGAATCGGCGCGCGAGATTGGCTATTCGATGGCCCCGCCCGCGCTCGGCTTTGCCTATATCCCGCCGGGCAGCGAGCCGGTGAACGGACGCTTTGCGAGCGTCGAGAGCTATCCGAAGTTCGATTGGTCGGTCGGGCCGGACGTGCGCTATGGCTTGTTCGATCCCTCCGATCCCCTGCGTGTCGATATACGCGCCCAAGCCTCGGGCCGCGTCGATATTGCGCCGGGCCTTTCAGTGACCGGTCAGGCCTCGGCATCGCTGTTCGGCAATATCGATGATGCGTTGCTGAATACGAACTCGCAACTGCCGCAGGTCAGAACGAACGCCGCGCGCTATAATGACGAGACGACCATCGGTATCGACCGGCTGGTCGGCGAATACCTGTTCCAGCCTGCGCCGAATGTCTATGCCAAGGCGTCCGCCGGATTGCTGGAACAGATGTTTGGCGGGGCGGGCGGCGAGGTTTTGTGGCGACCGCCGAATTCGCGCCTCGCCTATGGCGCTGAGGTCTATTACGCCCGCCAGCGCGATTTCGACACGCTGCTGACGTTCCAAGATTATGACGTCGTGACGGGGCATGCCAGCGTCTATTGGGACACGCCCTATGCCCATTGGGATGTCGCCCTACATGCCGGGCGCTATCTGGCCAAGGACTGGGGCGCGACGGTCGAGGTGTCTCGCCGCTTCCCGAACGGGTGGGAAATCGGTGCCTTTGCGACCCTGACCGATGTGCCGTTCGACGAATTCGGCGAGGGCAGCTTTGACAAGGGCATCACCCTCAGCGTGCCGCTGGATTGGGGTTTGCCGCGCGATACCAAGGCCAGTGCGGGGTTGAACCTGCGTCCGATTCAGCGTGATGGCGGTGCCCGCCTGAATCCGGGGTCGCGGCTTTATCGCCTGACCCGTGAAGGGTCGCGGGGCGAGGTCGCACCCCAGTGGAACAGCTTTGCGCATTGAGGATCTGATTATGACTTCGAGATTTTCGCTCTGCGCAGCCGGTATCGTCGCCCTCGGAACCCTCGCGGCGTGCTCGAACGGCGATTTTATCTATGGCAAGGCGCTGGGTGATCTGGCGTCGTTCACCGGGATCACGACCGGTCTCGAGGAAGTCGACCCGAATACGGCTGAGATCGCGGTGACGCCTGCGGATGCGGAGCCGCCGCTGGTTGTGGGTTTCGAGGCAATCCGGGTGGCGATACCGTTCGCCGGGGCCAGCGGACCGAGCAAGACCTATGTCTCGCCGGATAACGTCGTGATCGCGATGAATGGGCCATTCGTGACCCGCGCGACCGGCATCGGTGCCGATCTGAACGGCGGTTATCTGCCCGCCGGAAGCCCGTGGTTCGGCAACCTCGCCGCTGCGGCTGACGAAGGTGCCAGCAGTGACCGGGTGCTGGAATACTGGGAGCTGGGCCGTCTGACCCGCGCCAAGTTTCGGTGCGATCTCAGCACATCGCCGCGGGCGGATGGCGGACAGGTGATCGAGGAATACTGCAAACGGTATTTCGAACCGGAAGAGTTTACCAACCGCTATTGGACCCGCGCTGATGGCAGCGTCGAATGTTCGCTGCAACAATTCCACCCGCAGCTTTCCCAGCTCCAGTTCTTTGCGACCGAGCAACAGGCGTTGACGCTGAACCTGACCGAACAGGGCTGCTAGGCGGCGCTATTCCCACTCCATCGCCTCGAAAACGCGTCCGGCATTGCGGGTCGCGAGTTCTTCGAACGTGTCGAGATGGGCGTAGGGCGACTGGTCCACGTAATACGCCTCGGCCAGCCCGTCCCCGGCCTCGATAACCTCGGCGACTTTGCCGCGCAAATAGACGAGGTAGTCGCGGGTATAGCGCCGGACCTGATCCATATTGGTCGGGTGGCCATGGCCGGGAATCACGTAAAGCGCGCCGAGGGCCTCGAATTCTTCCTCCCAAGTCTCGATCCACCCGGCGGAGTCCGTCTCCTCGAAAATCGGCGGCACGCGCTCGTGAAAGGCCATGTCCCCGGCGATGACCAGTTGTTGTTTTGGTAGCCAGACCTGCGTGTCACCGGGCGAATGGGCGGGGCCGAGATAGAGCACTTCGATGGTGAAATCGCCCAGCTCGATGACCTTGCGATCCTCGAAGGTTTCGGTCGGCAGGGCGACGTCGGTGCCCTCGGCGCGATCTTTCAGACGGGTCTTGGCCGCATCGAGAATGTCATAGCCCCGTTCCTCGAACTCCGCTGCCGCGTCCTCATGGGCGAGGATCGGCACGCCCTGCGCCGCCCAGTATGAATTGCCAAGCATGGCGTGGCCCTGGCCGTTCTCGTTGATGACCAGAACCACCGCCTGATCGGTGATGCGCTTGATCTCGTTGTGCAGCGCCTCGGCCAGTTTTGCCGCGCCGCCGCCATTGATGACGACGACGCCCTCGCCGGTGACGATGAAGCTGAGATTGTTGTTATGGCCGCTGTTTTCATAGGTCGACGGGGCGGTCTGGCCGATGGATGTCCAGAAATGGGGGATCACCTCCACCGGGGCGGAATAGAGCAGCGAGGCGGGATACTGATCCGGTATCGCCTGATTGGCCGCTGCCGGGGTCATGCTGAGGGCGAGGCAAAGGGCAATCGGGCGCAGCATCGCATCTCTCCATTCTACATTTCTGAACTGTAATGTACGCGCGCTTTTGCCCTCACTCAATGGGTATCGGTCGCAGCGAGGCTCGGGTATGACCCGGCCATGTTTGATGCGATCATTATCGGGGCTGGAGCGGCGGGCATGATGTGCGCCGCCGTGGCGGGGCAGGGGGGACAGCGGGTGCTGCTGCTCGACCATGCGAAAGCGGCGGGCGAGAAGATTCGTATTTCGGGCGGTGGGCGCTGTAACTTCACCAATATCCATTCCGGCCCCGCGAATTTCCTGTCGCAGAACCGGCATTTCTGTAAATCGGCGCTGGCGGGATACACTCCGCGCGACTTTCTCGATCTGGTCGACGCCCATGGCATCGCGTGGCACGAAAAGACGTTGGGACAGCTTTTCTGCGATGACAGTGCCAAGCAGATTATCCAGATGTTGCTGAATGAATGTGCGCAGGGCGGGGCGGAGCTTCGCCTGCGGACCTCGATCACGGGCGTTTCGCGGGGGGAGAGCGGGTATACCGTCGAGACTGATGCGGGCAGATTTCGCGGGCGCAATCTGGTGGTGGCCTGCGGCGGGCCGTCGATCCCGAAGATGGGGGCGAGCGGCTATGGCTATCGGCTGGCGGAGCAGTTCGGCTTGCCGGTGATCGAACCGCGCGCGGGGCTGGTGCCGCTGACCTTTACCGATGCGCTGAAGGAACCGTTGAAGACCCTGTCGGGGATCAGCGTCGATGCCGCCGTGCGCCATGGCAAGACGTTGTTCGAAGAGGCGCTGCTGTTTACCCATCGCGGCTTGTCCGGGCCTGCGATCCTGCAAATCTCATCCTATTGGCAGCCGGGGGATGCGATCCGCATTGACCTCGCGCCCGGTGCCGATGTGCTGTCGGCCCTCAAGGATGCGCGCCGCGAGACGCCGAAGCAGGCACCGGGCGCGGCGCTGGCGCGGGTGTTGCCGACGCGCTTGGCGGGGTTTTTGGCCGAGGGGACCGGCTTTCAACGCATTGCGGATATGGGGGACAAGGCCCTTGGCGCGCTGGCCGGGTCGGTCAATGACTGGCAGGTCAAGCCCGCCGGGACCGAGGGTTTTCGTACCGCCGAGGTGACGCTGGGCGGGGTCGATACCGCCGCGCTGAACTCGAAGACCATGGCGGCGAAATCGGTGCCGGGCCTCTATTTCATCGGCGAGGTGGTCGATGTGACCGGGCATCTCGGCGGGCACAATTTTCAGTGGGCCTGGGCGAGCGGTGTTGCGTCGGGGCGGGCGCTGATCTCGGGGCAGTGAGCGCGCTATCGCCGCCGGAACCACAGCAGATAGATCACAAGACCGGCTATGAACCCTCCCAACGGGATCGGGATGACCGCCACCACGGCCAGAATCGACAAGAGCACTTTCCACGGCCACGCCATTGCCGCGCCGCGTGTAGGACGCGCGCTTGGTGTGGCCGTGGGTGGGGTTTGTGCGCCTGTTCTGCCGGTCGTGCGGGTGCGGGGGACTTGGGAGGCGGCGGGTTTTGGTTGATAGCCGCTCGGTTTGGCGACCTGTTCCAGTTCCGGCATCGCCTTTTTTTTCGGTGTCCACCAGTTTGCCGAGGGCGCGGTGCCCTTTGCCGCAGCCTCGCGCAAAGACGACGCGGTTTCGGGGCGCGGGGCTGGCGCACCGTGTATCTTGCGCGCCTGTGCCGTCAGGGCGGCGACCCCGTCGCCATGGACCATCTCCAGAAATTGCGCATAGCCCAGCGCGCTTGATTTGGGCGACCCACGCCGGAAGGGGCCATCGGCAATGCCAAGCTCGGTGTGGTGCAGGTGGGCCTTGAACTTGCGGCGCTCTTTTCGCGAAACGCTGAGGCCGTCATTGACGGTGATGCCTGTCACCTCTTGCCGCGAGCCGCGCCGCATAATCCGGGTCTTGTCTTCGTTGAGGGTGAAGCCCTCGTCCTCGATGATGTTGCGCACGGACCAGAGCAGCTTACGCAGGGAGGTGCCGTCATCCTCAGCGGCGGAAAACGTCAGGTCGTCGGCGTAGCGGGTGTAGACAAACCCGTATTTCCCGGCGACGCCGTTCATGCGCCGGTCCAGCCTTCGGCACAGCAGATTGGTGATTGCGGGTGAGGTCGGCGCGCCCTGGGGCAGCACCCGCTCGCCATTGGCCACATGCCATGAGCGGCCATCCAGCGTCATTTCCGTGCGGTCGGCCTCGGTCGCGAGCAGGGCGAAAACCGCCGCCTGCGCCTCGGCATAGCCGAAGGAGCGGAAGAGGCCCTTCACGCGGCGGTAGCTGATGCTCGGGAAAAAATCCTTCAGGTCGAGATTGATGACCACCGCCTGTTTTTGATGCGGCGCGGCGTTGGTCAGGATCGAGCGACCGATGCGAAACCCGTGGGCGGCCTCGTGCGGCTCGACTTTTTCCAGCACGGTATCGAGCAGCCAGTATTGCGCGCGTTTCAGGCGCGGCATCGGGGCAGACAGCGTGCGATAGCCGCCGGTTTTCTTCGGGATGCGGAACCGTTGATAGTGGGTCACGGTCGAGGCCGCGCGATCATAGGCAAGGAACCGCAGTTCGGCGATTTCGATCCCCATCGCCTCGGCGATTCCGGCTACGTCGTCAAAGGCGGGCACGCCATGGGCTTTCAGGCGCTCGGGATTGGCGCCGCGTTCGGACAGGGCCGCCGAGACCGTGTCGCCGAGATGCACGATGTCGTCGCTGCGCCGTTGGTGCCATGCGAGAGCGCGGTCGTGGCGCGCCTTGGCTTGCCGCTCCTTGGTTTCGATCCGGCGGGCGCGCGCCTCGGCCATGCGCTGTTTCATGATCTCGCGCAGGGCACGGTCGGGGTTGCGCCAGCCTCGGGCTTTCGAGGCCAGATCGGTGATTTCTTTCTGAAGTTCGCCGCGCCGCTTGACCATTTCGGCGGGCAGGTCGTTCACCGGGTCATCGGCCTTCCAGAACCCGTGACGGATCATTTCTTCGAGCGTCACCTCATCGAGGGAGGATTCGCGGATGCGATCATAGAGTTGCTGGCGGGTATCGCTGGTCATCGCACCACCCCTGTCAGTGGGGTCGTGGCGTCCTTCGAGACGCGGCTGCGCCGCTCCTCAGGATAAGGATGACGCGATGGCCTCATGCTGAGGAGGCGGGCAGTGCCGTCTCGAAGCATCAGGCAGTGATGGAAAGGCACGCGGCGGACTTTCGAACAAGTCCCGGCGCTGGAACGCTCAACTCCAGGGCCATGCGCCCCACCGTGCGACTTCGACTTCAAGGAAGTCATACCGCGAAGCGCACGGTGGGGCGACATGGCCCATATGAAGAGCGCGCCAGCGATGCATGTGCGGTCAATGGGCAAGGACGGCGAAACACCGCCCGGATTGCAAAGCCGCCGCGCGCCTTTCCTGAGAGAGACGCTAACGCGGGTCGCGAGTCGCGGCAAGGGCGTGCGTTGTGGCGAGGCCCCCACCCCGACCCTCCCCCGAGGGGGGAGGGGGAAGAATGTGCCGCATCGCGAAAGCCCTCCCCCCGCAAACGAGGAGAGGGCTTCGACCGTGCTGTACCGCGCCATCACGCCTTCGCCTCCCACGGGCCACGCAGGACGCGGCCCGCCTGTCCGCCCTCGGCGGCGACTCGGCGCAGGGCGAGGATATGCTCGCACGGCCCTTTGCGCAGGGCGTTCATGCGGAAGAAATTACAGCCGCATTGGGCATCGGCCAGCCGTTCGTCACCGTCCAGCGCGACACTGACCCGCAGGTCGCGCCCATTATCGGTGACGCGGCCCTCGGCGGCGCGGCTGTGGCGGCGGGTCAACTCGACCATGCCGCCGAGAATCAGGCGATCGGCGCGTCGCTCCTCGTCGGACTGGAAGCGCATGGCCTCAAAGTCCATCGGCTCGCGCACCATGTCGCGGTACCGCCAGAGGCGCTTGTCGAGGTCGTACATGGCGCGGCCATGCTGAGTCAGGATGGTCAGGGCCGAGGCGACTTCGGTGCGTTCCAGCCCGGTCGCTGTCATCAATTCGGCCTCATCGGCCATCCAGCGCGAGGCGAGGGCGGAGAATACCCGTTCGCGGGTCTCGGTCGCGATCCGGCGGCGCGGGGCGAGCAGGTCGAATTGTCCGGCGCGGGACCAGTCATTCGCGGTCCAGCCCGACAGGCCAAGGGTAAAGCTCATCGGGCCGAGATCGGCGACCACAAAGGCCGGCATTCCGTTGCCGAGCAGATAAAGATCAAAGCTGCGTGCGACCGGGATCAGCCGCTCAAGGATCAAGAGCCGCCGCCGTCCCCAGACCCGAATCTCCGCAGGGTCGCTGCCATGATAGACCGCGCGGGGGCAGGGGATGCGCGTGCCCCATGGCTCGAACACCATTTCCGGCGCTTCGCCCGGTTTCAGCACAAACTTCAGCGAGCGCGGGCCATTGCGCTCTTTTTTGGATTTCAGCGCAAAGCACAGATTGTGGACATCCATCGGATGCAGGGTCACGCGATGGGC
>CALGNO010000146.1 GCA_937958625.1 uncultured Neomegalonema sp.
TGCGCGCCTTCGCGGGTCCGTTGAGAGGCCGCAACAAAGGATCCGAAGCGTCCTGTATAAAGGCGATGGACGGCGTCGAACCGCTCTTGCGCCGCCTTCAGCTCGCCCTCCAGCACCGCCGCGCGGGCGATGCCGGTGCCCCGCGCATGTTCGAGATCAGCGATCTTGCGGGCCATGCGCGCCTCGGCCTCGCGCGAGCGTTCAAAGGCGACTTTCAGCGATTCGTATCGGACGAGGAGGGCACCGCGGGATGATCGGCTGACACTGGTCGCCAGCGCGGTGCTGAGTATATCGCGCTCGCTCGTTGCCTTTGCCAGCGAGGCCATCAGCTGGCTGGCCCGCTGGCCAAGCCGCTCGTGCTCGGCAGCCGTGACCATCGGCGTGCCGGTGCTATGATGATCTTGATAGAGGGCTGCGCAGGCGGTGGCGACGGCGACTATCGCGACGATTTTGGCAAGGCCACTGGGCATGATTGATTTCCGGTGTCGAGGCAGGGTTAATCGCCGCTAACCATAAGCCCGCCCTGCCCCGGTTCGGAATTGAATTAAGCCGACAATTTGAGGCGAATTTGCCCCTCCGCCCTCAATACGTCGCGCGCCCGCCCGACAGGTCGAAGACGCCGCCGGTGGTAAAGCTGTTTTCCTCCGACGCCAGCCAAGCGACCATGCCCGCGACCTCCTCAACGGTGACGAAGCGTTCGCGGGGGATTTTCGAGAGCATGTAATTGATCTGATCCTCGGTCATCTGATCGAAGATCGCGGTGCGCGCCGCCGCCGGGGTAATGCAGTTCACGGCGATGTTGTGCCCAGCCAGTTCCTTGCCCAGCGATTTCGTCAGGGCGATAACGCCCGCCTTCGATGCCGAGTAGGCGCTGGCATTGGGGTTGCCCTCCTTGCCCGCAATCGAGGCTGTGCCAACGATCCGGCCATAGCCCGCCTCGACCATCAGGGGCGCGATGGCCTTGCAGCAGTGGAACACGCCATCTAGATTAATGCCCATGATCCGCCGCCACTCGGCAGGGTCATACTCGGCAAGCGGCATATTGGGGCCGGAGATGCCCGCATTGGCGACCAGAATGTCGATCTTGCCCAGCGTCGCATGGGTCCGCGCCGCTGCCGAGCGCACCCGGTCCCAGTCGCTGACATCGGTTTCGACAAAGCTGCACCCGAGCGCCTCGGCGGTCGCCTCGGCCCTGCCCCGGTCGGCATCCCAGAGCATCACCTCGGCCCCAGACGCGATCAAGCGCTCGGCCACCGCGCGCCCGATCCCCTGAGCGCCGCCGGTAACGACGGCGGTGCGGTTTTGAAGGTCGATCTGGTTCATGGTCTCTCATCTCCTGACATCGGCGGAACGCGGGCAGTCTGGACCAGACGCGCCGGGACGGCCAGCCCGGAAGGCAAATCCGCGTCCGCGACGACAACTTCAGTACAATTAGAGCAAAATCAGAAACAAAATAGCGTCTTATACTTCGGTTTTACGCATCGTATTTAACGAATACACAAGACGCCAAAAACGATGGTTAGCACGAATTAAAAACGAGCAACCGTCGATGCACCGTATGCTTTTTGAAAATCTCCGGTCCTGTCTTGCTGGCGCGGCACGTTGCGTTCTGGTGGCAGGCGCGGGGCTGCTGCTCGGCCTGCAAAGCGCCCAGGCAGGGGGGTCGGGCACGTTAGGCGATCCCTACACGACGCTGAGCGATGCCTATACCGTGCCGAGTTCGGGCCGCTACTACTTCAACACAGGCAGCGGAACATTCGAGGCGGACGTGGATACCGCCGAGGGCGGCGGCTGGGTGCTGGTGCTGCAATACGTCCATGACGGTGGTACGAATCCAACCCTCTCGGTTCTCGGCGCAGGGGCAAACCTGCCGGTGACATCAGCGGCGGCGCTCGGAACGGATGAAAGCGGTGACGCAACCCGGTGGGGCCATGCGGGCAATGCCGCCATGAGTCAGTTTACCGGCGACATTGAGCTTCGGTGGTATGGCGATACGAGCAATCACGGGCGAGTCATCCACTTTCGCAGCAGCTTGGGCGACGATTACGTCCGCACGGGAGCGGGAAATTTCAGCGGCATCGAAGCTAATTTTACGGCGCTGAGCGGCCACACGGCAAACCTGCCGAGTGCGACAACTAATCTTCAAAGCAACCGGGGCGACGGCGCTCTGACCAACGTTCCTTTCTTTGTCACCGGAACCTACCACTGGTCGATTCAAGGCAATGGGTCACGTTGGGAAGTCGACGATACCCCGGCCAATTCGTCCCAGAACACCCGCCATCAGGTCTGGGTGCGGCAGACACCCGGCACAACCGAAGTCACAAACACCAATGACAGCGGTGTGGGCAGCCTTCGGGATGCGATCACCAATGCCAATGCGGACCCGGGCGAAGACGACATCACGTTCAACATCCCCGGCGCGGGACCGCATACGATCACGCTGGCCTCGCAATTGCCGACCATCACCGATGCCGGAGTCAGCATCGACGGTTCCACCCAAAGCGGCGCATCCTGCGGCGACCTCTGGGGCGGGACGCCGCATACGCTGATGGTGCGCCTCGACAGCGGATCGGGCAGCGACCCCGGATATGGGGCCATCGTCACCGAAGCGGCGGATACGCTGATCAAGGGCCTGTCCATAACCCGGTTCAGCAACGGCATCGCCCTCGGCACCGGGTCGAGCAATGCGACCGTGCAGTGCTCGTATGTCGGTCTGGCCCCGGATGGCACCGCTGCCGGAAACTTCACCAACGGCTTTCAGGTTCTCGGTGCCGCTGCCCGGATCGGTGGGCTGACGCCGGGGCAAGGCAATGTCATCGGCAGTAACAGGAGCGCGGTCATAACCCAGTCCGGCTCGACCGACACCGCCATCCGCGGCAACTTTATCGGCACCGACCCGAGCGGCACCCTCGCGCGTCCCAATACCCTGCGCGCCATCAACAATGCCAGCGGGTCGGCCACCTGGCGCGACATTACGAAGAACCTGATTTCCGGCAACAGTTCGACGGCAGGCGGGATTCAGTTG
>CALGNO010000147.1 GCA_937958625.1 uncultured Neomegalonema sp.
GACGCGAGGGTCAGACTGCTGAAAAACCCATCCTCTGATGACGAAATCCTTCGAGACGCGGCTATGCCGCTCCTCAGGATGAAGGAAATCAAGAGCTTACCTCACCCTGAGGAACGAGCGAAGCGAGTGTCTCGAAGGGTGTGAGGTTTGTCAGGAGTCTCACCCTCGCGCTTGACGCGAGGGTCTTGGTGATTTTCTTGCGCTTTTTTGCCTCGAGATGCTCGGGTCAAGCCCGAGCATGACCGAAATCATGGGTGCTGTCGTGTCGTGTGAGCCCTCACAGGCAAGCCGGGGCAGGGCGATGGCTGCGTCAAAAAACAGTGGAAAAGCCCCCCGATATGAAGTCAGCTTCGCGAACAATCAGGGAGAGAAAAATGAAAAAGATACTTGGCGCGGTTTGCGCAATGGCGATCACCGCCTCCTCGTCGGCCTTCGCGGCGGAAAAGGTCAATATCGGCGCACCGGCCTGGACCGGCGCCCAGGCGATTGCCCATCTGATTCAGGAAATCGTCGTCTCGCGCATCGGCGGCGAAGCAACTTTGGTCCCCGGCAACAACGCGGCGATCTTCGCGGCGATGGATGCGGGCAAGGGCGACATCGACATTCACCCCGACGTGTGGCTGCCGAACCAGCAGAGCTTTACCGACAAATATGTCGAGGGCACCGGCAATGTCGCGCTGTCGGAAAATTCCTACGAGGGCAAACAGAGCTTTTGCGTCTCGAAGGAGTTCTCCGAAAAAGAGGGCGTGACCTCGATCTTCGACCTCGCGCGTCCGGAAATCGCCGCCAAGATGGACAGCGACGGCAATGGCAAGGGCGAGATCTGGATCGGCGCGCCGGGCTGGGCCTCGGCCAATGTCAATCAGGTCAAGGTCCGCGATTACGGTCTGATGCCGTTCATGGAGCCGATCCGCGCCGACCAGTCGGTGATGACCGCGACCGTGGGCGACTCGATCCGCAAGGGCATCGGCTATGCCTTCTATTGCTATTCGCCCCACGCGATCTGGTTCCAGCATGACATCGTCCGGCTGGAGGAACCCCCCTTCGACCCCGAAATGTACAAGGCGCTTCAGCCCAGCGATGACCCGGACTGGTTCGAAAACTCCAAGGTCATGACCGAGGATGCGCTGAAGGAAGTGCAGATTGCCTATTCGAAATCGCTGGCAGAGCGCGCCCCGGCGGTCGCCGATCTGGTGAAAAATATCCAGTTGACCGGCGAAGACGTGTCCAACTTTGCCTTTGAAATCGAGGGCGGCAAGGACGCGGCGGATGTGGCCAAGGCATGGGTTGAGGCCAATTCCGACCGCGTCGACGGCTGGCTCGGCCTCTGATTGCCCTCGCATCTTCTTCGAGGCGGTGGCCCGCCCCGGGCCATCGCGTCGCCCTCACCCTGAGGCGCGAGCAGAGCGAGCGTCTCGAAGGGTGCCGATGACCGAACCCGGTGCGCGCCCAGTGCGCGCCCAGTGCGGGCACCGGCCCCGCCTGAACCGAAGGATACGCCCCCATGTCCTCTGCCGAAAGCTGCGCGATAGAGATCGAGGGGGTCTGGAAGATTTTCGGCGACAAGGCCCAGGCCGCCCTCGCCGATATTCGCGCGACCGGCCTGTCGAAAAAGGCGGTGCTGGAAAAACATGGCTGTGTCGTCGGCGTCGCCGATGCCACCATGCGCATCAATCCCGGCGAAATCTTCTGCATCATGGGCCTGTCGGGCAGCGGCAAGTCCACCCTCGTTCGCCATATCAATCGCCTGCTCGAACCCACGGCGGGCCGCATCATCGTGAACGGCGAAGACATCATGGCGATGAAGCCCGATGTTCTGCGCCGCTATCGCAACGAGCATATCGCGATGGTGTTTCAGAACTTCGCGCTGATGCCCCACCGCTCGGTCGTGGACAATGTCGCGATGCCCCTCGAAATACGCGGCATCAACAAGAATGACCGGCTGGAAATCGCCGAGCGCACCATCGACATGGTCGAGTTGACCGGCTGGGGCAACAAATTCGCCCACGAGCTTTCGGGCGGGATGCAACAGCGCGTGGGGCTGGCGCGGGCGCTGGCGGCGGACCCCGAAATCCTGTTGATGGACGAACCCTTCAGCGCGCTCGATCCGCTGATCCGCAGGCAGCTTCAGAACGAGTTCATGAAGCTGGCCAGCCAGATGAACAAGACCACCGTCTTCATCACCCACGACCTCGACGAAGCCGTCCGCATCGGCGACCGCATCGCCATCATGCGCGACGGGCGCGTGGTCCAGATAGGCACCCCCGAGGACATCGTGATGAACCCCGCCGACGACTATGTCTCGGATTTCGTCGCCGGTATCTCGCGGCTCAAGGTGGTGCGCGCCCATGCCGTCATGCAGGACATCGCCGCCTTCGAGGCCGCCCACGGACCCCTCGGCGCCGATGCGAAGACCTTCCCCGAGGACGCCGATCTCAGCCAGATGATCGAGCACGCCATCGCCGACGAGCGCCCCTTCGCGGTGGTGGACGGGGCAGGGCACCGCCTGGGCATCATCACCCGCGCCGACCTGCTGCGCACCGTGATCGAGGGAACGGAGACATCATGAGCCAGACCGACGCCGTCCTCACCACCGAAAGCGCCGCCGAGCTGGCCACGGCCCGCGCCGAAAACCGCGACGAGCTGGTCGCGACCTTCGTCGAGACCAACCCCGATTATTATCGCGGCCAGTTCAAAAAGATCGGCGCGACCGCAAAGTTCTCCTGGACCTTCAACCTGATGGCCGCGCTGCTGGGGCCAATCTGGTACGGGATGCGCAGCCTGTGGAAATGGGCGCTGCCCTTCACGATCCTGGAGACCTTCGGCGTCATCCAGATCGCCCGGGGCCTCTTCGGCGATCTTGGGGCCGGGGCGCGGGAGCGCATCGACCAGATCCAGGGCACCCTCGATTTCCGCTATCAGCAACTCCAAGCCGCCATCGACCGGGAGGCGGATAATGTCGACGTCTTCCGCCGCACCATCGACTCGCTGGAAACCGCCATCGCCGATATCCAGGCCGAGGCCGTCGCCGCCGAAGCCAATGCGTTTTCGATTGCGTTATTCGGCTTTGCATTTCTGGCAATCGTCAAGCTGATCGAGGGCGTGATCGCCAATCCGGCGCTGGAAAACCGGTTCTCGGAATGGCTGTCGAACCGCAGCCTGCGCCACGGCCTGTCGCCGCTCCGAAACGCCATCAGCATCGGTTTCGTGCTGCTGATCTTCAGCGCGTGCATCGTCCACTACGCCTTTCCCGGCGCGGTTGGCTGGCTGTCGGCGTTCCCGACCGACCAGTCGATCCGCCTCACGGGCATTCAATGGGTCGAGGCGTTTTTCAACTTCGTCCGCGACACCGGCGAGCGGGTTTTCGAGTCCATCAGCTATGGCATCCGCGTCGTTCTCGATGCCCTCGAAGTTCTATTCGTCAAGACGCCGTGGCCGGTGATCGCCAGCTTTATCATCCTGATCACATGGCTTTCCGCCGGGGTATCCGGGGCGGTCGCGTCCGCTTGTTTCCTCGCCTATATGGGCCTGTTCGGGTTCTGGGAAAAGGCGATGACGACGCTGGCCCTGCTGGGCACCGCCGCCTGTATCTCGATTGTGCTGGGTATCCCGCTGGGCCTCTTCTGCGCCCGCCGCCCCCGGGTCTATGCGGTCATTCGCCCGATCATGGATTTCATGCAGACGATGCCGTCCTTCGTCTTCATGATCCCGGTCATCGCGTTTTTCAGCGTCGGCAAGCCCGCCGCCGTCATCACGACGATGATCTTCGGCGGCACGCCCGTGGTGCGCCTGACCGTGCTCGGGATGCGCGGGGTGCCCGAGTCGATCCGCGAGGCCGCCATCGCCTATGGTGCATCGAAATGGTATCTGCTGACCAAAGTAGACCTGCCGCTGGCCGCGCCCTCGATCCTGGCGGGGGTGAACCAGACGATCATGCTCAGCCTTGCCATGGTGGTGGTTGCCTCGCTGATCGGGGCGAAGGGGCTGGGCGAAGACGTGCTCGAGGCCCTGCAATATTCATCGGTAGGGCAGGGCATCCTCGCCGGTTTCGCCATCCTCTTCTGCGCCATGATCCTCAACCGCATCGTGCAAGGAAAGCGCGACTGAGCCTTTCCACGCCTGCGCAGCGCCTCCCCCCCCCCCGCGCAGCGCCTCCCCCCACAAGACGGCGCTGCGCCCCGGTTCAAGTCCCCGTTAAATATCGCAGAACTCTTCGTTCCCCTCCGTAAGTAATTAGAACTCGTTAAAGTTGTTTGAAGCATCTTTCGATGTTACAATGGATTGAATCAGACCATTGATTGGACCGTGTGCCGGCGTGCTGGCGCAAAACCGGGACGCACCATCGCGACATTGATGCCTATCAGCGCCAAGTCATGCCGCCGCAAGGACCATGCGGCGGGTGATGAGAGAAAGCCCGGGGGGGGCCGACATCGTGCAGAATAAAATTTCTGCCCTCGTTATTTACGAGACGTCTTTCATGGCGTCTTCGGTCGAGCGCCTCCTGTCGGAGAATGGCTTTCATGTGGTCGCCAATATGATCGACGGGCCGAAAACCCGCGATCTCGAGTTTGAAACGCCGCCCGACATCTGCGTTATCGGCTGTCATGCCCAAGGATTTGACGACCTGTGCATCTGGTTGCGACAGCGGTTTCAAGGCAGTCGGCTGGTCTTGCTCGACACAAGCGACCGGGCGAAAATCGGGCACGCGGAATCCAATCAACCTCTGGACGGCTGCATCTTTCTCGACCTCTCCCCCGACCTGATCGTGGCGGGGTTACAATTGGTCAACGAAGGCGTCCTCGTGCTTTCCGATGAAGCGATGAGGGCCGCAAATCACGCAATCCAGCCCTGCGCCTCGCATCTTTCGGCCCTGACACCGCGCGAGGTGAGCGTGCTTGAACTCATCGGCCAGGGCATGTCGAACAAGCTGATCGCGCGTAAGCTCGACATCACCGAGTCAACGGTCAAGGCGCATCTGAATTCGGTGCTGCGAAAGACGGGAACCAGCAATCGGACGCAAGCAGCCCGCTGGGCCTTCGAGCAGGGGCAACTCGCCTGATCACGCGATGATCGTCGACCAAAGCAAGCGACGCGTCCGCCTCAATAGACGGTTCGTGGATCGAGGGTGTAGACCGCCCCCGTCCAAACGCTGACCGCAGAGGGCGGACCATACCCGACGCCGGTATCGCTCAGGATGCGCGCCGTCCATGTATTGACCAATGCGCTCGCGGGTGTTGCCGTCGCGATATGTCCGGTGCGCCTGTCGCTCGGGCGAGGAATGAAGAACGCATTGAAGTCCCCCGCCGACAATCCCACCCTGCCGTTTCGAAAATCACGGCGAAACCCTGGCAAGGACTCGCCGCTTGGCGAGAAGACAATCGCACTGCGCCCCGGGCCGCGGACCGGCCCGATCAGCAACCGCCCGTCCGGTGATCGCAGCAGCACGTCCGGCGTTGCCCCGAACAGCTCTTGTCCCAGGATCGCCTGACGCCCGGCAATGCTCATTCCGACACTGCCATTCCCGCCCGTATTGAAGGCGAAGGGGCGATTCGACATTTGCGCACTTGCTGGCAATGACGGCGCGATAAGCAATCCGAGCACGGCAACAAGTGACGGTAGGCGACTGAATTGGGCGAACATCGAGGGTTCCCTTCGTGATATACAACACATCTTGTTGGATTTTCCGATCAAGCGATCCCCTCGCCCAGCAATCTCGCCTTTATGCAGACGGTTTCCAATCGTCCGAAAGACCTAGATCATTCGGCCAGCATCGTTTCAGCACGGCTTTGAAATCCAAGCCGCTGTAATTGAATGGAAAATCGGCTGCGGCTACGCATAGCCAGCCCTCAAAAACTCCCCTCCCAGCGTTGCGCGCCCCCGGTCCCGGTCAACCGGTGTAGTCCGATTGAACAGGGGTAAAATCAACCATAAGGAGAATTAACGGCACACCGGCTTCAAGCAATCATTGTTTCGAAACGGGGCAACAGGACATCCAAACGATCACCGTCGGACGGCGTCGCCACCACCGATAAACAGCATCGTCGCATCGTCTTCCCCGATGCCGCCACGGCACGTGCCGCGGGGGTCAGAGTCGTCACAGGTTTGCAAATGGGTCAGGAAATGTCGAAGACAAGCGTTGCCATCACCGATCCAGTATTTCCCTGCTTTTCCGGGGTTTCGCGAGGTGTTCTCCGCGCCCTCGTCCTGTCGGTCAGTGCGGTGGCGCTGGCCGGATGCGTGGCGACCGGAAAGGAGCCGGAGGGCATCGCGCCGATCTATACCTATCCGGTGACGAACAACGACACGCCATACTCCCAATGCCTGACCGAACTATCGAGCGTCGAGGCCGACAACTTGCCTGTCTTCTCGGTGGGCGAGGTCGCGGACAAGACCGGCCAGATCAACTATGAGGAGAACGGCAACGCGATCAGCCAGGGGATCTCCGAAATGGTGATCTCGGCACTCTACAAGACGCGCAAGGCCAACCTGGTCGAACGGCTCGATCTCAGGATACCGCTCGCGGAGGTCAAACTCGCCGAGCAAAAGCGTCTCAACAGGGACGTCGAAGAATTCAGCGACCTGCCCGCGAGTGATTTCATCATCGTCGGCGCGTTGACCGAACTGAATTACAACATCACCTCGGGCGGCGCCCAGCTGTTCGTGAAAGGAATCGGAGGCGGAGCGAGGACTGTCGTCATCAACGTTGCACTCGACCTGCGCGTTGTCGACGCCAAGAACTTTGCCGTCCGGTACGTCTCGTCCCTGCAGAAACAAATCTTCGGGTACGAGGTCGAGGCAAACGTGTTCCGTTTCTTCGGTAACACGCTTGTCGAATTCGGCGCGGGGGCGGTTCAAAACGAACCGCTTCAACTCGGCGTACGGTCCGTTGCGGAAATGGCGATCTATCAGGTCATGACGGACTTTCTGGGTCTACCGAGCTCTAAGAGCTGCCAGCTCGTGCAGACCGGCCATATGGCCAAACACCTTGAGCGGCTTGCACCCGAAGCGAATGGAGAAGAGTAATGTCTATTGTTGGAAAAAATCTGCTGGGCTCTGCAGCGGCAATCGCCATGTTTGTAGCCGCGCCAAGCGCCGCGTTTGCCTTTGACGCGGTCAATTGGGAATGGAACAAGACGGTCACTGAAACGGTCGATATCGACATCGACATCAATGCCGAATTTGACCCGACGGGCCTCACCCAGGTCGAGAAGCTGCAAATCCAGATCGGTGATGTCGAGGCGACGTCGAGCGTTCACGACATCGACAACAACCAGCCCGCTGGCGCTGGCGGTGGCACCGGAACGTTCTCCGAAACCTTCGTCTTCGACACGTTCACCGTCGAAGGCAGCGGCGTGATCGACAATATCAACGCGGCGGGACCGATCAGTCAGAACGGGATCAACGGCACATTCGATGGCGGTACGGTCGATGAAACCACCGTGCCCGGGATGGGTGACCCGACCCAGCTGACCTTCACGGTCGACGGCACGGTCACCGTGGACCCGGCAGACAGCTTCGATGCCGCAACCGAGCTGCCATCCATCGACAGCGCTGCAACGGCGGTTGGCAACAACCAGACGATCAACAGCGATGTTGCCACCTACCTGCATGACGCTCAGTTGCTGTTCGACGTGCAGGAGGATGCCGATCTGGACGCCCAGGACGCGATTGGCGCCCTGGCGGCGGTGGCCCTCGGCAGTCAGTTCATCGACAACTCGCATACGGCGTTCGCCGTGGGTGCGACGGCGCTTGCGATCACGGGCACGATCGAGAAGGCAGAAGTCGACGCGACGTCTGAGGTCTACAATATCCTCAACGCGCGGGTGGACAGCTCGGCCACGGCGGTCGGCAACAACATGTCGGTCAACGTGAACGCCGATGGCGATCCGACCGGCGACTCGATCCTGGTCGCGGACATCACGCAGTTCAGCCTGGCTGACGTGTCGGCGACGTCCGACGTCTACGAAGTGGCGGTGAACAACTACACCAACCTCGCCGCTGTTAACCCGCTCGTCAGTTCAGCCGCTACGGCGGTCGGCAACAACGTGTCGATCAACGTCGGTAACGTCACACCGTAACGGCTACCGGGTTCCCTTGGGCAAACCGGGGGGCCGTCACCGACGGGCTTCGGACCATGAACCCCTCAGCCGCATGTTCGTCGGTGACGTCAATCACGAAGGGTCGAGCGGACAACCGCTCGATCCGTTTTTCGGGGTATCTCTCAGGGGAGTTTCTGTCATGAAGTCTTCAAAGAATATCGGGCTGGCCTGTCTTGCTTCTCTCACCATGGCCTTCGCGTCCGGTGCCCAGGCGCAGCAGTTCAAGAGCTACAGCTTCGATCCGCAGAACCGGGGCCAGCTCGCGGTCGCCATGAAGCAGATCGAGGAGAGCGGAGCCGGTGGCGGTGTCCTGTCAGGCGCGGCAGGGTCCGCAGGCACGACGATCGTTTGCGGCGGCGGCGCGTCAACGGCGCAGGCCAACAATACCTGCATCATCCTCAATAATTCGACCGGCACCGTCGCGACCGACCAGATTTCGGATGGCGGCCAGACCGCAAGCAATTCCGAGCAGACAAGCCTCGACGGAAATCAGATCTCGGGCGCGGACGAGGTGCTCTCGACGCTGACGCAATAGCGCCAATCCGCTTTCGCCGTCCGCCGCGCGCGGGGTCTGCTGGTATCGCATTACCTAGTACACTGCGTAAGGTCACCTATCGCCCCTGTCAGGGCTCCTAATTGCTCTCCGGCTACCGACACGGCATGTGTTTGGTTGAACCGGAGAGGTATGTGATGGCCGTTGCCCCTATTCAGTCGAGCGCAGTCGA
>CALGNO010000148.1 GCA_937958625.1 uncultured Neomegalonema sp.
GTGATCCGCGAGTTCCTGCCCGAACCGATGAGCGACGAGGCGGTCTCCGCCGCGATTGACGAGAAGATCGCCGCCCTTGGCGCGCAATCGCTGAAGGATATGGGGCCGGTGATGGCCGCGTTGAAGGCGGACTATGTTGGCCGCATGGATTTCGGGTCCGTGGGCAAGATGGTGAAGCAAAAGCTGTCCTCCTGATCGACAGCGACTGAAAGGCACCCGATGTCGGCACTGATCGCGATAGACGGCCTGACCAAGACCTATGACGATGGGCATACCGCCCTCGGCGGCATCGATCTGCATGTGGAAAAGGGCGAAATCCTCGCGCTGCTCGGGCCGAATGGCGCGGGTAAGACGACGCTGATCGCGATTGTCTGCGGCATTGTGAACCCGACTTCGGGCTCGGTGACGGTGGGCGGTTTCGACATTATCGACGATTATCGCAAGACCCGCTCGATGATCGGGCTGGTGCCTCAAGAGCTGACCACTGACGCTTTTGAGACGGTGTGGAGTACGGTCAGTCTCAGTCGCGGCATGTTCGGCAAGGGGCCGAATCCGGCTTATCTGGAGAAGGTGCTGCGCTCGCTGTCCCTGTGGGACAAAAAAGATAACGAATTGCGTACCTTGTCCGGCGGCATGAAGCGACGGGTTCTGATTGCCAAGGCACTATCCCACGAACCGGAAATCCTGTTTCTGGACGAACCGACGGCGGGCGTCGATGTGGAGTTGCGCAAGAGCATGTGGGCCGTGGTCGAGGAACTGCGCCAGGGCGGCACCACGATCATTCTCACGACCCATTATATCGAGGAAGCCGAGGCAATTGCCGACCGCATTGCCGTGATCCGCAAGGGCGAGATCGTGCTGGTCGAGGACAAGGACGCCCTGATGCGCAAGCTGGGCCGTAAACGGCTGACGCTTGAGTTGCAGCATCCTCTTGACGCGGTTCCGAGCAGCCTCAGCGATCACGACCTAACGCTGGCCGGGGACGGGACGCAGCTGATCTACTCCTACGACCGCACCGCCGAGCGCACGGGTATCACGCGGCTGATCACGTCGCTGGCCGAGGCCGGTATCCGGTTCCGCGACCTCGAGACCGAGCAATCCTCGCTGGAGGATATTTTCGTCGAACTGGTGGGAGAGGACGCATGAACCGACACGCCGTCGCTGCCATCTACAAATACGAAATGGCCCGGACCCTGCGCACCATGTTTCAGAGCGTGGTGTCGCCGGTGATCTCCACATCGCTCTATTTCATCGTGTTCGGATCGGCGATCGGATCACGGATCGAAGAAATCGACGGCATTTCCTACGGCGCGTTTCTGGTGCCGGGTCTGATCATGCTGACCCTGCTGACCCAAAGTGTTTCAAATGCTTCGTTCGGTATCTTCTTTCCGAAGTTTACCGGAACGGTCTACGAGCTTTTGTCTGCACCGATTTCTCCGTTCGAAATTGTTCTCGGCTATGTCGGGGCAGCGGCGACGAAATCGGTGGTTCTTGGGCTGATCATTCTGGCGACAGCGGGGCTGTTCGTTGATCTGGAGATACAACATCCGGTCTGGATGCTCGTCTTTCTGCTCTTGACCGCCGTGTCGTTCTGTCTGCTCGGATTCATCATTGGCATCGTTGCGAAGAACTTCGAACAGTTACAGATCGTGCCGTTGCTGGTGATCACGCCGCTGGTGTTTTTGGGCGGCAGTTTCTATTCGATATCGATGCTGCCGCCATTCTGGCAGACGGTCACGCTGTTCAACCCGGTCGTCTATCTCGTGAGCGGGTTCCGGTGGAGCTTTTACGGCGTTTCTGATGTGCCCATCGTGGCAAGTGCGGCGGCTATCGCGCTGTTTTTGCTCGTATGCCTTGGAATCGTCTGGTGGATATTCCGTACCGGCTATCGTCTGAAAGCCTAGGCGCGTTACTTGCGCAGGCGCTTTGCGTTGGCAGACGCCTTCGCCGTCATGGGTGCGAGGGCAGCGGAGACGATCTGCGGCGCGGATTTACCGGCAACGGCAGCGAGTGCCGCTTTTTCCATCCCCGTGATGACCGCCGTGGGCTTTTCCATCCACATCGAGACATTTTCGGCGGGTGACATCGTCCCCATCGCCATTTGTACGGAACGGTGCCAGATCGTCTCGGTCGCGGCGAGGGCAAGCCGGTTCTGTTGCCAAAGCATGTCCATATAGAAGCCGGGATCGAGGGGAATTTTCGTGCGAGCCATGATGCTTGCCTCCTGTATTTCGTCCGCACCCTATATGCTGCACCGCAACATACAATGCTTTCTGCGAACATGGCCCCTTTTCAAAAGGTCAAGGAACCCTTATATCGATCATGTCGTCGAAAGGTGACTATGGTGATAAACGCGCGTGTAATAGATGGCTCGGACCCGGGGGCGGTACCCGGCGACTCCACCAACACTCCCTTCATTTGAGGGCGGATGGGGTCGAAATAGGATCGACGGACGTTGAAAGGCGTTAGCTTTTACCCGGCATGGTTCCGCCGTTATCGGGCCGTTCGCACAATTGCAAATGACAATAGTGCTCCGGTAGCAGTCGCCGCGTAAGCGGTGCCTAACACTGGAACTTAGCCTCTGGCCCTAGCCGGTCAGAGCGGGGTTCGGAGGCACCTGGCAACAGAAGCCTCCACTTCCTCCCAAACTACCGGCGAAATTCGCGACACTTGCGCGGAAAATCAGAAAACTCTTTGTCTTACGCGCTATATCGTTATGGTCGGCGGCGACTAGGGCGTTTTCAGGAAAAGTGGATGCCGGTTTTCCGTTCGATAGCGCGCCAGAACAAAGAACTAGCGGTTTTGAAACGATCACGGATCGTCGAAAAAGCTCTAGACCAGAGAGTTCACGATGGCCATTGAACCGATTGACTATCTTGACCTGACACGAAAAGCACTGCGCGGTGTTATGGCACAAGCGCTGTCTCATGCCGCCGAGCATGGCCTTGTTGATGAGCAGCATTTCTACATCACCTATCGCACCAATTCTCGCGGTGTGGTGATGCCGGACTGGCTGCACGCTCAATACGCCGATGAGATGACCATCGTGCTGCAACACGAGTTCTGGGATCTGGCGGTCATGCCCGACAGGTTCTCGGTAAAGTTGAGTTTCAGCAGCCGCCCGACGACCCTTGTCGTGCCATTCGCTGCGGTGAAGACATTCGCGGACCCCAGCGTCAACTTCCAGCTCGATATTCCACCCGGCGGACTTGATCCCGAAGATGAGAACGGCCCTCGGGTCGTGTCGATCGACGACGATCCCGCGCAGGTCGATATATCTGCCGACGCCGATGCGGACGACAAGCCAAATGGCGATGGCGAGGCAACGGTTGTCAGCCTTGATGCCTTTCGTAAAAAGTAACCGTTCTCACGATTTACCGCCCAAGTTGAAATCTATAGCCCTCCAGAGAGCCACCCATGACCGAGACGCGCACGGAATCCGATTCATTTGGTCCCTTGAAGGTTCCCGCCGATAAATATTGGGGCGCGCAGACCCAGCGGTCGATCATCAACTTTCCCATCGGTTGGGAGAAACAGCCCGTTGCCGTCGTCCGTGCCCTCGGCGTGATCAAGAAAGCTGCCGCTCAGGCGAATATGGAGCAGAAAAAGCTCGATAAAAAGCTGGGCCGCGCGATCGTCAAGGCTGCCGATGAGGTGATCAAGGGCAAGCTGGACGACAACTTTCCGTTGGTGGTCTGGCAGACGGGGTCCGGCACGCAGTCCAACATGAATGCCAACGAGGTCATCGCGAACCGGGCGATTGAAATTCTGGGCGGAGCGATCGGCTCGAAAGACCCGGTGCATCCCAATGACCACGTCAATATGGCGCAATCGTCGAACGACACGTTCCCGACGGCCATGCATATTGCCACCGCCATGATGGCCCGAGACACGACCTTGCCGGGGCTGGAAAAGCTGCACAAGGCGCTGGAAGCCAAGTCGAAAGACTTCGCGAAGATCATCAAGATCGGGCGCACCCATACTCAGGATGCGACCCCGATTACACTGGGACAGGAATTTGGCGGCTATGCCTTTCAGGTCAAGCAGGGCATCGCACGGATCAACCAGGCGCTGAAAAACATCTATCCGCTGGCCCAAGGCGGCACGGCGGTCGGCACCGGTCTCAACACCAAAAAAGGCTTCGACAAGCTGTTTGCGGCCAATGCGGCCAAGATCACCGGACTGCCCTTCAAGACCGCCCCGAACAAGTTCGAGGCGCTGGCGGCCCATGATGCCATCGTCGAGATGTCGGGCGCGCTGAAAACCGTTGCCGCTAGCCTTTACAAGATCGCCAACGACATTCGTTTCCTTGGCTCAGGCCCGCGCTGCGGCCTAGGCGAGTTGATCCTGCCCGAGAACGAGCCGGGCAGCTCGATCATGCCGGGCAAGGTCAATCCCACCCAGTGTGAGGCGTTGACTCAGGTTTGTGCCCAGGTCATGGGCAACGACGCCGCCATCGGCTTCGCGGGGTCGCAGGGGCATTTCGAGCTGAATGTCTACAAGCCGATGATGGTTTATAACTTGCTGCAATCCATGCAACTATTGGGCGATTCTGCCAGCGCCTTCACCGACAACCTGATCGCCGGATTGAAGGCGGACGAGGAGCGCATTTCAAAGCTGATGTGGGAGAGCCTGATGCTCGTCACGGCGCTGGCCCCTGAAATTGGCTACGACAATGCAACCAAGGTCGCGAAGACCGCCCACAAGAACGGCACCACCCTGAAAGAAGAGGCTGTACGGCTCGGCTTTGTCGACGAAAAAACCTTCGACAAGGTCGTGCAGCCCAAGGATATGCTGGGGCCGAAATGATACGCGAGGCGGCACCGGCGGACATCTATCCCATCCAAAGGATCGCAGAAGCGGCCTTCGCGCCATTCGTGGAAAGCATTGGGGCGAAACCCGAGCCGATGCAGGCCAATTTCGGGCGGCAGATCGAAAAAGGCCAGATCGAGGTGCTGGTAAAAAGCACCGGTATCCGCGGCTATTGCGTTTCGTATCCCAAGGGGTTGCGCTGGCATATTGAGAATATCGCAGTGGCACCGGACAGTCAGGGAGAAGGCGTCGGCACCGCTCTTATTGCCGATGCCGAGAAGCGTGCGGCACTCATGGGCTTTGACACCATAGACCTCTACACGAATGTCCACATGACCAAGGCCATCCTCTGGTACGAGTTTCTTGGCTATGTCGAAACCGAACGATCCGAGCAGAATGGCTTCCAGCGCGTGTTTTTCGCCAAAGAGCTGTCACCGTGACCGGAAAAGTCATCAACCTGCGCCGGGAACGAAAACGCCGCGCTCGCGATACGCGGGCCGCCGAAGCGGAAGTCGCGTCTATCCAGCATGGCACAAGCACATCCGCCCGTAACGAGGCGCAACGGCGGAGTGACAAGGCGGCGCATGAGTTGGACGGCAAGAAACGCGAGTAGCGTTTTCTGATCGCTTGGTGGATCAGTCATGCTCGCGCTGGACCCGAGCAAGCGCAGCGCGTCGCTTACGCTGGTCGAGCCTGAGATGACCACTTCATATCGTTTTCACGGCGCTTTCCCGCTGGTGCGCCGGTTATGGCACCACCAATCCCTCGACATCCATGGCAACACGCAGGTCGGCGACGAGCTGGTTCAGGGTCGCGCGATCCGGCGCTTGAAAACAGCCCGGATACCATTCGATCGTCCGCGTTCCCGCGATTGTCGTCTCTGCAATCGTCGCGCTCGGCAGATCAGAGGCAAAGGGACCGCCGCAAGCCGGACTCCCGCGCGTGACGTCGGTCGGCAGTGTATCAAAGCTCGCTGTCTGTAGCGCCGCGCGTGCGGCAGCCCATGATCCTGCCGGCAACGTGCCGGAGCTCATCCCCGGGTTCACGGTGAACCGGTCTGCATCGAGCTCGTAGAATTCGTCTGGATAGACGGTCATCGAATAGATCGGACACGTCCCGAAACACGCCCCTTCACTCAGCGTGATCGCGGCATCGGCGACGGGACCGACCGGCGGCGTGGGGGGCGGGGATGATTGGTGACAGGCAATCGTTGCGGTGGCGAGTGCGAGAACCGAAAGGCGGAAAGACATGGCAACCTCCCTATGGGTGAAGGGCCATATTATCACGCATCCCGAAGGCGAGCCAGCAACGCACTAAATCTCGTTCGGCGGCCAAGGGCGCAGCTTGTCGCCATCGGCCCAGGACGCCACCCAATCCGGCAGTGGCGGATTCCAGTCCGGGTGTCCGAGCGCCTCTGCGACCTCTTGGCTGGCAATGACCCTGCCGCGCGCGGTCACCCCCGTACGGATCAGCGCCGAGGAACATGCCTCGCCTTTGCGAACGGTGGTCTGCACGAAATAGAACCACCGTTCGTCCCGCGCGACGAGATGCGTGTGTTGCTCGTATCGTTGAAAGGGCGTCAGTCGCTTGCGATAGCGGATGGTCGAACCGGCCACCACCAACCCCCATCTCCGCTCCTTGAGGATACCGAGCAGACCGGTTCGCGCCCCGAGATCGAACCGCCCGAGGTCGAACAGCGTCAGATGCCGCCCGTTATTGACCTCCATGAACAGGTCGCAATCCCAGGGCCAGACCATCATCTTCAGGATGCTTGGCTCGCCGGGTGCGAGAGGACTGCGCCGCCGTCCGAGTAGCAAAGTTTTCGCGAGTCTGATTAGCGGATACATCGTGCCTCAACCTTGGTGCGTGTGTTTGCCCTTGAGTTCGGGCTATAGCGCCCCGTGTCAATGCTAACGCTGGGGAGGGCGGTATGGCGAGGACGGCGGATGTCATCGTGATTGGCGGCGGGATTGCCGGGATCGGCGCGGCGGCACGGATTGCACCCGATGCTCAGGTCATCGTGCTGGAGCGTGAGGCGGCCATCGGCACGCACTCCACCGCGCGGTCGGCTGCGATTCTGGTCGAGAATTACGGTAATCCAACCCTGCGCGCCCTGACCAGCGCGAGCCTGTCGGTTTTAGAGAGCCGCGAACTTTCGGACATCCCCCTTCTGACCCCGCGCGGCGAAATGGCGATTGCCGCTGAGGCCGATCTGGCCGGGCTGGAAGCCTTCATTGCCGAGGGCACCGGCCTTGACCGACTCACACCTGCGGAGGCCGTCGCCCTTTGTCCCATCCTACGCGAGGACAAGATTGCCGGGGCCGCGCTGGAGGCGAACGCTCGCGACATTGACGTCGATGCCATGCTGCAAGGTTACCTGCGCCTTCTGCGTGCCCATGGCGGGGTTGTTGAAACGCGGTGCGTGATTTCCGAGCTGTCCTATCGGGCGCACTGGACCGTCGAGACCAACCAAGGCGCATTCGAGGCTCCCATCGTCGTCAATGCAGCCGGAGCCTGGGCCGACGAGGTCGCGCGTTTGGCTGGAATCCGCCCTGTCGGCCTGCAACCCTTCCGCCGCTCTGCCGCTATTCTGCCCGCGCCCGAGAGCAAGGTGGTCGATGGCTGGCCGATGATCGCTGCCTTTGACGAGAGTTTCTATTTCAAGCCCCTGTCGGGAAAACTGATGGTCTCGCCGTCGGACGAAGACCCGGTTGAGCCCCATGACGCGTGGCCCGACGACATGGTGCTGGCCAAGGGGCTGGACCATTTCGAGCAAGCCACGACCTATGCCCTCACCCGCGTCGAGCGCAGTTGGGCAGGCTTGCGTAGCTTTGTCGCCGACAAATCTCCGGTGGCGGACTTTGCACCCGATGCTGGAGTGCGCCCCTGAGGCTGGACACTGAGCCGCTGCTAAATTGACCCCCTGCCGGGCTTTCGGAGTAAGAAAGCCAATGCCCAGACAACACCGCCGCCACAGCACATCGTTCAAGCGCCAGGTCGTCGAAGAGTATCAT
>CALGNO010000149.1 GCA_937958625.1 uncultured Neomegalonema sp.
GGGGTCTTTGAGTCGCTGAACATCAACGACGAAGCCCTTTGTCGCGAACCGCACCAGCGTAGCCGTGGCCCATTTCCTGAACAACGTCGCCTGTTTCGAGGACACGCGATAACCAACGGAGATGATCGTATCGAGGCTGTAGATCGTAACTGGCCTACCAGGTCGAGTTATGTGCATTTTTTGCACATTACTCTCTTCATCGAGTTCGCCATCCGAAAAGACATTATTGATGTGTTTTGTAATGACCGAGCGTTCTCGCCCAAAAAGGAGACTGATCTGCTCCTGCGTCATCCAAAGCGCTTTATCGCGAAACCGGAACTCGACATTCGCCCCGCCATCGGTCGCGTAGATGAGCACGCGATCGCCGGTCTCGGCATCCTCAACGAGCCGCACCGGTTCGCCTCCCGCTGCAGCGAGTCGGCTTTCGAGGGTTTGCGGGTCCAGCTTTTTGTTCATAGGGTGTTCTATAACAGCAAGTGGACCCTGAGTCAGCCGTTCTTGATTAGTCCAGCACGCCCGCATGGACCATGGCGGCGCGGATGATGGCCTTGGATTCGTCGGTCACAGGACAGATCGGCATCCGCACCTCCTCGGTGCATTTGCCGAGCAGGGACAGCGCATATTTGGTGGGCGCGGGGCTGGATTCAATGAAGACGGCGCGATGCAGGGGCAACAGCTTGTCCTGCCATGTCAGCGCCTCGGCATAATCGCCGCGCAGACACGCCTCCTGCAACTTCGCGCAAGCCGCCGGGGCGACGTTGGCGGTGACGGAGACACAGCCGATGCCGCCCATGGCGTTATAGCCCACCGCCGTGGGGTCTTCGGCGGAGAACTGGATGAACTCCGGTCCCATCGCCATGCGTTGCACCGCGACCTTGCCCACATCCCCGCCCGCATCCTTGATGCCGACGATGCGGGGCAGTTTGAACAGCTCGACCATCGTCTCCGTGGTCATGTCCACCACCGAGCGACCCGGAATGTTATAGACAAAGATCGGCAGGTCGGCGGCGTCATGCAGAGCCTTGTAATGCTCGTAGAGCATCCGCTGGGTCGGCTTGTTGTAATAGGGCGTGACCACCAGCGCGGCATCGGCACCGACATCGGCGGCGTGCTTCATGAAGCGGATTGCCTCGGCGGTGTTGTTGGACCCCGCACCTGCCATCACCGGCACCCGGCCCGCCACCGTCTCGACCGTCACCTCGATGACGCGCTCGTGCTCCTCGTGGGAAAGCGTCGGCGACTCGCCGGTGGTGCCGACGGGAACGATGCCGTGACTGCCCTCGGCAATCTGCCAGTCGATGAGCTGTTTAAGCGTATCCTCGTCAACCTTGCCGTTCTTGAACGGCGTGACCAGTGCGGGCATGGACCCACGGAAACGCTCGGCGAGGGAGGAGGACGAAGCCATCGATCTGTTCTTTCATTGACGATTTTACGGAAGCCGGACCCTAGAGCTTTCAACGCCGCGTGCAAACCGGTTTTGCATCCGCAGGCGGGCCGATAACCGCCCCGAAATGTGATGCCCTCGCCAGCGCGCTTTCATGCACGGCTAATCTTTGCTACTGTAAGTCCATAACCACGAAACGTGGAATGAGCAGGCACACCATGATTTTATCGACACTCGGACGCCGTCTTGCGGCGGTCACGATCGGAATCGGCATCGCAGTCGGGGCGCAGACCTCGGTTGCGGCGACCTCGGACGGTCCCCGCGCCGACGCCCTCAAACGCATGGTCTCGAAGGCCGAGGCGAAGCAGTGGGTCGCCGCGCGCAACGCCGCGCAATCCCTGCGTGATCCCGTGGCGCTCGAGGCCTATGAGTGGCTGCGCCTGCGCCAGCCCGGTATCGACAATTTCGGACGGATGGCACGGTGGGTAGAGGCCCATCCGGGCTGGCCCTCCCAGAAGCGCATCCAGTCCCAAGGCGAGGCGGCGCTTAGCCCCGGCGCCCTTCCGGCCAGCACTCTGGTAAATTTCTTCGATCGTTTTCCGCCCGCTACCGGCAAGGGCGCGGCGCTTTATGCCGAAGCGCTTAAGGCGCTCGGTCAGCAAGGGCGGGCGAACAATGTCGCAAGCGATGCGTGGCTGACCAAGGATCTGACCGCCGAGTATGAGCGCCGCCTGCTCTCCGCCTTTGGCCCTGTCCTGCGGCCCTTGCATCAGCAGCGCCTCGATACCCTGATCTGGCGCAC
The DNA here is from genome assembly GCA_937958625.1 of uncultured Neomegalonema sp. Lineage (GTDB taxonomy): Bacteria > Pseudomonadota > Alphaproteobacteria > Rhodobacterales > Rhodobacteraceae > JAHDDY01. The sequence goes on from CALGNO010000149.1 coordinate 2,187, forward strand.
CCGTCTGACCGCCGCCAAGCGTCAGATGCGCCATGTCTCGCGCGACCAGCGGGCACTGGCAGCGGCACGGATCGCCCTGCTCAAGAACGAGGGCGGCGTCGATGGTCTGGTACAGGCCGTGCCCGCCGCGCTACGCCGTGATCCCGGTCTGGCCTATGCCCGCATGGTCTGGCGCAAGAAACGCGGCCTGCGCAGCGGGGCCGAGGACATGATGCTGGAGGCCTCCGCCCGGGGGGCACTGGGCCAAGCCGATAAATGGGGCGACGAGCGCGCGTTGTTCGTGCGCGAGGCACTTGACCGCAAAAACCACCGCCGCGCCTATGACCTCGCGCGCAGCCACGGACTGACCGAGGGCAAGTATTTCGCGGATATGGAATGGAAAGCGGGCTGGATCGCCCTGCGCCGCCTGAATGACCCGAACACGGCATTGGCGCATTTCACCCGTCTGCACGAGGGCGTCAAAACCCCGGTCAGCAAGGCCCGCGCCGCCTATTGGGCCGGTGAAGCCGCCGCCGCCCTCGGCGCACAAGCGCAGATGATCCAATGGCGCAGCGAGGGTGCGCGGTATCAAAGCACGTTCTATGGCCAAGAGGCTTCGAAACGCCTGAACGGCACGGCGCGCCTGTCGCTTCCGGGCCAGATCGCGCCGGTCTATGGACCCTGCACCCAGGATCGCCGGGTTTCGGTGGGCAAGGCGCTGGCACTGGGCGGGGCAACGGTTCCGGCGCGAACGTTCTTTTATGATGCCGCGAAGACGTGCAACAGCCCGAACGAGATCAAGGCGCTCGGCCTGATCGCCGAGGAACAAGGCGCGTTCCGCATCTCCATCGGCATGAGCCGCAAGGTGCGCCGGGACGGGGTCTTCATTCCCGAAATCTCGCATCCGCTCGTGCGCCTGCCGGTGCAGGGATGTCGCGGCCAGCAAGCTCCCGAGCGGGCGCTCACCCTCGCCATTGCACGGCAGGAAAGCGGCTTTGATCCCAAGGCGGGCAGCCATGCCGGGGCGCAGGGTGTGATGCAGGTGATGCCCGGTACGGCGCGGCGTACGGTAGGGGCCGCTGGCCTCAGCTATTCTCGCGCGCGGCTCGGGTCGGATCGCGATTATAATGCGGTGATCGGGCAGTGCTATCTGAACAAGATGCTGGATCGGTTCGACGGGTCGTACCCGCTGGCCATCGCTTCCTATAACGCGGGGCCGCGCCGCATCGACCAATGGCTAGAGCGCAATGGCGACCCGCGAAGGGGCGATGTGGACATGATCGACTGGATCGAACGGATTCCGTTCCACGAAACCCGCAACTACGTGCAGCGGGTGCTGGAGAATGTCGCGGTCTATCGGGCGCGGCTGGGCGGATAGAACGCTTCCCCGGAAACGCAAAACGTTATCCGGGGTCTCCATGATCCACGCTTGAGGCAATGAGGCCCCGGGGCAGGGGACGGCGCAGCAAATTTGCGGGCTGCCGGGTATTTTCCCAAAACTGCCCCCATCCCTGTTGCACCGGTCACGGCGGGCAGGCAATACACTGTCCGACGAACGGTTCGGGACAAGGGGGCAACCGGTGGAACAGGGCTACAAGACCCGCACGCTGCGGACCACCGACGGGCTGACGCTGGCCTATCGTGAGTACGGCTCGCGGTTTGCGCGGGGAGTGCCGGTGCTGTGCCTTCCAGGGCTGACCCGAAACTCTGCGGATTTCCACACGATTGCGACTGCGATGGCGGGCGAGCGGCGGGTGCTGGCGCTCGATGCGCGGGGGCGCGGGCGGTCGGAGTATGACCCGGACTACACCCACTATAATCTCGTGACCGAGGTCGGCGATGTGCTGGCGCTGATCACTGCCGAGTTTGACCGGCCCTGCATGATCCTTGGCACGTCGCGCGGCGGACTGGCGGCGATGATCCTCTGCGGCGTGCGACCCGCGATGGTGGCTGGTGTTGTCCTGAATGACATCGGCCCGGTGCTGGAGCCGGAAGGGCTGGAGCGGATCATGGGGTATCTGGGGATCGTGCCGGACCCTCTGGAGACATGGGATGATGCGGTTGCCGCGCTGAAATCCGTCAATGGCCGCGATTTTCCGGGTTTGACCGATGCGGCCTGGCTGACCTGGGCACAGCAGACCTTTCGGGATGAGGGCGGCAGGCCGGTCCTCGATTACGACCTGAAACTGCGCGATGCCGTACTGGAAAGCGCTGGCCCTGTACCAGAGATGTGGCCGCAATTCCGCGCAATGACCGATATTCCGACGCTGGTGCTGCGCGGCGAAAATTCCGACCTGCTCTCGGCTCAGACCGTCGATGCGATGCGGCGGGCGAAACCGGACCTGACCGCCGTGACCGTCAAGGGACGGGGCCATGCACCGTTGCTGGACGAGCCGGAATCGACCACCTCCATTCGCAGCTTTCTCGCCCGCATCGACGCGAAGGCAGAGGCCGCATGAGCGCGCCTGACATCCGCGACATCCGCGCCGCTGCCGAGCGGCTGAAGGGCGTGGCGCGCGTCACGCCGTTGCTGGAGGCGCCGCAGATCAATGAGCTGGCGGGACGCCGCGTGCTGGTAAAGGCCGAGTGCCTGCAACGCACGGGGTCTTTCAAGTTTCGCGGGGCGTGGTCGCGCCTGTCCCTGCTCACCGAGGACGAGGCGCGCCACGGCGTCGTCGCGTTTTCCTCGGGCAACCATGCTCAGGGCGTTGCTCATTCGGCGCAGATACGCGGGATTCCCGCCGTCATCATCATGCCGAGCGATGCCCCCCGCGCCAAGATCGCCGCCACCGAGGGCTATGGGGCCGAAGTAGTGCTGTACAACCGCGACACCGAAAGCCGCGAGGAGATTGGCGAGGGCCTGAGCGCCGAGCGCGGACTGACCCTCGTGCGGCCCTATGATGATCGCTGGGTGATTGCCGGACAGGCTTCGGTGGGGTTGGAAACCGCATGGCAGGCGCGGGAAATGGGCGTTGAGAAGGCCGATTTCATCGTCTGTTGCTCCGGCGGTGGCCTAAGCGCCGGGGCAGCCCTTGCGGTCGAGGCCGATGCCCCCGGCCTTCGCGTGCGGCCTGCCGAGCCGGTGGATTTCGACGATTTCGGGCGCTCGCTGGTTGCCGGTGAGCGCGTGACCAATGCGCGGACGTCCGGCTCTATCCAAGACGCCATCCTGACACCGACCCCCGGCGATCTGACCTTCCCGGTAGGCCAGCGCCTGTTCGGCCCCGGCCTGACCGCCTCGGATGATGAAACGTTGGAGGCGATTGGGCTTGCATGGCGCTGGCTGCGCATTGTGGCTGAACCGGGCGGGGCCTGCGCCCTCGC
>CALGNO010000150.1 GCA_937958625.1 uncultured Neomegalonema sp.
TGTTCATCGACGAGATTCACACGGTAATCGGCGCGGGTGCGACCTCGGGCGGGGCGATGGATGCCTCGAACCTGCTGAAGCCTGCGCTTCAGTCGGGCAAGCTTCGCTGCATGGGATCGACCACCTACAAGGAATACCGCCAGCATTTCGAGAAGGACCGCGCGCTGTCGCGCCGGTTCCAGAAAATCGATGTGACCGAGCCGTCTGTGGAAGATGCCATCAAGATCCTCAAGGGTGTAAAGCCCTATTTCGAGGAACACCACGGCGTCAAATACACCGCCGAGGCGATCAAATCGGCGGTGGAGCTCAGCGCGCGTTATATCCACGACCGTAAGCTGCCCGACAAAGCGATCGACGTAATCGACGAGGTAGGTGCGGCTCAGATGCTGGTGCCCGAGGCCAAGCGCCGCAAGACCATGACCCCGAAGGAGATCGAGGCTGTCGTGGCGAAAATCGCCCGCATCCCGCCGAAAACCGTCACCAAGGACGACGCCGAGGCCCTGAAAGACCTCGACAACGGCCTGAAGCGTGTCGTCTTCGGTCAGGACAATGCCATCGAGGCCCTGTCGAGCGCGATCAAGCTGGCTCGTGCCGGCCTGCGCGAGCCGGAAAAACCGATTGGCTCGTATCTCTTCACCGGCCCTACCGGCGTCGGCAAGACCGAGGTCGCCAAGCAACTGTCGGAGATTCTCGGTGTCGAGATGCTGCGCTTCGATATGTCGGAATACATGGAGAAGCACTCGGTCTCGCGCCTGATTGGTGCGCCTCCGGGCTATGTCGGCTTCGATCAGGGCGGGCTCTTGACCGATGGCGTCGACCAGCATCCGCATTGCGTGCTGCTGCTCGACGAGATCGAAAAGGCGCACCCGGACGTGTTCAATATCCTGCTTCAGGTGATGGATAACGGGAAACTGACCGACCATTCAGGCAAGACCACCGACTTCCGCAACGCGGTCATCATCATGACCTCGAATGCGGGTGCGTCGGAGATGGAGAAGAACTCCATCGGCTTTGGCCGGGGCCAGCGCGAAGGCGAAGATACCGCCGCCGTCGAGAAGATGTTCTCGCCGGAATTCCGCAACCGCCTCGACGCGGTGATCCCGTTCGGGCGTCTGCCGAAAGAGGTGGTTCTGAAAGTGGTCGAGAAGTTCGTCCTGCAGCTTGAGGGCCAACTCGCCGACCGCAATGTCAGCTTCGAACTCACCACCCCCGCCGCTGCATGGCTGGCGGACAAGGGCTATGATGAAAAGATGGGCGCGCGTCCGCTGGGCCGCGTGATTCAGGAGCACATAAAGAAACCGCTGGCCGAGGAGTTGCTGTTCGGCAAGCTGGCCAAGGGCGGCATCGTCAAGGTGGCGGTCAAGCAGGGCAAGCTCGACCTGATCATCATGCCCCCGGACCCGCCCCGGATCGACAAGAAGAAAACGCCTCTGCTGGAGGCGAGTTAACGAAAGGGCCTCGCGGAAACGCGGGGCCTTTTTTGTTGAAAAGATTGTGACGCTTACGCGGCAGTAACTTTTCGTTAACCATCCTATATTGAATGTCCTGAGCGATCAGGAGAATGCAATGTCGATGATTTTGGGCCGTGCGCCTTCGACCCGCAAAGCGGATTTCAGTCTTGAGCAATGGCAGTCGCGAATGCGGCGACACGGTCCGACGCAGGAGGACTCCCGCCCGACTGCGGGCGCGTTCAGCGCAAGATTCACGCCGCGCCGCACCCGCTTCGGTCAGGCGCTGTGCTCTGCACTGCGTGCGCTCTTGTTTTACGTGACAGTCGCCGCCCCGGCCCACGCCCAGACAACCTTCGCGCCATCCGGCGTAACCCCCATCGAGCTTTCCATGCCCATCGACTGCACCCTGGGGCAGGATTGCTTCATCCAGAATTATGTGGACATGGACCCCGGGCCGGGGGCGAAGGACTTTATGTGCGGGCCGCTTGCCTATGACAATCATCAGGGCACCGATTTTCGCCTGCGCAATCGCAATGCGCTCAGCCGTCCCTATGCGGCGCTGGCGGCTGCCCCCGGCACCGTGGTTCAGGTCATCAACAACCAGCCCGACCACGGGTTTCGGGAGGGCGCGTTCACGTCGCTCGACTGCGGCAATGCGGTGATGATCGACCATGGCGGTGGCTGGATGTCTCAGTACTGCCACCTCGCCGAAGGCAGCGTGACCGTGCAGCGCGGACAGCAGGTCCAGCGCAGCCAGCCCATCGGCAATATCGGTTCTTCGGGCGGCACCAGCTTTCCGCATCTGCACTATGCGATTCGCAACAACAACGCGACGATCAGCCCGTTCACGGGGGTCAGCCCGACCGGATGCGATGCCGCCGAGGCCGGGCCGCTCTGGCAAAATCCGGGGAATATTTTCTACGCCGACAGCGCGATTCTGGGCTTTGGCGTATCCAGTATCGAACCGACGCTGGAGCGGATGGAGAACGGGACGCTGAACGCGCCGCCCTCCGATCCCCATGCGCCGGTCCATGTCTGGGCACACATCATGGGCGTTCAATCGGGAGACACGATCCGCTTCACCGCCCGCGCGCCGAACGGCAATATCATCGCCAGCGAGCGGTTCCCGATCCCGGAGACGGGACGCATCTTTTCGGCGGGTATCGGGTTTGCGCCGCAGGATAGTGGCGTGCCGTTCTGGCCGAGCGGCACCTATCAGGCGCAGCTTGCGTTTTATCGCGGCGGGCAGGAAATCGGAACGCGCAGCAGCAGCTTCACGTTTCCCTGAATACGCCGGGCGGAGGACGGAGGGCGGATCGAAAGGCTCTCCTCTCTGGTGAGCCTTTCAGGTCGTTTTTCTATGGCGCAAGTACATCAGTGGCGTCTGCCAAATCCCTTGCTGCGGAACCCGCGATTGCCGAATCCGCGATGACGGATGCCACGGTTGCGGAACCCGCGATTACGGAAGCCGCGGTTTTTGAAACCATTCCCGAAGAAACGACCAAGACCGAAACCGCCATCGGAGAACCTGCGATGGCCAAAACGATGGCTGCCGATGCGCCGGTGGCTGAAATTCCGAGGGCTCGCGTTGCCGCGAAAACTGGCTTCGCGGATCAGTGCGGGCGCTTTCTTATCAACCGAAACCTCCGCTGCAAAGGGGATGGCGGCGAAGGCGGTCAAGGGTGCTGCCTGTGCTGATTGCGAAGTGCCGACGGCTGAAAGAGCAAGGAAGAGGCCCGCGACAAAGCTGATCGTTTTCATGGTCGTTCTCCTGTCGGTTTCGAGGCGAGGCCATCTCGCCTGCTGTGAAACCAACATGACGCCCGGGTCATGTAAGGAGAAATACCGGTTCTCTGTGGTTTCAATAGGCGCGGCCTATTGCCCGGTCGCTATCGCTCGGTCAATTTCAACTCGATGCGGCGGTTGCGGGCCAATGCGGCGGGGCTGTCGCCGTCGTCCAGTGGTTGGTATTCGCCGAAGCCCGTGGGCGCGAGGCGCTCGGGCGGGACGCCGTGCTGACGGATCAGGTATTGCGCCACCGACAGCGCGCGTTCCTGACTCAGCTCCCAGTTATCGCGATAACGCCCGCCGCCGCGCAGCGGTCGCTTGTCGGTGTGGCCGTCGATACGCAGGATCCAGTTCACGTCGGCTGGAATATCGGCGGCAATCTCGTTCAGAATCGCGGCGAACTGACCCAGTTCTGCCTTGCCTGCTTCAGCGAGGTCGGCGGAGGCGGGGCCGAACAACACTTCGGATTGAAAGACGAACCGGTCACCGACAATCTCGATCTCGTCGCGGTCACCGAGTATCCGGCGCACCTGTCCGAAAAATTCAGAACGAAAATCTTCTAACTCGTCCACCTGCGCCTGAAGCAACGCCTCGTTTTCCTCCAGCGCGGCATTGCGTTCGGCCAGCGCGGCATTGAGGCGGGTGCCGAGGGAGGCGATTTCCTCGCCGCGTTCCTGGGCGGTTTCTTCGGCACTTTCGCGCGCGGCCTCGGTATTGGTCAGACGCTCCTCCAGCGCGCGCAACTGCGCCCGCAATTCGCGGGTCTGTTCGTTCAGCAAGGCGACCTGACGCTGGTCTTCCTCGCTTGATTCCTCGACGCTGGCCAGTTGCTCGCGGGCAATCTTCAGCAGGGTTTGCTGGCGGCTGACATCGGATTTCAGCGCATCCTCTGCGGCGGTGGCGGCGGCGAGCAAGGTCAGGGTTTCCTCCGCCGCGGCGCGGCGCTTTTCAAGGTCGAGTTCGAGGGCGGTCATCGCGGCGCTGTTCTCATCGAGCTGGGTTTCCAGCGTGCCGACCCGATCCGTGGACTCTGAAAGCGATGCGCGCAGGCGGGTGCCTTCCTGCGCGAGTTCTTCCTTTTCGGTGCGTTCGAGAGAAAGGATATCGGACAGAGTATCGAGCCGCGTCGTCAGGGCATCAAGCGCGCGGCTGCGCTCTTCGATCGTTTCTTCCTGTTCCTGAATCAGGTCTTCCTGACCCGTAATCGTCTCACGCAGAAAATACTGGGTGATCATGAAGATCGACAGCACGAAGGTCAGGACCAGCAGCATTGCGGTCATCGCATCGACGAAGCCGGGCCAAATTGCCCCGCCCAGCCCGTCATTGGCGCGGCGGCGAAGGGCCATTACTCGCCAAGCTCCCCGCGTGCGGCGGCCTCGATAACATGACCGAGATGGCGGATCTCATCGCGCAGGGCGGCGGTGGATTCGGCGCGTCCCGCCGTCAATTCCTCGACCAGTCGCAGCATATGAACATCAATGCTCTGGATGCGGTCGCGGGTGGCCTCGTCCATGCCGCCGATCACGCCCTTATTGCGCTCGGTGGCCTCGACGAGGGCTAAGCGCAACGCCTCCTGCGAACCCGAAAGCTGTGTCGCCGCCGTATTGCTGTCCTCGTAGCGCTCGGCAACGGCGGCGAGTTGCCCCGCGCTGGCCGCCAAGAACTCGTGGGTTTGCGCCGCACGGTCGTGGTCTTCGGTCATTAGGGCGGCAAGGTCTTCCATCGTCTCGGCGGTGCGGGCGATGGATTCGGAGATGAACTCCGGCCCCGTCTCGCCCCGAGCGACATGGGTAATCTGGGACAGCGCCTCTTCGAGTTCGCGGTAAAACCGGTTCTGGGCATGGCCCGCCATGATCTCCAGAAACCCGACGATCAATGATCCCGCAAGACCCAGCAGAGACGATGCAAAGGCGGTGCCGAGGCCGTCAAGCTGATCGCCGAGATTGTCGATCAGGCGTGTGAAGGTGCTCGCGCCGCTCTCATTGGCACCGGGGGCGAGATCCTGCACCGTGGCGACAATCGCGGGAACGGTGATCGACAGGCCCCAGAACGTGCCGAGCAGGCCGAGAAAAATCAGCAGGTTCGCGGCGTAGCGGGCGATGTCTCGCGCCTCGTCCAACCGGGTCGCAATCGAGTCGAGGATTGCGCGCACGGTGCTGGCGCTGAGACTGCGACGGCTTTCCCGGCTGCGCAGCATTCCGGCCATCGAGGCCAACAGGCGCGGTGGCTCGATGGTCTCGAAACCGGGCCGTTCGGCGATGAACGCCTCGATCCAGTCCACACAGCGATTGAGGCGATAGACCTGCCAGAACGTATAGGCCACGCCGACCAACAGCACGAGCAGGATCAGGCCATTGAGCCAAGGGCTGGCGGTAAAGACCGTGCGGATCGACTGAAACAACAGAAAGCCGACGACGCCGACGATCAGCAAAAAGCCAAGCATATAGACGGCGGTTCGCGAGGGCCGCGTTACGCTGACCGTATGCCGGAATTGCCCGCCCATCCGTTCGACCATGGGTATGTTCCTCACCTGCCTCCGGCGGACCTTATCGACGCAGGCTCCGGTGAGTAAGAGTTTTTATTCATGACTTCGTCAGAAACGCGGCGCATTCAGTCCGGCCACGAAAAAGGGCCGCGGCTGAAACCGCGACCCTACGTCAGTTCATCGTTGATGACGGATCAGTCTTCCCAAGTATCGCTGACCTTGCGCAGATAGACTTCGCCGTCTTCTTCATAGCGCGCCGCGTCAAATTCCGGTGCACGTTCGAGGGCGTCGTCAGTCAGATCGACATACATCGTCTCGGATTCCTCGGAGACTTTCGCCATGTCGAGGGGCAGGACGAACTCCGTGTCGCCGATACCCAGAAAGCCGCCATGGCTAAGTACGAAGTATTTCGGCTCGCCGCCGTCCTTGGCCATCAACAGCTGCGAAACGTCGCCGATATCATAGCCGTTGACCGAACTGTGCACGTCCAGATCGGCGAGTTCTTCCATGCTGATTTCCGTCAGCGCGGAGACTTTTTCGGCGCGGGCGAGGTCAGCTTTCCATTCGGGCTGCTCGTCCATTTCCTCGGCGTCGGCATTGTCCGCTGCCTCAGTGGTCTCTGCGGCTTTGCGGCGGTTCATGGCATCGGAATCCATAGACGCCGTCTCGTAACGGTCGCGGGAGTCCTGGTTATCCGCCATATCTTTCATGGCCTCGACGATGCCTTCACAGGCATCCTGATACCCGGCGGCGTGCAGGGCGGCGGCAACGCGTTTCATGTCCTGAAGATTGGTCTGCATCGACCCCGAGATCGTGCCTTCGCGGGCGATTTCATTGTACTGGTCGTTCAGGGCGGTCCAGCCGTCATCGCAATTCAGCGATTTGGCAGATGCAGGCGCCGCAAGCGCGAGGGCAGGGGCACAGGTGGCGGCAAAAAAGAGTTTACGCATGATGCTATAGCTCCGATTGTCTTGTTGTCGGGAGGACGAACCTTCAAGCTCGCCCGACGATAGGGCCTGGCGCGTTGGCGCGTGCCAGGCTCGCCTAGACAAGTGGTTTTTTCGCCAGAAGTTCCCCGAAAATTTGATCGGAAAGAAAAATCCCCGACACGAGGGTGCCGGGGCATAGCATCACGTATGTCTTTGTTTAATGTCTTATTTTAATTCGAACGAGACCATCATGGTCACGCGAAAGGTATCGATTTTGTCGCCCTTGACGGTAGCTTTCTGATCCTTGACCCAGACCGAGCGGATGTTCTTTACCGACTTGGCGGCGATCTTCACACCTTGGGCGGCGGCATCGTCCCAGCCCTTTTTCGATTCGGCGATGATTTCGATATTCTTGACGACGGCCATGGTGGCTCTCCTTGTTGTGAAAGGCGAAGCTTGTCACAAAAGCGCGGGGGCCGTCGAGGGTAACGTTGCGAACCGCTATGATTGCCAGCGCGCCGCCGCCATGTCGTCGGTCTCGCGCGCATCAACCCATTGCGCGCCGTCCGGGGTCGTTTCTTTCTTCCAGAACGGGGCCTTGGTCTTGAGGTAATCCATCAGAAATTCCGCCGCCTCGAACGCCGCCGCACGATGGCGCGAGGCCGTGGCGACGAAGACGATACGCGCGCCGGGGGCCAGCGGACCGACCCGATGAATAATGGTGACACCTTCAAGGGGCCAGCGAACGCGGGCCTCGGCCTCGATTTCCTCCAGCGCCTTTTCGGTCATGCCGGGATAGTGCTCCAGCACCATTTCCGACACATCGCCGCCGCGCACGAGGCCGGTAAAGCTGACTACCGCACCGACATCGTCGCGCCCGGTGGACAGCGCCGCGATCTCCGCGCCGGTGTCGAAATCGGCCTCCTGTACCCGAACCGCCATCAGCCGCCCGTCACAGGCGGAAACAGCGCGACCTCGCGCGCGCCGATGATCGAGGCGCTGAAATCGGCCTGTTCCTGATCGATGGCGACACGGATCGACTCGGTGCGCTCAAAGGCGTGTTCGTAGCGCGGCTCGCGGGTTTTGAGCCAGTCCACCAGAGCGGCGACCGTCTCGACGCCTTCGGGGGGCGAGACGTCTTCCGAGCCGATGCCGATGCGCTCGCGCAGCCAGGCGAAATAGAGCAGTTTCATCACGGTCATCCCCGTTGGTTGCGGTGGAGTCTAGCATCGCGGGAACGCGCTCGCTAGGGTTCCGCGTATGCAGAATGATCCCGTAGACCTCACCCGTGCCCTGATCCGCTGTCCGTCCGTCGCGCCGGAGGATGGCGGGGCGATTCCGATGTTGCAGGACATGCTGGAAAAAGCCGGGTTTCGCTGTAATCGGCCCGACCGGGGCGGAATTCTGAACCTGCACGCGCGCTGGGGCACCGTGGGGCCGGTTTTCGGCTTCAATGGCCATACCGATGTGGTGCCACCCGGCGAGGGCTGGACCGATGATCCTTACTCGGCGGTAGTCCGCGACGGCAAGGTCTGGGGGCGCGGGGCGGCGGATATGAAATCCGGGGTTGCTGCGTTTGTTTCGGCAGCGACCGGGTTCGTCGCGGATAATCCGGGGCTGGATGGGTCTATCGCGATCCTGATTACCGGGGATGAAGAGGCGGATGCGGTTGACGGGACGATCGCGATCCTAGACTGGATGCGCGAGGCGGGCGAGGGCCTCGATGCCTGTCTGGTGGGCGAGCCGACGTGCCCGGAGCGCATGGGCGACATGATGAAGATCGGGCGGCGCGGGTCGCTGACCTGCTGGATTACCGCGACGGGGGTGCAGGGGCACAGCGCCTATCCCCACCGGGCGCGCAATCCACTGCCGCCGCTGCTGTCGCTGTTGGACCGCCTGGCGCGGTGGGAGATGGATGCCGGGAGCGATCATTTCGACCCCTCGACGCTGGCGGTCACGACGGTCGATGTGGGCAATCCGGCGACGAATGTGATCCCGGAACGCGCGCGGGCGACGGTAAATATCCGCTTCAACGACCACCATACCGGCGCGGCGATTATCGAGACGGTGCGCGGCTGGATGGAAGAGGCCGCCGAGGGGACCGGGGTGACGCTGTCCATGGAGTCGAAGATCAGCGGCGAGAGTTTCATCACCGAACCGGGGCCGCTCAGCGAGTGTATCGCGGCGGCGGTCGAGGTGGAAACCGGAGTGGTGCCGGAACTGTCCACGACGGGGGGCACCTCGGACGCCCGGTTCATGCGCGCGATCTGTCCGGTGGTGGAATTCGGGCTGGTCGGCAAGACCCTGCACAAGGTCGATGAACATGTGGAGATTACCGATATCGAGGCGCTGACGCGGATTTATCGGCGGGTTCTGGATCGGTGGTTCGGGGTTAGTGGGTAAAATGCCCGTTTCTGTAGTTCCAATCGAGAAACGAGCCGGTCCAAGGGGTGGTGCTAAGCGCCGTCCCGTGGGAGCGGATCGGCGCTCGTCAACGCTTCGCGCCGACCTCTCAACTGGCGATTTCAGACAAAAGTCCCCGCCCAGAACGTCGAGGCCCCGGATAATCGCGGTTGCGATTTCCGGGGATGCGGGTTTCGTCAGATCGCCTTCTGACCCATCTGCTCGGCGATATAGTCCGCCTGACGGATCGCCAGACTGACAATCGTCAGGGTCGGGTTTTCCGCCCCGCCAGTGGTGAATTGCGAGCCGTCCGAGACGAACAGGTTCGCGATGTCGTGGCTTTGGCCCCACTTGTTGACGACGCCATCCGATGCCTTTTCCGACATGCGGTTGGTGCCCAGGTTGTGGGTGGACGGATAGGGCGGGGTCGGCATGGTACGGGTCGCGCCCACCGCGTCATAGATCGCCATTCCCTGCTGCCACGCATGATTGCGCATGGCGATGTCGTTCGGGTGATCGGTGAAATGCACGTTCGGCGCAGCCATCCCGTACTGGTCCTTTTCGTCCGACAGGGTGATCGCATTCGTCTCCTGCGGCATGTCCTCGCCCACGATCCACATCCCCGCCATATGATCGTACTGATCGAGAGCGGTGGTGAACTCGCGGCCCCAGGCACCGGGATTGAGGAACGCGGCCATGAAGGGCAGGCCGAGGGCCAGGGTCTCCAGCTCATACCCGCCGGCAAACCCGCGCGACGTGTCATGGTGCGCTTCATCCTGAACGATCCCGGCCATGGTCGTGCCGCGATAGAAGTTCACGGGCCGGTCGAAGAGCGCATAGACGCTGGCCGTCATGTGGCGCATGTAGTTCTTGCCTACCTGACCCGAACTGTTCGCCAGCCCGTCCGGGAACAGGCTCGATGCCGAGTTCAGCAACAGGCGCGGGCTTTCGATCGAGTTCCCTGCCACGGCAACGATGCGCGCCTTTTGCACATGCTGGTTGCCGTCCTTGTCGGCATAGAGGACGCCGGTGACCTTGCCGCTGTCATCATGCTCGATCTTGAGCACATGGGCATGGGGACGGACTTCCAGCTTGCCGGTCGCCTCGCCTTTCGGGATCTCGGTATAAAGCGTCGACCACTTTGCCGAGAATTTGCAGCCCTGAAAGCAGAAGCCCGATTGCTGGCAGGATGTGCGCCCGTCACGGTCCTGGCTGTTGATCGCCATATTGCCGGTATGGACTTTTTTATAGCCCAGCTTTTTCGCCCCCGCCTCCATCACCTTGAAGTTGTTGTTGCCGGGCAGGGGCGGGATGCCGTTGGTGTTGGTGACGCCCATCTTGTCCTCGGCCTTGGCGTAATAGGGTGCCATGTCCTCGGTCGTGATCGGCCAGTCGAGCAGGTTTGCGCCTGCGATGTCGCCATAGGTCGTCTTTGCCTTCCACTCGTGGTCCTGAAACCGCAGGGACGCCCCGGCCCAGTGGGTCGTGGAGCCGCCGACCGCCTTCACGATCCAGGCGGGCAGACCGGAGAAGTCCTGTGCCACGCGCCAGTCACCCGACGTCGTGCGCTTGTCGAGCCAGGCAAGCTGGCTGAAGCTGCCCCATTCGTCGTTGATAAAGTCTTCGGCCTCGTGGCGTCCGCCGGCCTCCAGAATAACCGTGTCGATGCCCTTTTGGGCGAGTTCGTTGCCGAGCGTGCCGCCGCCCGCGCCGGAACCGATGATGACGACAACCGAGTCGTCGTTCAGATCGTATGGTGCACTCATGTCCGTGATCCTCCCTTATACCCAGTCGATGTCGTCAAAGCCGCGTTCGATATATCCGCCCTTATCAGCAGATGCGCCCTCGTAACCGAAGAGAGGCCACAGGGCCTTTTGGTTATAGAGGCCGACGACCAGCGAGCCGCGAATGGCCTGGAAGAACTCGGAATCCTCGATGTCGCGCAAGAGGGCGACGCGATCCGCCTCCCACCCCATATCGAGGTAGCCGCCCGTCGATGTGCCGTATTTTTCCAGCAGCGCCTTGCCCGCACGGGCATCGATGTCGAGGCGCGCCTCCTCGATCATGGTCTTGTAGGCCTCGTCGCTCGCCGAGGTCTCGTCATGCTGTTTGAGCGCCTTGGCGTAGTATTTGTCCGCCACGCGGTCATGGGGATAAATGTCCCGCGCCATCTGGATCATCATTGCCATGGTGTCGGGCTTCAGCGCCTTCATCTCCATGCCCCAGCCTGCGGTGGGAACGACCAGCGTTCCCGCCCCACAAACCATCGCCGCGCCCAGCGCGGTCTTGCCGGACCCAGCGAGAAAATCCCGCCGGGAAACCGCTTCTCGCTTATCGAGAACTCGCATCGTTATTTCCTCCACTTGTTATGGGAGCCGGGCCTCTGCCGGGCCGGTCTCCGGTCAGTCACTTATTGAAAGCGCCCTCCGCGCCGCAAAACTTCGATCTCATAGCCATCGGGGTCTTGGATAAAGAAAAACCGGGCAATCACCTCGCCCGCCGGAGCGAAATCGACCAGCTTGCGCGGGGCGTATCCGGCATCCGTCAGTTTCGCGTGCAGGGCGTCAACATCCTCGACGCTGACGGCGAGATGGCCATAGCCGTTGCCGAGGTCATACGGCTCGGTCTGGCTCTTGTTGACGGTCAGCTCCAGCTCGAACCCGGTTTCGGCGTTCGAGAGATAGATCAGCGTGAAACTGTCGAAGTCGAGGCGGTCGGCCACCTCCAGCCCAAAGGCCGTGCGGTAGAACTCGATCGAGCGCCCCTCGTCCAGCACGCGGATCATGGAATGAATCATCTTCGCCATAGGCCCTCCTGAGCGATACAGGTTACCCGAGGATAGGCAGGTGTGGTGGTATTTGGCTACTACGCCGTGCGTCCGCTCTGTCGCAGGGTATCAGGCGACCGCGCGCCGCTGTTCGGCTTTCTGGTCCAGATGGATCAGGCAGGCGGTTCGCAGCAGAGAGGCGAAATTCCGCACTTCGCCATGCTTTTCAAGCACTTCATCGTGCAGGGTAGAAAGGAATTTCGGCGTGCTCTGGCCCTGCGATGCGGCGATTTCGTCCACAATCCGCCAGAAACGCGCCTCCAGCCGCAGGCTGGTGCTGAACCCGTTCAGCCGCACCGAGCGCGTGGCGCTTTCGTAATCCGCCGGGTTCTGTCCGGCAAAAATCTCGCACATGATGCCCTCCCGCGAGCGGTTTGCGATTGCTTTGGCAATCGTGACGCGGATGGTGGGGTTTGGCAAGCGGCGGGCCGATTGGCCTCGCCGTTCAAGCCGCCGCCGCTTCAAGCGCCCGATCCAGATCACGGATCAGGTCATCTGCCGTCTCGACGCCGATGCTCAGGCGGATCACGTCGTCGCCTGCGCCCGCTGCCTCGCGTTGCTCGTCGGTGAGTTGGCGATGCGTGGTCGAGGCGGGGTGGAGGATCAGGGAGCGCGCGTCGCCGATATTGGCGAGATGGCTGAACAGGTCGCAGGCCTCGACGGTTCTCAGCCCCGCCTCGTAGCCGCCCTTTACGCCGAAGGTGAAGACCGACCCGAACCGACCGCCGAGGTATTTCTGCGCCAGCGCGTGATAGCGACTGTCGGACAGGCCGGGATAGCTGACCCACGCCACGCGCTCATGGCTGGCCAGAAACTCGGCGACTTTCATCGCGTTCTCGCAATGGCGGTCCATGCGCAGTGCGAGGCTTTCGATTCCGAGGATGGTCTGGAAAGCGTTCATCGGTGCCATGGTCGGCCCGAGATCGCGCAGGCCCACCGCGTGGCTGTGCACCGTGAAGGCCATATCGCCGAAACTCTCGTAAAAGCTGAGATCTTTATAGGCGGGCTCCGGCGCGCTGAGACCCGGAAACTTGTCCGATGCGCCCCAGTTGAACAGGCCGCTATCGACCACCGCGCCGCCCATGGAGGTGCCATTACCGCTCAGGAACTTCGTCGTCGAATGCACTACGATGTCGGCCCCCCACTCGATGGGACGGCAGAGATACGGCGTGGCCATCGTGTTATCGACGATCAGCGGCAGACCGGCCTCGCGGGCGATGGCAGAGACGGCCTCAATGTCGGTCACCACCCCGCCGGGATTGGCGAGGGACTCGCAGAAGATGGCTTTAGTCCTGGGGGTGATTGCCGCGCGGATGGCCGCAGGGTCATCGAAATCAGCAAAGTCGCAGTGCCAGTCGAACTTCCGGAAGGTCTTGCTGAACTGCGTCACCGACCCGCCATAGAGCCGGTTCGAGGCCACGAACCTGTCGCCGGGATCGAGCAGCGGAAAGAATGCAAGCAGTTGCGCCGAATGGCCCGAGGCACAGCAAGTCGTGCCGCGCCCGCCCTCAAGGCTCGCCAACCGCTCCTCCAGCACCGCTACGGTGGGATTGGACAGGCGCGAATAGATGAAACCGAAGGATTGCAGATTGAACAGCGACGCCGCGTCGTCGGCATTGTGGAACACATAGGACGTGTTCTGAAAAATCGGCGTCTGCCGCGCTCCGGTGACGGGTTCGGGCTGAGTACCCGCATGGACCATGCGAGTCTCGAAACCGTATTCAGGGGCGGGGGTGCGGCGGGTCATGGTCAGCCTTTTTCACTGAGGATCGATGCCCAGTTCTGGCGGTTGTGAAGAACACGGAGTATGTCAATCCACTCCGGCTCTATACGATATGCGATGACGTGCGAGCGATAGTGTTTGATCCGCACCGGCGGCGAAACCTCGAACCGCTCGCGCGACGCTCTTGGAGAGTCGATTATCGTTTCGAATGTACTGTTGAGATCGCGGACATATCGTGTGGCCTGTTCTGGCGACCACCGATCCGCCGTGAATGCCCATATTCCCGACACGTCAAGTCTGGCGCGAGGACGAAGTCTGAATTGCCCCGGGTCGTCATCCTGCACGATATTTCTCGTGCATCTCGGCCAGAAATTCGTTCACGTCGAACGGGTGCGGATCGCCGCTTGCCACGCCCTCATCCAGTAATGCCTGCAGCTCCGCAATCGCCTCGCGACGCTCCCTGTCCTTTCGGATCAAGTCGCGGACATAGTCACTGGCATTGGCATAGCGGCCATCGGCGGTCTGGTCCTCGACCCATTTCTTCATTTGGTCGGGCAGGGAAACATTCATCGTGGCCATGACGGACCTCCTTGATGGGTGATCCAAATGACAAAGACTGGCAAGGATTGTCAATTTTATTGATCTGCCGAGACAGCCGCAGGAGTCGATAAGGCCGATCTAGAAAAAGGGACTCTCGGACATCAGCGCGACGGCAACCCCAAGGACGATGAAGCCGCCGATCAGGGAAAAGGCAATCGGGATGCCGTAATACAAGCAGACTATCGAACTTGCGCCCGTGCCGATCACGAAGGCCGCGAGCAGCATTCCGAAACCGTGGAGCAGGCTGCCAAATATACTACCAAGAAATGAATCA
>CALGNO010000151.1 GCA_937958625.1 uncultured Neomegalonema sp.
TATTTATCCGCTGTCCAGAAAGAACAGTGTCGCGAGTCACATTTAGTGGGCTGATGCTGCGCTTACAGAAATGCAAACGACTATTCTCACCGCGCTCTAACCGACCCCCCGAATGAGCGTTAGGTTTCGCGGATCGACCGCGACCTAGTTTGAAAGGGTCGAAAATGACTTTCGAGAATAATCTATCGCGGGATGCGATCATGCGGGGGATGCTGTAAATGGCCCCGATGTTGGTTTTTATAGACGAGTCGGGTGATCCCGGTTTCAAGATTGAAAAAGGATCGTCGCCGGTCTTCGTCCTGTCGATGGTCATTTTCGATAATGACGATGCGGCAAGCGCCGCAACGGCTGCGATCAAGGCGGCGACAATAGCCCAGCGGGTCAGGCCGGAATGGAAATTCAGCAAATGCGACAACGATAGACGGGATGCCTTTTTCGAGGCTATCGCGGGCCTATCGTTTCAAACGCGCGCGGTCGTTGTCGAGAAAAGTCGTATCCACTCGCATACCCTGCAAACGAAACCCCGGCAGTTTTACAGCTACTTCACTCGTCTGATGATGAAGCATGACGGCGGGGCGCTTCGAGATGCGAAAGTAATTATCGACGGCTCTGGTGATCGTCAGTTCAAGCAAGCCCTGCAATCTTATCTCAAGCGCGAATTGGATGATGGGGCGTTGCGAAAAATCGCTTTCAAGGATTCGATGCGCGATCCTCTCTTGCAGCTGGCGGATATGACGGCGGGCGCAATCGCGCGCTCCTATTCGGATCGTTCCAATGCGCGGCGGTGGCGCTCGGTGCTCTCTCGCAATAGGCAGATTGGCGATGTGTGGGATTTTAGATGAGGTGCGCCCCGCTTTCCTATCCATCCGAACGGATGGAACGCGCACCAAAGGGTGACAGTTCGGAGAAGCGGAGCGACTTGGCAGGATCAATATACGTGCACAACTGTGCACGTTCAATGAAAGTCAGTGTCCGCCCGATGTTTTGTGATCGGGTCTAAGCTGGCCTGATCTGGCCTATGATCGAATAAATCGCCCATTTTCCGCCTATCTCTGCCTATCCTGGCCTAAGCGGCTTCCTATGGGGTCGTGGCGGGATAAGCCTTCTTGTGTTACAAAATGGCGGCAAGCATCGCGGCGCGGTCTGAAGGGCGCTCGCATCGCCGGGAGGTCAACCGATGATCCGCTACGCCCTCCCCTTCGTCCTGGCCTTTCTATCGGCTCCGGTCGCGGCGCTGGAAATATCCGGGCCTGCGCGGATGATGGATGCCGATACTTTCGAGATATCCGGGCAGGTGATCCGGCTGCACGGGGTCGATGCTTTCGAGAACGGGCAGGAC
Source organism: uncultured Neomegalonema sp. (assembly GCA_937958625.1). Taxonomy (GTDB): domain Bacteria; phylum Pseudomonadota; class Alphaproteobacteria; order Rhodobacterales; family Rhodobacteraceae; genus JAHDDY01. The sequence continues at coordinate 1,340 of CALGNO010000151.1, forward strand.
TGCACTAAGGGCGGGCGCTCCTATAACTGCGGTGCAGCTGCGTTGAACGCCCTGCGCGGTCTGATCGGCTCCGATGCTTCCAGTGCAGCGGCGACGGCTTCGACAACTACGGGCGGCTGATTGCGGTGTGCCATGCGCGGGGCGTCGATCTATCGGCGGCGCTGGTGCGCTCCGGGCATGGGCTGGCACCTTCACGGCACCATGGACATTCCGGGCGAATGGCTGGGCCAATGCCGCGCAGGAAGCGCCTGACGGTCGATGTGCGATCAAGGGCAACGTGAACCGCAAGGGCGACCGGATTTATCATGCGCCGTGGTCGCGATCCTACAAGCGAACGAAGGTCAACGTCGCGAAGGGCGAACGCTGGTTCTGTAGTGAGGCGGAAGCCGTCGCGGCGGGCTGGCGCGCTCCGTACCGATGAACGCGGGCGCATGGGTTGGCATCGCCCTACTCGTCCTCGGCTGCGGTGTCGTGATCTGGCTATCGGTGATCGAGCCTCGCCTGTCGGTATCTGACGAGGAAGTCGAGGCGATGGCGAACGATCTGATTGCGGAACATGGCCCAGATGCGGAGCGGGTCGCGCGGGTGAACCACTATCACGCCCATGACAGGTGCGAGAATGTCGAGGCGTGGCGGTGGAAGCTGGTGCGGCGACGGCTGGATGCGATGAGGCGCGCAGGGCGTGTGTACTGACTAATCTGCAATGTACAGTTATCTGCATCCCCGCCACCATTCGTGCGGGGGCGCAACTTGAAACTCTAGGCTGGGGCGGTGCGTTCGTCGCGCCATCACCTGTCTGACGTGTCGTCTCTGCGAAGGGACAACACCCATGTTGAAAGTCGGATACCTCACATGCCGGTGCGGGGCTGCATTGAAGGCAACCCGTAACCGCGTCTGCTGCATCCCATGTAGCAAGACGATCCCGCGCGCAGCTGCGATCTTACATATCGCCACAATGGCTATCGAGCGCGGCCTGTGCGTCGATCCCGCCAGCATCCAAGCGGATGAACACAGGCGGCTTGTGTTCCTGTTCACTGTGACGAGCGAAGCCTGATCGGGTCGAGGGGCGGCGGCTGTGTCGTCGCCCTGCCCCGCTACTCCCTTAGCAGGGGAGCGCCTTTAGCAACTCAAGGATAGGTCAAGGTCGAGCTGACGCGGCATCATGGGCGGCGGATTGGCCACGTCATGCGGATAGGCCGGGGGGCATACCCTGCCCGGTTAAAAGCTGATGCTCTGCGCGCAGGACCGGCGATCTCCATAATTTCGCGCGTCCACAATTCGGGGTATACGGGGCTAGGTTAAAACCGGACGCCCTCCCCCGCGTACCGGCGATCCCCTGACACGACCATAAACCGCAAGGTTTCGCATTTTGCGAGGCGAAGGCGTTCAGTTGGTCGAGGGTATGAGATTCAGGTTTCGTTTTCCCTGAACAAAAACGGCACTGCCATTGCCCTTGCCGGTGGTTTCCGCTATGATTCTCTCAACTGGATTCGAGGCTTAGGAGGATCGAATGGATACTGACGACAGGCTGGTGACGCTGGACGGTTTCTGTGAAGCCATGAGCATCACACCTCGCACATATCGCAACTGGCGCGTGAAGGGCGATGTACCACCCTCGGTGAAGATCGGACGGCGCGTCCTGTTCCGCCCCGATGCCGTTAAGGCGTGGATCGAGCAACGCGAAACGACGGCGAAAGCTGCATGAAAGACTTGAAAGCGAAAGCGCGCCACGGGGGCAAACCGGGCGCGCTTTCTGATATTTATCCCGGCGAAGGAAAGGGCATTACCCTTGCCAAAGAATGTAGCGCGGACGACCCGCGCAAGCAACCCGTACCTACATGGTTCGGACCCGTTTTCGGAGTTGTGCCCCTTCACTGGCGAGCCGCTACGGGAACATGATGCGCCGCTCTTTTTCGGGTTCACGACCGATGACAGCGCGGCGGCGGTCTGCGACACGTTGCGGGTCAAACCCGCGAACCGGATGCAAGGGCGGGCTGTTGAAGGCATCGTCACGGCGCTGATAGTCGAGCATGAAGGACAGGGCCGCGCCACGTCCTACAGCCGGAATCGGGAGTATCCCGCTTATCTCGCTGCTGACAGATATCGTCACGACGGTTTTGGATACTGGCCTATCCGTCGTGCGGTCGATCTACTTGGTGATGCTGGCCTGATATCTGAGAACCGTGCCAAGCCGGGGACGACTTCACGGATACAGTCTACCATGTGGGCTAACCCTACACTGATTGATGCGATGAACGGAGCATTGATCCTGCCTGTCCAGCCTTGCGAGCTGATCGAGCTGCGCGATGGCGATGGCGTCCCCCAGGACTATCGAGACACAGCCGAAACGGAACGGATGCGGCGCGATTGCAGGGACTTCAATGATGCGCTCGGCTCGGCTTTGGTAACGTGGTCCGGTGGCACATTCCGCAACCCCTACCGGCGACGGGTTTTCACACGCGATTTCAGGTCCAACGGTCGCGCCTATGCATCGGGTACAAGCTACCAGAATATTCCCAAGGCTGAACGACGCTCGATCCGCATAGGCGGTGCGGCAACCGTCGAGGCGGATTTCAGCGCCATGCATATCAAGATGCTGTACTTGGAAGTCGGGGCAAAAATGGACGGCGATCCCTACACCATTCCGGGCTGGCCGCGCGATATTTGTAAGGTGGCGCTGAACGTCCTGCTGAACGCCACCGGCGAAGCGGCGGCGGTGAAGGCGATTGCGTACAAGATGATCGGTGACGGGTCACATCCCCGGCAGCGCGATCTTCAACGCGCCCGCGATCTTGCAGATGCATTGAAGCGGCGTCATCCTCGCATTGCCGATGCGCTCCACACCGGCGCGGGCCTTCGATTGATGCGGAAGGATTCCGATATCGCCGCGCGGGTCCAGCGTCACATGCACGGGCGCGGTGAAATGGTGCTGACGCTCCACGATGGATACAGAGTCCGGTCAAGGGCAATTGACGATCTCCGCGAAGCGATGGCGAAGGCATCGAAAGCCGTCACAGGGACCGAAATTCGGTACACCATCGATTGCCGTTTCTGACAATAGAAACAACAGGATGGTTCAAAAGTGACTTACATATACCCTCCGGGTTCTTCCTCTGCCCTTTCCTTCCTCTTCTCCGGGTTGTGCCTGCGCCCGTCGTCCGCTTGTCCGTTCACGGCTGACGACGGGCGAAACCTTCGATCTTTTGGAACGTCGGGCCGTTCGGGTTCGTCACTGTCCAATTTGAGCGCGTGACTCTGACTGCGGAACAGGTGAAGGCGCACAATCTCGACACTGCCCCGGCGAAGGAAAGCGATAGCCGGTCGCAGTCATGGACAGGCGGAACATGCCAGCTTGAAGCCCTTCCCCCAGATGCCATTGCGGACATTCTCAAGGCTGCAATCGAGCGGCACATAGACCCTACCCTGCTTGAAATGGATCAAGAGCAGGAAGCGCGCGACCGTATCCTAATTAGCGGCCTGTTGCCCGCGCCTGATGATTTCTGAGCAACCCGGCGCGCGACCCCGAAGGCCGCGCCCTTCCCTCTCAATCGAAAGGCTCGGCTATGAGCAACGCAAGCGATCCATTTGAAGCGGCGGAAATGGTCCACAGTGTCGGACGGTATACCGGCGAAAGCCTCTGGCGGGTGTTTTCAAGCCTCGTTCTGCCCGATGATGGCGGCGAATGTATTTTGCAGGATTGCGGGCCATTCCTGACGAAAGACGAGGCGCAAACGCTGGTCGATATGGCCGTGGCGGAAGGGGTCGAGGATATCCCGCCGGAAATGGTGAACCGGGCGCGGCGGGCCTATCTCGCGAGGCTTCCCGAATGAGCGGCGCGGTAATCGACACGATCAAAGGCGAAAACATGGTCGTTCATGTGATCGAGGACGGCGACACGTTCGCCCTGACGGCGCGCTACGGGAGGCGGGAGGGGGTCATAGCCCATCGCAGCGACAAGCGGACGGCTAAGGCTCTGGCGCGCTCTGTGGTGGCCTGTGAGGCGTTGGACGGCTTCCCGGCGTGGCTGGCATCGGGCGACGGGTTCGGGGATGCGTTCTAGGTTCTATGGGCTGGGCCGGTGGCGCATCGGGTAACGGCGGATGCGTTCGGGCTGTGAAAAGCCGGTGCAGCAATTTGAACGCCGAACGCGGATAGGTTCTATGGGACGACGACGGCGGGCGCAGCGGGCAATATCCAATGCCTTCGGGCTGTCAGGCTTCAAGATTTGAATTTGAATTGTGAGGCGGCATCCGGGGCGGGGCGGATAGGTTCTATGGGGTCGGTTCGCCGCCGCATCGGGCAACATCGAATCCCTTCCCCGTGAAAGATTTCAGCAAAAAAGTAGGTAGGGAATGAGTGCGATTGCCCTTGCCTGATGACACACGAAACCCGCCACGGGATGCGCGGCGGGTGTGGTCGATCTGGTCGAGGGCTGGGGCTTACCAGTCCCTCGGCTTGCGATGGTCGCGCTCGCGCTGGCTGGCCTCAACCTTCATCACGGCGACGGATGCGGACAAGGTGGCAATCTCGCCCCGCATGATCCCGACGCTGGCGCGCAGGGTGCGTATCTCGTTTCGCATATCAATCGCGCTTGCCGGTGTAAGCCTGACTTCCCTGCGGGCCTGTGCCGCATCCCATAACGCGATGCAGGATACGACAAGAGCGGTTGCGGCGAACGCGAACAGGACGAAGGGGCGGGCGGTGGCTTGGTCCATTTCATCCTTCCTGCATACGGATCAACGTGATCGGCTGGGCGCTGGCCTCGGCCTCGGTGTCTTCGTCCGGTTCCGGTTCGGCGTCGATCTGCGCGGCGTCTATCCGGTCGAGGAGGTCGAGGGCGGCGTGAACCGCCCTTTCCAGTCGCAGGCGTTCGCGGTTCATGCAACGCCCTGCCCTGCAATGGCTTCGAGACGTGCAACCATCTGGTCAACGGCGATCCCCATTCCTGCGAGATAGTCGCCTCCGGTGACGAGGACGATCAACGCCACGTCGCGCGGGCTGGTCAACGGCGCGGCAATCATATCGGCCTCGATCTGGTTGGCGATCTCGACAAGCCGGGTGATCTCCGTTTCGTCGGTGGCATCGTCCACGGCGCGCAGGGCGTCCAGATACCGCCCATGCAGGACTTCAACGCGGCTGGGCTTGCCCTGCCCTGCCCCGGCGCTCTGTGGCGATCCTGACGCGGCTGAGGGCGATCCTGCGAGGCGGTCGAGGTCGGCAATCGCGGCGGATACCTCGTCGCCTTCGCGATACTCGGCATCGCGCAGCTTCAACGCGATCCCGGCGGCGGTGGCGGCGGGGGTGTCGAGATAGGCGCGCAGGGCGTCCCGGTCGGCTTGGTCGAGGGCTTCGACGCTCTCGGCTTCCATCGCGGCAGCGTGGCGGGCCTTGCGCTCGGCAAGGTCAGCTTTCAGGGCGTCGGCATCGGCTCCGACATACCGGCGCGCGGCTTCCTGTTTTTCGCGCATATCGGCAATCTCGGTTTCCGTCATGCGGACCGGATTCCATTCCGCTGAATTGAACAGCCTTGCAGTGCGCTCTTGCTTGATGATCCGGTCAATCTCGGCATCGGTTCCGGCGCGGTACGGCTCGCCAATAACGGCGGGAATGGTCACGAACTTGTCGCCCCCGGCAGTCTCGGCGCGATTCTCTGCGTCGAGGAAACGGCGCTCGGCTTCCTTCCATGCGGCGCGGGCGGCGAATACCGGATCGAGGGCCGGGGCCGGATCGGCTGTCACGCTCGCCACGGCGGCGCTGGATACCATCGGCGCTGCTGCGAGGGCTGGCAGGGCGTACAGGGCGGCGCGGCGGCTGGGGTTCTGGAATGGCATGGCTTCGGTTCTCCGGTGTGTGGTGGTGGTGAAAATTCGGGGGGGCGGCCTATTCGCTGGGGCTGGCCTGATGGGACGCAAAGTCGATGACTTCGGCGGGGGCTGTCGTCCAGCGGACGCTCTGCGCTTCGCGCTCGAACTCGGCAGGCGGAACCGGGCGCTGGTACAGCGATCTTGTCGCGGCGACTTCTGCGAGTTTTTCGGCAAGCGGGATGGGCGCTTGCCGGAGGGAATCGTCACAGGCGCGGCGGGGGCGAAGGGTGATGATTTCAGCGGTGGTGGTCATGGGGTCGGCTCCGGTGTGGTGGATGGTGCGCGCCTGCCTGTATGTGCAGGCGCATGTACGGACATTCAGGCGGCGCGAAGCTGGGCGGCTTCGATCTGCATGGCGCGGATGCGGGGCATAGCCGAACCGTTCCGGTCGTCCCGGTCGAGGCGATAGGCTTCGCGGTCGAGGCGATCCGCGCGGGCGACCCGCTCGGCTGCGGGGATGACGGCGACGACGGCGGCGGCTTCGATCTCGGCTTTCGCGCGCTTGGCTCTGCCCCATGCCATGCGAAGCGATTTCGCAAACTCGCCTTCAAGGTACTTCGGCACGTCGTCGCGGTGCGTGGTGGCGGTGATCTCGGCAACCGTCTGGCGGAAGTAAGCCCATGCGGCGCGCATGATCTCGGAGCGGTTGAAGCCTTCGGCGGCGGTGTAGAGGGTGGCGGTCATTGCGGCGGCTCCTTCCGGGGGTTGCGTTGTTTCGCTGTCTGTGTATGTATACATAAATGCTGCAACGTATGCAGTCAACATGAAATATGACGAGATACGCAAAAAATATGTCTATCACAGCGCAACAATGCCGCGCGGCGCGAGTCGGAATCGGCAAAAACGGGCTATCCCGAAAAGACTTGGCGGCGGCGGCAGGCGTTGCGGAGCGCACCCTGATAGACTTCGAGCGGGGCGCGCGAACGCCTATCAACGCCACGCTGGAAGCGATCAAGCGGGCGCTAGAGGGATACGGGGTCGGGTTCCCGGCAGCGCATCAAATCGCCTTGCCTGATCCTGACGCGGAACCGGAATTGCCCCTTGATGCGAAAGCATCCGCGCGATGACCGGCAGTCAAATTCCCCTGCCCTACTCCGGGCGGGCGGTATCACGTCAACGGCTGGGGAGGGTCTGACGACGATAGGCTAAAAAAGCGAAACCCCCGACGCGCCAACGTCGAGGGCTTCAATCCAGATATCGGCTTGTGACCGTCGCTCTGAAAGTATGCATTTCAGAGATAGCCTATCTGTGCGTTTTGCACAAGAGCAACGGGCGGTCGCGGGCCTCACATTTTGAGGTAACGACGATGACAACGACCCTAACGCCTTTCGAGGCATCCCGATATTTCCGCGATCATGCGCCGGGAGCGGCTCGCTCCGGGATGCGTGGCTATGTCCTGCGCTTGCTGGTCGATATGGCGCGGCTCCGGGGACGTGACGCTGGCATGTGCTTCCCCTCGGTTTCGTACCTTGCTGAAAAGGTCGGTCGATCCGTGCGGCATGTGCGGCGGCTGCTGGCAGAATTGGAAACCCTTGGCGAGATTCAGCGCATCCCCCAGCGGCGCGCGGATGGTGGCTATTCGTCAAATCTCTATCGGCTCCGTGGGCTGCTTTCGTGGGCTGCGAAAAATGTCCGGGGGGCATCGGACAAGGGAAGCCGCAAAACCCCTTACGGGAAGAATCCTAACCCTGCGCGGGGCGGTCAATCCGATTCAGGGAAGGCGCAAGCGGCACCTGCGCGCGCTCCCCTGCCCTCTGCACCATCGGCACGGGCCGGAAGGGCTGAGAATAGCCTAGCGGGCGTTCTGAGCGATCCTGTGGCCTCTCCGGTCAAATGGCGGGCGCTCTCCCCTGCACAGGTCGAGGAAGCGCGCAGCGGGTGCGATCCGGTGCAATGGGAACGGCTTCGCCTCTCGGCTGGGCTGGATGGCGTGGCCTCGGTCGATCTGGACGCGGCGGCGGCGCATCGGTGGCGGGCCGGGGCGATCATGCGGGGTGTGCAGCTGGTGGCGTGATCGGGTGCGGGTAACAGCTATCGCTGAGAACGCCTCCACTCTTCAAACTCTTGCCAGATAGCGTCTGTAGGGACGCTAAAGCGATGTCTCGGGTGAAATATGCTGCCTTTTCGAAACCGTACCATGAAAGAAGAAGGGACAGTGCTGATGAGTGCAGGATACTTCTCAAGGTAGAAAGCTATCAAATCATCTCTCGTTTTTGATTGGCTAGCTCCTCTGATTGTGATCATTATGATCGCCACTAGTGGAGACAGGAATATTGCAAGAACAATTACTTCCATTTTTCACCTGTATTTCAGTTAGACACATGTATCTTAATACGTAAGTTTTTTTTAGTCATGAGGTTCTGGCGTCTCTCACCGCGCGGTGATGCGTTCTCAATCCGTTCGCACTACCCTGCCCCGATGGTGATTCACGATCTGGCATCGAGCGGCCATTACGTCGCCTTGTGGTGCCAGCCTTGCGGCTGGTCTGCGTCATGGTCTGGCGATGCGCTCCGGGAACGGTTCGCGGAATGGCCGGGATTGACGACGTGCGACTTGCGGCGGCGGTGCGTCTGCGCGGTCTGCGGCGCGCGGGGGTCAATCACGATTGGATGGGTAGGGCCGGTCGGATACGTCCCGCAACCATACGGGCCGCATCGGTGATCCCCTGCCCCGTGATCGAGGACCGGCGCGCTCGATCCGGTCGCCCTGCCCTCGGTGCAACTGCCCAAGCCCTGCCCGGTGCAAATATGTACCTTTTCGCATCTCTGCGCCTTGCTGTGCGTGCGTATGTATGTACAGGCGCAAATCAGGTTGCACGTACAGGCGTATGTGCTAAAAGCACAAAGCCCCGAAACCGTCTCTAATTACCCATGGGTGAAAAGTGACAGTTTTTCCGGGCAAAGGTGACACGTTTTCCGGTGGAAAGTGACACTTTCCGAACCGCGAAAGGTGACAGAAAAAAGGGTACAGAACCGCCGCGACGGGATGCTCAAAACATACCCGCCGCGACTTCCCATAAACCAGAAAAGGACTCTGGATATGAGCAAGCGAATTTATGAGGGCCACGCGCCAGAACAGCAACCCGTGATCGGGGGGGCTTTCTGATGGCGCAAATGCACCTGGCACAAGCTGACGCTGATAGGGTCTATGACCGAATGACGAAAGCG
>CALGNO010000152.1 GCA_937958625.1 uncultured Neomegalonema sp.
GTCGCCCAATGGGTGACGAACAGCGCCAACCTGATCGGGTTCGCGCTGATCATCGCGGTCGCCTATATCGCGCGCTATTTCCGCAATCCGCCCTGGACCCGAAAAACCGCGCTGGCGACCACCGGGACGCCGATGACCTGAGCCTAGTTCGCGATCTCGTCGATGGCCTCGCCGAGTTCCTCTGCCGGTCCCTGGGTTTCCTGATCGTAGACGTAAAAACCGAGGGCGACGATCAGGACGGCGGCGGCGAGAATGATGATGTTTTTCATGGTATCACTCCTGAATAAGGGTCATGCGAAGCGCGTTGGCACTTTGCGTTAGCGATCCGGTGCGACCGCATTGCGACCGGCGCGTTCCTCGGGCGTGCGGGTATCTTCGAAATACCACATGCCGAAGGCGGTGCCGCCGACGAAAAGCACCAGCGTTATCAGCGTTTTGGGACTCATAAGCGCTTATTCCTGAACGATGTCGATGATGCGTTTGCCCTTGTCGATGGCCTGATCGAGCAGGGCACCGGCCTCCTCCGCCGGGCCGGGTTGCACGGCGTACCAGTAATATCCGGCGCCCGCCAGCAGGACGATCACGAAGAACAGGGCAGGTGCGCGCATCTGGTTTCTCCCTTGGCTGACACGCCTTTACTTAGGGCCTGGTGCCGCAAAGTTGAGTCCCCGGCGCGTTGACTTCGCCGGTTCGGGGGACAGGTCAGCGCCATGGACGTTTCGGACCCGCGTATTGCACGGCTTCAGACCCTGGCAACCGCCGCCCTCGATCCGCCGCCGGGCGGAGGGCGGCGCGCGCTGGCCGTTGGCATGGGCGCGCTGACCCATGGCCTCTTTGCGCTGGGTGTCGGTGCGATGATCCTGCACATGGGGTTTGGGATGACCCAGACCTTTGGGTCGGTGCCCTACCCTTGGGCGATAGCGGTCAATGCGCTGCTGTTGGCCCAATTTCCGCTGGCGCATTCGTTCTTTCTGTCAAAGCGGGGCGGGCCGCTATTGGCCAAGCTGATCCCCGGCAAGCATGGCGGGACGCTGGCGACGACGACCTATGCGCTGATCGCCTCGGTGCAATTGCTGGCGCTCTTTACGCTCTGGACGCCAAGCGGGATCGTCTGGTGGCGGGCCGAGGGCGCGGCGCTGTGGGCGATGCTGGCGCTATACGGCGCGGCGTGGCTGTTGCTGGGCAAGGCGATTTTCGATGGCGGGATCGAATTGCAATCGGGGGCGCTGGGCTGGATGTCGCTGCTGGCGGGGCGCAAGCCGGTTTTTCCGGGGATGCCGACGCGCGGCACGTTCCGGCTGATCCGCCAGCCGATCTATGTCGCCTTTGCCCTGACGCTCTGGCCCGTGCCGGTCTGGACGCCGGATCAATTGGCGGTCGCGCTGGGCTATACCGCCTATTGCATCGCCGCCCCGCGCCTCAAGGAGCGGCGATTCGCCCGCCGCTATGGCGAGCAATGGCAGGGCTATCGCGACCAAGTGCCCTACATGGTCCCGTCATGGGGACGCCAAGACAGGGAGTGGCCCGATGCGCAATGACCTGACCATCTATGACAAGGCCGCCGATGTGTGGTGGGCCGAGGACCGCCCGCGCTGGGTGCGGACGCTCCAGAATATGGTGCCCGCGCGGCTGAAATGGTTCGACAAGGCCGTGGACTGGCCGGGCAAGACCGTGCTCGATCTCGGCTGCGCCGGGGGCTTTATGGCCGAGGCCATCGACGAACGCGGGGCGAGCGTCACCGGCATCGACCCCGCCGCCGAGGCCATCGCCGCCGCCAGCCGCCATGCGAAGGAGGGGGGCCGCGACATTCGCTATGACGTGGGGGTCGGCGAGAACCTGCCTTACGAGGATGCCAGCTTCGATGTCGTCGTCTGCGTCGATGTGCTGGAGCATGTCGAGAGCGTGCCGGAAACCCTGTCGGAGATTGCGCGGGTGCTGAAACCCGGCGGTGTCTTTTGCTTCGATACCATCAACCGCAATCCGATCGCCCGGCTGGCCGCGATTACCATCGCCGAAGACATTGTCCGCGTTCTGCCCAAGGGCACCCACGACCCGGCGATGTTCATCAAACCCGGCGAGTTGCGCGAGATGCTGGTCGCCGCAGGGCTGGAACCGGGGGAGGTTACCGGGCTGGGGCCGACCGGCCTCAACCGCAAGCTAGACCTGACATTCGGGCGTCTGCCCCTGAAAGCCGTGATCTATATGGGCATCGCCCGCAAGCCGTGAACCGCCCCATGAAGGAGGCCAGAATGATCCGAACGACCCTGACAGCCGCGCTTATCGCCGCAGCCCTCGCCAGCCCCGCCACCGCCGAACCGCACACATACGAGATCGACCAGACCCATGCCAGCATCGGCTTTCTGGTCGATCATATCGGCTATGCCAAGCTGCTCGGCCAGTTTTTGAAAACCGAGGGCAGCTTTGTTTTTGACGAAGAAACGCTGGAGCTTGGCGAGGTCAATGTCACCATCGACGCCTCCAGCGTGTTCACCAACCACGAGGCCCGCGACAACCATGTGCGCAGCAATGACTTTCTCGCGGCGGGCGATAATCCGGACATTACCTTCACGGCCACGGGCGGACAGATCGAGACCGACCGCACCGGGAAAGTGACCGGCGACCTGACGATCCGGGGCGTGACCAATCCGGTGACCCTCGATGTCACCTGGAACAAGACCGCGCCCTATCCCTTCGGCCACCAGAAACAGACCATCGGGGTATCGGCGCGCGGGTCGATCCTGCGCAGTGATTACGACATGACCTATGCCCAGGGCGGTATCGTCGGCGACGAGGTGGACCTGATCATCGAGGTCGAGGCCATCGTGACGGAGTGAGGGAGGCCGGGGCTATGACAGCCCCGGCAATACCTCTCAGACCGGCTTGCCGAAACGCTTTTCCAGCGTGTCGAAGCCGGCCTCGAAGATACCGGCGATGACGTCTTCGGCATCGTCCGAGGTGCCGTTGAAGCTGGCGGACCAGTTCACCAGCGTGTCCTCGGCAGTGCGGCCTACGGAGAGGATTGCCATGTAGTTTTCCACCGGCAGCGGTCCCTCAAGTATCGTGTAGCTGTAGGAACCGCCCTCCTTTCCGGTCAGTTGCTCGACAATCTCGCCGCCGCCCTCAAGACCCAGCACGCGGCATTCCTTGCCGTCGCGCATTTCCTTGGTGCAGGTGGCGACCGCCGGGTGCCAGTCGGCGAGTTGCTGAAACCCGCCGATGGCCGCCCACACATCGTCGAGGGGCGCGGCGAGGCGCAGGGTGCGCGATACACTGGCCATCAGTATTCGACCACGGCGCGGATCGACTTGCCCTCGTGCATCAGGTCGAAGCCGTGGTTGATCTCGTCGAGGGTCAGCTTGTGCGTGATCATCGGGTCGATCTCGATCTTGCCGTCCATGTACCAGTCGACGATTTTAGGCACATCGGTTCGGCCCCGCGCGCCGCCAAAGGCCGTGCCGCGCCAGACCCGGCCCGTGACGAGCTGGAACGGACGGGTCGAGATTTCGGCCCCCGCAGGCGCGACGCCGATGATGATCGACTCGCCCCAACCCTTATGGGCGGATTCCAGAGCATTGCGCATGACGCCGACATTACCGGTGGCGTCGAAGGTATAATCACCGCCGCCCCCCGTCAGTTCGACGAGATGCGCGACGATGTCGCCGTCAACTTCCTTGGGGTTCACGAAATGGGTCATGCCGAAGCGCTCGGCCATTTCCTTTTTGGAGTCGTTGATGTCGACGCCCACGATCTGATCCGCGCCAGCAAGGCGGCAGCCCTGAATCACGTTCAGGCCAATACCGCCGAGGCCGAAGACGATGGCCGTCGAGCCGATTTCCATCTTCGCCGTGTTGATCACCGCGCCGATGCCCGTGGTCACGCCGCAACCGATATAGCAGATCTTGTCGAAGGGCGCGTCCTGACGGACTTTTGCCAGCGCAATCTCCGGCACGACGGTGTGGTTCGCGAAGGTCGAGCAGCCCATGTAGTGAAAGATCGGGTCGCCATCGAGGGTCGAGAAGCGCGTGGTGCCATCGGGCAGCAGGCCTTGCCCCTGAGTCGCGCGGACCCGCTGGCAAAGGTTGGTCTTCGGATTGAGGCAGTATTCGCAGGTCCGGCATTCGGCGGTATAAAGCGGAATGACGTGGTCGCCCTTTTTCAGCGTGGTGACGCCGGGGCCGACATCGACGACGACGCCCGCGCCCTCGTGGCCGAGAATGGCGGGGAAGATACCCTCGGGATCATCGCCGGAACGAGTGAACTCGTCGGTATGGCAAAGCCCGGTGGCCTTGATCTCGACGAGGACTTCGCCCTCCTTGGGGCCCTCGAGATTGACTTCGACGACTTCGAGCGGCTTTCCGGCCTCGAATGCAACAGCGGCGCGCGTTCTCATGGGTATCGTTCCTCCGTATGATTTTAGAGGGATGATAACGAGCGGTGCGCCTTTGGCGAGGAAGTTTTTCAAATATCTCGCGGGGCCGCATCGCGGAACCGGCAAGCAAAAAGGGAGCGGCGCGGGGCCACTCCCTTTGCGTGGGCAGTGCTGGAAAATCAGCTGTCTTTTTCGACACCCTCGAACCGCAGCGTCGCGCTTTCGACGCCAAGGGCGGCCCCGAGGCCCTCTCCGGTGGAGACGCTGACGGGTTGCAGGGCGATGGATTCATTACCGCCCCCGACCAGCGCCTTTGCGCCGAGGCTGTAGCCCACGGCGGCATCGGCGGAGATACCGGCATAGCGGCCCTCGAGCGCGCCGTGGCCCTCGTAGTCGGAGGAGGCGAGCACGGCCCAGCGTAGGGATTCTTCGTCGCCGATGCTCAGATCGACGCCGTATTTGGTGATTTCGAGCGTATACTTCTCGCTTGTGTCGGTGCCGTCCACATCGCTGAAGATGCAGGAGAATTTCTGCTCGCTGACAACGATGGCGTTGCTGCTGTCGGTCATGTCGCAGGTCAGATAGCCGATCTCGACCCGGCCTTCGCCTTCGTTCGGATTCACATCGGCGAATGCGGGGGCGGATGCCGCGAATGCGACGAGAGCGGAAGTCAGAATGGCGCGTTTCATCATGTCACCTCTTTGTTGAAGGTGACCGATCAACTGCGCGACCGGCGAAGCGTTCCGAAAAAATCCGTGACAATTTCTGGGCGTTCTCAAGCCTTTGGTCTGGCTTGATTTTTCGCGGAATCATGACGGTTTTCGGGCATGGCGAGAAGGCGCAGTTCCCGAAAATCCGTGACTTGGACGCAACGGCCTCAGGCGGCGGCGAGCGCTCGGACTTCGCGGTAGCTGACGAGTTTGCGGCTCGCTTCGTCCCAGAGTTGCAGCTTCACGCAGCGGAAGCTTTCCATCAGGGTCATGCGGTTCGCCTCTTCATCCAGCGCCGGGTTATCGCGCAGCACTTGCTTGAGGCGATAGAACGGGATGCGGGAATAAAGGTGGTGGACGTGGTGGATGCCGATATTGGCCGTCATCCAGTTCAGCCAGCCGGGCAATACATAGTGAGAACTGCCATGCAGGGCCGCGTCGTGCACCTGCCAGTCCGGCTGTTCATCCCATTGGGTGTCTTCGAACTGATGCTGGACGTAGAACAGCCACATGCCGATCGCGGCGGCGAAATAGACCGTCGGCAGATAGATGGTCAGGAAGGGCATCAAGCCGACCAGCCAGATCATCGCCGCCGCAACCAGCACGATCGAGAGATTCGTACCCATGGCGCTGATCCACGCCGCGCGCTCGTTCATCATACCCACCGGAACCCGGTTCTGGACGAAATAGAGATAGGCGGGCGCGAGGGCGAAGAGGGTCACGGGATGACGATAGAGCCGGTATTTGATTTTCTGCCACCGGCTCATCGCCTGATATTCGCGCACGGTCACGGTATGGATGTCGCCGATTCCGCGCTCGTCGAGATTGCCCGACGAGGCATGGTGGATCGCATGGGACTTACGCCAGACGCTATAGGGCGTCAGCGTCAGGACGCCGATAACGCGCCCGACCCAGTCATTGGTGCGCTTGGTCTTGAAAAAGGCCCCGTGGCCGCAATCGTGCTGGATCAGGAATAACCGGACCAGAAACCCCGCCGCCGGGATCGTGAACACGAGCGCCAGCAACGGGCTGATGTCATACAGCACCCATGCGAGGGTGAGGCAGACGATGAAGGGAACAGCGGTCACGCCGATTTCCCACAGGCTGCGAACCAAGTTCGGGTCGCGATAGCGCGACAGGATACGAGTCCAGTCCCGGGCGGGCATTTCGCCCCCCTCCCGCAGCGTCGATTCCGCCATAATACCTGCCTTACCCTACGGGACGTTTTCGCCTACATGACGGAAATCATCGCCGGTGACAAGCGACGTAACCGCGACAATTCCAAGCATCTCTGTGCCGTTGAGCATTACGAGACCGGGTCGGTAACCGCCTGTCAACCATACCGTGCCAATGCTCGGCCCATGAAAGCGGCTCTGTTCTATATCCTTTGCGCCTGTATCGGCGGCGGATTGGCCTATGGTCTGGTCCTGATGCTGGGCGGGTCGATGCCCGAGCGCGCGGTCGTGCTGACCGGCGTGCAGGGCGCCCCCGGCGATGGCAACAGCGCCCTCAATGCGGCAATGGGGCGCGTTCTTGCCAATATCGACGTGCCCCTCGTCGAGGACATGCACGCCTGCGCCTTTGCGGTTTCGGCGGAGGTCAGCAGCCGCCCCCGCGGCGGATCGCAGGAAATCGGGATCGTCTGGCAAGTCCACGACCCCATGGGAAAACCCTTGGGCGAAGTGCAGCAGGCCACCGTTGTCGAGGCGGGCGCGCTCGACACCGAATGGGGCACCGAGGCAAGCCTAGCAGCGCGTAACGCACGGGACGGAATCATCGCCATCGTGCGCAGACCCCGCGAGGGATGCGCCTGAGCGTTGCGGCAAAACCCCCGCACTGGCACCATAACGCATCCCGGTTGGCTCTAGAAAAACCAGATCACACCGGCATTTATCATCACAGCCCGTGCGTGTATCTCGAAAATCGATGTCGGATCGATTCCGCTCGCTTTTCGGCGTACTTCAAATTATGATACCCACAATCTCAGTTTTTGCTCCACAAAGGGGACCGCGATGAAGATGACGACGGAAGAGGCCTTCGTAAAGGTTCTGCAGATGCATGGCATCGAACATGCCTTCGGGATTATCGGGTCGGCCATGATGCCGATCTCCGATCTGTTCCCCGCCGCTGGCATCAAGTTCTGGGACTGTGCCCACGAAACCAATGCCGGGATGATTGCCGACGGCTATACCCGCGCTTCGGGCAAGATGTGCATGGCTGTTGCGCAGAACGGTCCGGGCATCACCAACTTCGTCACGCCGATCAAGACCGCCTATTGGAACCATACGCCGATGCTGTTGGTCACGCCGCAGGCGGCCAACAAGACCATCGGTCAGGGCGGGTTTCAGGAAATCGAGCAGATGAAACTGTTCGAAGACATGGTCTGCTATCAGGAAGAAGTGCGCGATCCGTCCCGCATGGCCGAGGTTCTGAACCGCGTCATCATGAAGGCGAAACGCGGCTGTGCCCCGGCACAGATCAACATCCCCCGCGATTACTGGACTCAGGTCGTCGACATTGAGCTGCCGCAGATCGTGGATTTCGAGCTGCCCTCGGGCGGCAAGGATGCCATCAGCCGCGCCGCCAAGATGCTCTCCGAAGCGAAATTCCCGGTGATCCTGAACGGCGCGGGCGTCGTGCTGTCGAATGGTATCGAAGCGTCGGCCAAGCTGGCTGAAAAGCTGACCGCGCCGGTTGCTTGTAACTATCAGCATAACGACGCCTTCCCTGGCTCGCACCCGCTGTCGGTCGGCCCGCTGGGCTATAACGGTTCGAAGGCGGCGATGGAGCTGATCGCCAAAGCCGATGTGGTGCTGGCCCTCGGCACGCGCCTGAACCCGTTCTCCACCCTGCCCGGCTATGGCATCGACTATTGGCCCAAGGATGCGAAGATCATTCAGGTCGACATCAATGCCGACCGCATCGGCCTGACCAAGAAAGTCAGCGTCGGGATTCAGGGCGATGCAAAGGCCGTGGCCGAGCAGATCCTGTCTCACCTGTCACCGAAAGCGGGCGAAGCAGGCCGCGACGACCGCAAGAACCTGATCGCCGATACGAAATCCCGCTGGGCGCAGGAACTCTCCTCCATGGACCACGAGGATGACGATCCCGGCACCACCTGGAACGAGCGCGCCCGCGACCGTGAGCCGGATCGTATGTCGCCGCGCATGGCATGGCGCGCGATCATGGCGGCGATGCCCGATGATGCGATTATCTCGTCGGATATCGGCAATAACTGCGCCATCGGCAACGCCTATCCGACCTTCGAGCAGGGCCGAAAGTACCTCGCCCCCGGCCTGTTCGGCCCCTGCGGCTATGGCCTGCCCGCCATTCTCGGCGCGAAAATCGGCCAGCCCGATACGCCTGTGATCGGTTTTGCGGGCGATGGCGCGTTCGGTATCTCGATGAACGAGATGACCGCCTGTGGCCGCGGCGACTGGCCCGCGATCACCATGGTGATCTTCCGCAACTATCAGTGGGGCGCGGAAAAGCGCAATACGACCCTGTGGTTCGAGGATAACTTCGTCGGCACCGAACTGAACCTCGGCGTCGAATACGCCAAGGTCGCCGAAGCCTGCGGCCTCAAGGGCGTACAGGTCATGGGCATGGACCAGCTGACCGACGCCCTGCGCACCGCCGTCAAGGAACAGATGGAGGAAGGGGTCACCACCTTCATCGAATGTGTCCTGAACCAGGAACTCGGCGAGCCGTTCCGCCGCGATGCGATGAAAAAGCCGGTCTCGGTTGCCGGTATCAGCAAGGACGATATGCGGCCCCAGAAAGTCGCCTGATCGAACGGAGGGCGGCGTCCGGTCCTGGACCGGACGTCTGTTCATGGCCGCGCCCCGAAATACCGGGACGCGGCCTTTTTTATTTTTGGTGCGGGCGGGGCGTTTTACTGCCGCAGGGGCGCGGGAGTTCTTCGCTCATAGCGCGTTTAGGCATCAATAAAGACACGCATAAGAAGAAATTCGATGCTGATTCTAAGGGGCATCCAGCGCGTCGTTTAAGCGTGGATTACTGCGTCAGTTTACCCATGATAAACCACGATAAGGGCAACAACATCCGACCGTCGGGACAGGCTTGTCACGGGTAATCACGGGGGCGCGACAAGCAGTGCGCCTTGTATGGGGGCTGGTGTCGGACTATTTAGGATCGTCTGAAACAAAATATACACTTATTTAAGCTGAAAATCACGATTAATACTCAAATAATGGCTAGCCGAGCACAATCGATCATCTTCATGTTTTCTATTTGATTATTTCATGGAATCTCGATTCAGGGCGGAACCGACCTCGCCGTTCGCAGTTCTTTTGCCACGACCGGGGCACCACGCCTTGACGGTCGGAACACGAAGGAGAACACCATGAAACGGATTATCGCAGTTTCGTCAGCCCTGACGCTGATTTCCGGCGCCGCGCTTGCCGCAAATCCAACGTTTCAGGAAGTCGACGCGAATGCCGATGGTTGGGTGACACCCACCGAATTCGCCGAGGCTATGCCCGATGCCACCGATAGCGATTTCGTCGCCATCGACATGAATGGGGACGGCGCGATCACCGAAGAGGAAATGACCGCCTATCTCCTGTCTCAGCCCGCCGATAACGGCTAAGCCGCAGGCGTCCGGCTCCGGAGACGTCCGGGGCCGGGCGTGTTGTCAACCGCGAGAAGTCCGGGACTCGCCAGACATGCATCCCGCGCTTCAATTCTTCTGAGGCCGTCGCGCGCCTCTAGGTTGTCCGGCGTTCTGACCCTCGACGCCAGACCGAGCATCCTCAACACAGAGATAAACCACCAACCGGGATCGGTTTGACCCGGCAACACACCGAGTTTCGCCGATTCCGGCCAAGCGTGGTGATTGTTGTGCCATGCCTCGCCAAAAGTGATCAGACCCGCGCCCGCCACGTCGTGTCCCTGCACCGCAAGGCCATCGACAACCCAAGTCTGTGGCCCACGCGTATGAGCGAGGTGGCCGATCAGCCAGTGCCCTGTAAGACTGATCGCAACTCTCAGGCAAACGCCCCAGACGACCCATGCCCAGCCACCAATGGCTAAAAGCACGAGTGCAACCGGTATCTGCTGCGCCATCCAAGTCGCCTCCAGAAACCGATAGAAGCGATCATTGGCGATTTTCTGCTCGATTTCGAAGCGCGGTGGATGCGGCATGTCGAGGACACAATGAGTCTGCCACCAATAATCCCTGAGCATTCCCTGCCTATGGGCGGCGTGGTCATGGCAATTTGTCTGCCGCTGCATCCAGTCACGCAAATCGTGGGCCTTGATCATCCCGAATGGACCAGCCATTCCCACCAATGTGCCGAGGTAAACCAGCACATGCTCCAACCAGAGCGGTGTCTCAAAACTGCGATGGATCAGCAACCGATGCATCCCCACAGAATGGCCTGCGCAGATTGTCACCGCAGTAAGGATCGTAAACACAGCAACCGCATCCCACGACGCCGTCATCGCGCCGCCGATAACACCGATAACGGTCATCGCTATCAGCCAGAGCGACTTAACCGGTGCCCAGACGACAGTCCCCCAGCATGGGTCGCACTCCGGCGTAGCGAATACTCGTCCAGTCATAACCAGTGCATCCATTGTCGTTCTCCACTTGGTTTACGAGCCGTAGATCGTTAGGTATAAGTGTGCCTTGTCACTATATAACTAATAAGTTAAATAGATAAAGAGTGAAATTATGTCCGTAGATAAAGTGTTTGAAGCCCTCGCTTCGCTCGCGCGACGGCGCATACTTGCATATCTATCGGAGGCGAACCTAACGGCGGGAGAGATCGCGAAGCGGTTCGAGATGTCACAACCTGCGGTTTCCAAACATCTTTCCGTTCTGGAAAACGCTGGTTTGGTCTGGCGCAAGAAGGAGGGCCAGTACGTAACCTATGGCCTGCGCCAAGACACACTGCAGAGCACGGTCTCGGGATATCTGCGCGAAGTCTGCCCGCCCTCTCGCGCCCTGCGTAAGGAAAGCCGCGCGATTGCGGAACAGAAGGAGACATCGACCGATCATCAATAGGCACATTTTTAGACAGACCCTCGACGCTGCACTCAAACCGAAGCACCCTCCGCAATCGGCGCAAATGGCAAGTATTTTGCTGGTGTGATTTTTATTCAGTACACGCTTCGGTGAACTTGCAATGCGCCGCTGCATACTCATCTACGCACGTCAGAGGACCGTTTCGGGGTGTCAGCATCAATGGAACCTAAAGTCGCCGTCATCATGCCCGCCTATAATTCGGCGCGCTTTATTGCCGACGCCATTAAGAGCGTGCAGGCCCAGACCATGGCTGATTTCCGGTTGGTCGTGGTCGATGATGGCAGCGAGGATGACACGGCAGCGGTGGTGCGCGGGTATCTCGACGATCCGAGAATAACCCTGCTTTCCCAGGCCAATGCAGGCCCCTCGGCGGCTCGGAATCTTGGCATCGCCGCCACCGACAGCCCGTTCATCGCCCTGATCGATTCCGATGACCGCTACGAGCCGAATTACCTCGAAGAAATGGTCAAGCGGCTGGAGGCTGACCCCGGGCTGGCCTTTTGCTGTTGCGATGCGTTTTTATTTGGCGATACCGACATCGAGGGGCGGCGGGTCAACGAGGGGCGGGCGCTGCCTCCGTTGACGCTTGAAACCGTTCTGTCGCGCGACTTTCAGGTCCATGGCAGCACGGTGATGCGCCGCCGCTGGGTCGATCATGTCGGCGGGTTCAATGCCGAACGCAAAAGCGCCGAAGACCTCGATATGTGGGTTCGGATGCTCTGTGAGGGCGCGCGGGCCGCCTATATCGACCGGGGCCTGATCTGGTATCGCCGCCGGGGCGACTCGCTCTCGACGGTGACCGACCTGCTGCACGGCTCAGAGATTGCGATGTATGGCGAGGTTTTGCGCCGGGGGCTTGGGCCAGAGGTGGACGCGATTTGTCGCCGTCAGATGACACGCAGCCGCTATCACCGCGCGGTATCGGCGGCGAAGGTGGCCCTGAAATCGGGGCATTACCGCGATTTCCTGCAAGCGGCGGAAGAGGCCCGGCACCATGGCCATAACCGAAAGCTGGCCCTCGCCTCTGCCGTGATCGGCGGCGTCGTCAGGCTGGGTGATGGCCTCGCGGGGTTGAATCCTGCGCGCGTGCTGGCGAAGCTGAGTCCAGCGATGCCGCAACCCAGGTTGGCGGCGATTGGGCTGACCTCTGCCCTCGCCCTGGGCAGTTGCGGCTATGAGGTGACCCAAGGGACCGCGCCGACCCCGGTGGCCGTGAGCGCCGGTGATATAATCCGCTGATCTGCTCGCCTTTTGCGCGTAATGACGACGCGCGATTCGCCCAAAGATCACATTTCTGTTATCCTGCTCCCCGCCGGTCCTGTGAGGCCGCGCGATAGGAGGGGGAGAACCCATGCTGTATTCATCTGGAAAGATCGTCGCTGTGACCGCAGCCATTTGCCTGCTCGGCGTGGCCAGTTGTGAGCATAAGAAGCACGACACCGATGGCGGCCACGCGACAATGCCGGACGGCGTCGCGACCGGGGGCACGTGCGGCACCATCGCCGGACTCGTCTGCGCATCGGCCAACGATTATTGCGCGATGCCCGTCGGCAGTTGCCAGATTGCCGATATGGCGGGGACATGCACGACCAAGCCCGACATCATTCTGGCGATCTTTCAGCCTGTTTGTGGCTGTGATGGCAGCACCTACAGCAATAGCGGGGCGGCGGCAGCGGCGGGGATAAATGTGCTTGCACAAGGGGAATGTATCTCACCGCTCTAAGCGAGATTGAGCGGCATGGGCGCGCCTTGCCCTTGACACGGGCGCGTCAGTCAAGTGTATCCGGCAGGCCCTTGGGCGCAGGACGTTCTGCGCCCTCCTTCGCCTATCCCGAGGTCCGCCATGCACGCCTATCGCACCCATACCTGCGCCGAACTCAGCCTTGAGAATGTCGGCCAGACCGTCCGCCTGTCGGGCTGGGTCCACCGGGTCCGGGATCATGGCGGCGTGCTGTTCATCGACCTGCGCGACCATTACGGCATGACGCAGGTTTTGGCCGACAGCGACAGCCCCGCCTTTAACGCCGTCGAGTCCGTGCGCTCGGAATGGGTGATCCGAATTGATGGCGAGGTCAAACGCCGCGACCCCGATCTGGTAAACGACAAGATCCCCACCGGCGAGATCGAGATTTTCATTCGCAACCTCGAAGTCCTCGGCAAGGCCGACGAATTGCCCCTGCCCGTCTTTGGCGAGCAGGAATACCCCGAGGAAACCCGCCTGAAATACCGCTTTCTCGATTTGCGCCGCGAGGGCCTGCACGAGAATATCAAGCTGCGCTCGCGCGTCTTCAGCCATGCCCGCCGCGCCATGGACGAGGTCGGGTTCACTGAATACCAGACCCCGATCCTGACCGCGTCCTCCCCCGAGGGCGCGCGCGATTTTCTGGTGCCCTCGCGTCTGCATCCCGGCACCTTCTACGCCCTGCCGCAAGCACCCCAGCAATTCAAACAGCTGATCATGGTCGCCGGGTTCGACCGCTATTTCCAGATCGCGCCGTGCTTTCGCGACGAAGACCCCCGCGCCGACCGCTCGCCGGGCGAGTTCTATCAACTCGACCTTGAAATGAGCTTTGTCGAGCAGGATGAGGTTCTCGGCACCATGGAGCCGGTTATTCGCGGCATCTTTGAGACGTTCGGTGGCGGGCGGCCCGTAACGCCGGAGTTCCGCCGCATACCCTATGCCGAGTCGATGGCCAAGTATGGCTCCGACAAGCCCGACCTGCGCA
Source organism: uncultured Neomegalonema sp. (assembly GCA_937958625.1). Lineage (GTDB taxonomy): Bacteria > Pseudomonadota > Alphaproteobacteria > Rhodobacterales > Rhodobacteraceae > JAHDDY01. Next base: position 13,858 of record CALGNO010000152.1, read on the forward strand.
ATCCTATCGAGATGCAGGTGGTCAGCGAGCATTTCGCCGGGTCGGGCTTCAAGATTTTCTCCTCGATTCTGGAAAAGGACGGCACCGAAATTCGCGCCATTCCAGCGCCGACAGGCGGCAGCCGCAAATTCTGTGACCGGATGAACAAGTTCGCCATCGACCAGGGCTTGCCGGGGATGGGCTATATCCTCTGGCGCGAGGCCGAGGATGGCAGCGGTGTCGAAGGCGCGGGACCGCTGGCCAAGAATATCGGCCCTGAAAGGACCGAAGCCGTGCGCGCGCAACTCGGCCTTGGCACGGGCGATGCCGCGTTCTTCCTTGGCGGCGAACCGAAATCCTTCGTCGATGTGGCGGGCCGCGCGCGGAATGTCATCGCCGACGATCTGGACCTCGCCGACAAGAACCGGTTCGAGCTGTGCTGGATCGTCGATTTCCCGATGTACGAATGGGATGACGAGCGCAAGAAAGTCGATTTCTCCCACAACCCGTTCTCGATGCCCAAGGGCGGCGCGGATGCGCTGGATGTGGACGACCCCACCACCCTCACCGCCTATCAGTATGATGTGGTCTGCAACGGCTATGAACTCGGCTCCGGCGCGATCCGGAACCACAAACCCGAAGTGATGATAAAGGCCTTTGGCATCGCGGGCTATCCGGCGGAAGAGGTCGAGGCCCGTTTCGGCGGTATGCTCAACGCCTTTCGCTACGGCGCCCCGCCCCATGGCGGCATGGCCCTCGGTATGGAGCGCATCGTCATGCTGCTGGCGGACGAGACCGCCATCCGCGAAGTCGTCATGTTCCCCATGAACCAACGCGCCGAAGACGTCATGATGCAAGCCCCCGCCCCGGTGGAAACTGCGCAGTTGCGGGAGTTGGGGTTAAGGCTGGCCCCGAAGGACGATTAGATCGGATTTAGTTTCTTGAGATATTTCCTGGCAGAATGCCGATCGCGAGAACCGGGCAGCCGCCACTGCGGCCTGCCGCAATACGACTGATCAATTTATGCGTGCCAGTCGTGCTGGCACCAAATTTTGAGGCCACTCTACCGGTCGTTTCATTTCCATTCTTATCCAGCGCGAAGCCCAGTGATTTGAAGAAACCATGCGACAATTCCCGTGTCACTATCACGCCAACATCGATCACACCCGCCTCGAAAAAACTCCGAAAAGCATAGAGATCGCGATCGTAAGTTTGATCCTTGCTGTTCCACTCGTAGTCAAACGCAACCCTACCGCGCCAGAAATCGACAAGATGATTGTGGATGTAGTCGGGTCTCTTGATTGTTTTAATAGTAGGTGGGTCTGTCTTTGATTTGCCCTGACGGAGTCTAACAATCAAATCAGCTTCAATTCTAATTTGACTCTCGAAACCTTGTTTTTTAGCCTCAGCACCGAATCGTTTTGTCGCCGCCATCTCATTGCCGCCAGGCATTTTTATCTCGGTTTCGGAGATCGTGAAGTTTCTCAAGACCCTCAAAATCGCAGCTAACTCCGAACGATGGCTAGTTCTCAGAATGGTCGCTGCACTTCGATAACTGTAGACTGAATATCTCTTTAATAAGGTATTACTGAATACCTTTTCCGCAGTCTCCTTAGCATCAAAAACTGCGTCAATTACGACATCTGACATAGCTACTCCGCCGCCACCGTCCGCGAATTGTACGCATACGTCTCCCAATCCGGTTTGTAGTCGGCATCGGCCTGATTACCCCAGACGGTCCAGTTCTCGCGAACCCCACGCCCGAACAGTTCAAGATACGGCCCCCAGCTGCACCCTTCGATCAAGTCATACTGTTCATCGGGCTTGCGGGAGTGTTCGCGCTTGCGGGTCTGCATCATGTTCACTTGCCGCCGCCCCGGCGGTAGTGTTCGGACGTTCTTGCCGCGCGTGCCGAACAGCAGAATCTCTGTGACATTGCGAAAATAGAACCCAACGCCACGTCCGTCGGATCCCCCGTCCTTACGGACCTTATGCCAGATAATGTTGGACTTGTACTCGAAGCCCCAAGCGGACAGAGCGCGCAGCCCTTCGGGTAACAGAGCATTCGGAACCCACATATAGCAATGGGCGCGCGCCTCGGCGTGATCGGCGACAGGGAGCGCGCAAATTTCTTCTATGGTCATGGTCGGATAACGGGCAAGGCGCTTGTGCTCGGGGGCGACTTTGCCTGTGCGGTTTATGAAACGCCAAGGCGGATCCGCAAGGATCGTCGCAAAGCGATCATTTCCGAGAAACCTCGACAAGTCTTGCGCTGCATCCGGGGACTGGTCGAGCATGTGTTTCTCCGCATCGTTGAAAAGAACGTAACCAAAACGATACGATAAAGGCAAGGGTGCGTCGGCAAAGATCTAGCTTTTCTTTCGCTTCCGCCGCAGCCGCAGCCACAACCGGCGGGCGCGTTGGCCGGGCCAGCGCAGGCGGCCCTTGCGGACCATTTGGTCGGCATCCTCGGCGTCGTAGTCGGTCATCGTGTCGGGGGCGGCGTTTCTCTTCGGTGCCCCGGGGGTAAGGCATAGCTCGACCAGATAGGGGTAATGGTCCGAACCGATATGCGGCAGGCAAGCGAGCTTACGCAGCAGAAAATCATTGCTATGGAACAGGTGATCCAGCGGCCAGCGCATGTACCAGCGCGTGGCGTCGAAGGTCGAATAAAACCCTCGCCCGATCCGCGGATCGAGCAGGTGAGAAATCCGCCGGAACAGCCGCGTGGTGTGGGACCATGCTACGTCGTTGAGATCGCCCGCCACGATCACCGGCATCGGATCGCCCTCGATCCGCCGCGCCACGACGATCAGCTCCGCATCGCGCTGGTCGGTATCGACCCCCGGTGTCGGCGGGCGCGGATGCAGGCCGAAAAAGCGGATCAGCGCGCCGCAGGGCAGGCGCAGCTTGGCCTCCACCGAGGGCACATCTTCCTCGACCAGATCGTGAAAGGCGAAAGACACCTCATCGAGATTGGTCATGAACATCATGCCGTAGTGATTGTCCTGCGGCAGCGCGTGGACCGTCTCGTAAAGCTCGCCGAGGTCCATCACCGACTCCGTCCACCACTGGTCGGTTTCCAGCAACAGCACGACATCGGGCTTGTGCTCGGCAATCAGGCTTTTCAGACGGCTGGCATCGCGGTTTTCCATCAGGACATTGCATGACAGCACCGAGATGCGCCGCCCGACATCGGAGTCCTCTGCCAGCGCGACCTCGTTCGGCCAAGGCGGCGTCATGGGCAGGATGCGCCAGGCGTGGTAAAGGCCGGTGCCGACCAGCGCTATCGTCAGGACCAGCGGCCAGCCCTCGGTGCCGCCGGTCGCTATGATCCACAGCACCACCAGAATGACGATCATGATCAGCAGTTGCGGGCGCGGGTAATCCCAGCCGCGTATCCACCACTTGCTCGACCGGGAAAGCGGCAGATAGCTGACGAAGATAATCAGCACGGCGATGAAGGCCGTAACGCCTGTCCCTATCTCAGCCAGCACCGGAATGATCCCTTTTCATAATGGTCGTTACAATGGCGCGAAGCCCTGCCAATGCAAGGCGCGACCGCCATGCAAAAACGTGTGGAGCGCAGTCCCGGATCAGGTGCGGGACAGGAGAGGCATCACACGGGCAACAGGGCGGCAGCGACCCGGCGGCCCTCGCCCATCAGAACGTTGAAAGTGCGGGCCGCCGCGGGGGTGGCCATCGGTTCGACGCCGATACCCCGCGTGTCGAAGAACGCCTGCACCTCGGGCGAGCACAGGCGCTGGTCCGGGCCCATGCCGATCAGCACGACATCGATGCCCTGCAGATACGGTTCCAGCGCGGGCAGGTCGCTTGCGGCTGGTCCGCCCGGCTGAGCGGACCAAGGGAACATCTGCTCACCGGTCACGAAGGTCGCACCGTCGACCCAATGGCCCCCGACGCGAAACCCGCCGGGACCATAGCCGTCGATGGCAGTGGGTGCGGCAAACCGCACCTCTCGCATTTCGATGGCCATGACCGTCTCTCCCTCGTTATGGCGTGTTCGGGTCGCCGAACTGCACGCCTACCGGACCTTCGCCGGTCGCCTTCGACCAGTCGCGCTTGACCCCGAGCCAATCGAGGATCGGCGCGGCCACGAAGATCGAGGAGTACGTGCCGACGATCACGCCCCAGATCATCGCGAAGGTAAAGCCCTGCATCACCGGGCCGCCCAGCACGAACAGCGCGCCGAGGGCCAGCAGGGTGGTGACCGAGGTCATCAACGTGCGGGCCAGCGTTTCGTTCAGGGACTGGTCGATCAGTTCCGGCAACAGCATCTTCTTATACTTGCGCAGGTTCTCGCGCACGCGGTCATAGACCACGACCGTATCGTTCAGCGAATAGCCGACGATGGTCAGGATCGCCGCGATGATGCTGAGGTTGAACTCGAGGCTCAGTAACGAAAACACCCCGATGGTCAGCGCCACGTCATGGCCCAGCGCGACCACGGCCCCCACCGAGAACTGCCATTCGAAGCGCAGCCAGATATAGACCAGCACCCCGGCAATCGCGAGCACCACGGCGAGGATACCGGCGGTGACCAGCTCGCCCGAGACCTTGGCCCCGACGGTATCCGAGGCCATGATCTTCGCCCCCGGAATAGCACCGATCACGGCGGGGCCATCGGCGTTCGCCTCGGCCCCGGCAATGGCGGCCTCGACGGCGCTGATCGCCGCGCTGTGGACTTTTGGGTCATCATCCTGCTCGTTGATACGCACGACGACCGTAGAGGTGGTATCGCCCTCGATCACCTTGCCGGGATCGGAGATTTCCTGCACTTGAATATCGCCGAGGTCGAGATCGGCCAAGGCCGCGCGGAACTCTGACGGATCGACACGCTCGGGCGTCTCGACCATGACGATGGACCCGCCCTGGAAGTCGATGCCGAAATTCAGGCCCTTGGCAAAGAACAGCCCGCCCGATGCGATGACGGCCATGATCGACAGGACTGCGGCGAACATCTTCGCCCGCATAAAGCCGATATGGGTGCCCGCCTTCACCAGCTCGATGGCGGTGACTTTCAGGGTCTTGGGCCGCTTCCAGTCATACCACGTCGCCACGATGAAGCGGGTCAGGAAGACCGCCGTAAAGACCGACGTGATGATGCCGATACCCAGCGTGATGGCGAAACCCTTCACTGGGCCGGAACCCATGGCATAGAGCACACCGGCGGCCAGCAGGGTCGTGACATTGGCGTCGATGATGGCGCTGAACGCCTTTTCATAGCCGGTCTCGATGGCCCGCACGGGCTTCTTGCCGCTGGCCAACTCCTCGCGGATACGCTCGAAAATCAGCACATTGGCATCCACGGCCATCCCGATGGTCAGGACGATACCGGCAATACCGGGCAAGGTCAGCGTCGCGCCAAGCCCGGATAAGGCCCCGAAGATCAGCACCATATTCGCCAGCAGCGCGATGTCGGCAAAGATGCCGAAACGGCCATAGATCAGCACCATGAAGATCATGACGGCGATAAAGCCGACGATGCAGGCAATCGTGCCGGCATGGATCGAATCCGCGCCGAGTTCCGGCCCGACGGTGCGGCTTTCTTCTTCGATCAGCTTGGCGGGCAACGCGCCCGACGCAATCTGGATTGCGAGTTCGGACGAGCTTTCAACGGTAAAGCTGCCGCTGATTTGGCCCGAACCGCCCAGAATAGGCTCGCGGATGACGGGGGCGGAAATCACCTCGTCATCGACCACAATCGCGAAAAGCTGGCCGACATTGCGCTGGGTCCAGCGACCAAAGGCCGTGCCCGCCGCCGCGTTGAAACGGAAGCTGACGATCGGCTCGCCGGTGTTCTGGTCGAAGCCGGGGCTTGCATCGACCACCTGCTCGCCGCGTACCAGCGGCTCGTTATCGACCAGCCAGAGCAGGCCCTCTTGCTCGGCATCGGGCAGGATCGCTTCGCCCGGTTTCTTGATGCCGTTTTGCAGGTCGTTCTGGCCCGCGGGGCGCACGACGTGAAAGTTCAGCACTGCGGCTTCGTCGATGACCGACAGAATATCCCGGGCGCTCTCGGCCCCGGGCACCTGAATCAAGATACGGTCGGTGCCCTGACGGGCGATGGTCGGTTCCTTGATGCCTTCGGGGTCGATGCGTTTACGCACGACTTCGAGGGCCTGAATGATCGTCCGGTCGGTCAGTTCAGCCTTCGCCGCCTCGGTCAGCGCAAGGGTGAAAACCCGGCGGCCTTCGTCCAGCGTGATTTCGAGGTCGTTATTGTTCAGGCCACTGATGGCCCCGCTTTGCAGGGGTTGCGGCAGTTCTTCGAGGGCCGCACGGGCGCGCTCGAGATCGTCTGCCTCGACGATACGGACAGAGACGGAGTCCGGACCGACCACCGGGGCGCGGCGCTTGATATTACCGCCCTCGCGCAGCACGCGGCGGACATCGTTCGCCAGCGAATCCATCCGCTTTTGAAAGACCTCGTCCATCTCGGCACTGACGAGCACATGGGCGCCGCCTTGCAGATCGAGGCCGAGGCGCAATTGTTCTGTCGGCATGAAATTCGGCAGGGCATTGCGCGTGTCTTCCCCCAGCATATTGGGAAGCGCCAGCACAAAGCCGAACAGGACGGTGAGAAGGATCATGACCTTCTTCACCGGGGAAAAGGAAAGCATGGGCATTCTTTCGGATCAGGGGCGCGAAACGCGCCGGAATCGGCAATTTACCGCCGCCCTCCCGTCCTTAAAGAAAGCCGGTCAAGCGGTCGGTGCGAAAATGCTCGGCAGCGGCGGCGCGCGGGGTCTGGCCTGCGGATAGTCGTCACAAACCCGGGCTGTTGACGGAACCAGAGTGACGATAACAGTGGCGACAGGCAACGAAGGCTCTGCGACACGCGGGACATCCGCAGTGTCACCCGCACCGGCTCGGTCGAGGGAGTGCGCTTCGTCGCGAAACTCGATGATCTCGGCGGGCAACGCGCCATTAAGGCCGGTACAGCCACGCCGCGCCTCGCCCCGGGTCGCCGCACCGGTGCGTATTTCAGCCGACGAAGCCGTGCCGCGCTCGCTCGCCTGCACCTTGCCCCCACCGCACAGGGCAAGGGCCGCCATGGTCAGGGCAGCAAACAGCGAGCGGAGGGTCGGGCGACGAGGCATGGCAGCCTTTCGCGCCTTTCGGCGTCGTCAGTTCGTGTTGGCGGGGGCCGTCTTGGACAGGACCGCTGTGACGGTCGAGCGCACGATCTGCACCTTCACGCCCGCCGCGATCTCGCCGGTGATTTCGTCGCTGTCATCGGCCCCGACCCCGGTAACCTTGGCGATGAGACCGCCTGCGGTGACGATGCGGTCGCCCTTTTTGATCGCCTCGATCATCGCGCGGTGTTCCTTCATGCGCTTTTGCTGGGGACGGATCAGCAGGAAGTACATGATCACGAAGATCAGGATAAAGGGCAGGAACTGGACCAGAGGGCTGACCGCAGGAGCGGCGCCAGCGGCTTGGGCATAGGCGGGTGTGACAAACATCTGCATTAATCCAAGGCGTTGGACGCAGCGGTGCGCCCTGTTTTCGAGGTTGCGCGACTATATCCACGCAAATCTGATTTGCAAGGAAGGGGATTGAAGCGCATGACACCATCATCGCACTGAAGTTGCCAGAATGTTCGAACGATCTTGACGATTGTCCCCCGTTGGGATACCAAAAGACATGACAGATCGCATAAACACCCGGATCGACCCGCAACTCAAGGCAGAGGCGGAGGCTGTTCTGGCACAGCTTGGCATGAACTCCGCCGATTACGTGCGGTTGATGTATCGCCAACTTGTGATGCGGCAGGGGCTGCCCTTCGATGTCAAGATTCCCAATGCGGAAACGCGCGCCGCCATGGCCGAGGATGTGTCCGCCAATAAGCGCTATGCCGCGCGCGACATCGGGAGCGTTCTGGATGAGTTATAGCGGAGCCTGCGAATGTTCACGGCGGTATTTACCGGTAAATTTCGCAAGGACGTCCGAGTTTCCAAGAAACGCGGCAAGGATATTCGCAAACTCGAAACACTCATCGAACTGATTCTGTCGGATTCCACGCTGCCGCCCCGTTATCGCGATCATCCCCTGCGCGGCGACAAGGCTGGTCATCGCGATGCGCATCCGGAACCTGACTGGCTGTTGATCTATCGTATCGACAGGCAAGCCGAAGAGGTCGTCTTTGTCAGGACCGGCACACATTCCGACTTGTTTTGATGGCCGATGATGCCGAAGGCTTCGCCTCACTCTTTCTCTGACCCTCCAACCCTATGAGAACCCCATGAATGGTGCCCGTGCCCTGACCGAAACCCTGCGCAATGCCGGTGTCGAAACTGTTTTCAGCCTGTCTGGCAACCAGATCATGCCGGTCTATGATGCCGCCATCGACAGCGGCTTGCGGCTGGTCCACACGCGGCACGAGGCGGCGGCGGTCTATATGGCCGATGGCTGGGCGCAGGTGACGGGCGAGATCGGTGTGGCGCTAGTCACCGCCGCTCCGGGTTTCGCCAATGCAATCTCGGCGCTTTATACGGCCCGGATGCAGGAAGTGCCGCTGCTCTTCCTCAGTGGCGATTCTCCCCTGGGCGGGGACGGCACCGGCACGTTTCAGGAGCTGGATCAGGTCGCCATCGCCGGACCCGTGGTCAAGCACGCCGTCCGGGTGACCGATACCGCCGATATGGGCGAGACCATCGCCGAAGCGATCCGCATCGCCAAGGCCGGACGCCCCGGCCCCGTCCATGTCGCCCTGCCCTTCGATGTGTTGAAAGCCGAGGGCGGCGAGGCAGGCACTTCCTTCATGCCCGAGGCGCAACCCCTGCTGGAGGCCGGTGCCATCGCCCAGCGCATCGGCGAGGCAAAACGCCCGCTGATCTTTACAGGCCCTGCAATGACCGACAGCCGCGCGGCGGCGGCCCTTGATGCCCTGCGCGCAGCCACGGGTGCGCCGGTGGTGCCGATAGAAAGCCCGCGCGGCCTGCGTGACCCGGCATTGGGCGGCTTTCCCGCCGTGATGCGCGAGGCCGACCTCATCGTGACGCTCGGGAAGGTGCTGGATTTCTCCACCGGCTTTGCCCGCCCGCCAGCCCTTGCCGATGATGTTCCGGTCATCGCGGTCGATCCCGAAGCGGCGGCCCTCGACCGCGCTGCACATCTGTGTGGCGACCGGCTGGTGCAGCGGGCGCAGGCGGATGCCGCCGAGGCTGTGCGTGCCCTGACCGAAACCTCCCAGCCCGTACCGCGCGAGGCATGGTGCGCGCGGGTAGACAGCGCCCTCACCCATCGTGCGGAGACCTCTGACGGCGGCGACCGGGTGCATGTGCGCGATATCGGCGCGGCGGTGCAGCGGATTGTGGATACCGAAGACGACGTGATCCTGTGCCTCGATGGCGGCGAGTGTGGCCAGTGGATGCAGTCGACCACGCGGGGCACGACGCGCCTGATCAACGGTCTCTCCGGGGCTATCGGCGGCATCCTCTGTTATGCCATCGCCGCCAAGCTGGCCCGCCCACAAGCAGCCGTGATCGCGGCCATGGGTGATGGCACCGTCGGCTTTCACCTCGCGGAATTTGAGACCGCAGCGCGGGAAGATGCCAATATCACAGCCATCGTCTGCAACGATGCCCTGTGGAATGCCGAACACCAGATTCAGATCCGCGACTATGGCGAGGCTCGCGCACAAGGATGCGCCATCTTGCCCGATGCCCGCTATGACCACGCCGCCGCCGCGCTCGGATGCCACGGCGAGCATGTGACCGATGCCGCCGATCTTGACGCGGCCCTGTCCCGGGCACGGGGGTCGGGGAAACCCGCCTGCATCGACGTGGCCACGGCCAGCCTGCCCGCGCCAGTCTATCACCCGTTCGAATAAAGCGCCTTGCCGGGTATCCGTTCAACCGGCATCATTGCGGCCATGGAAGAAAACACGGCTGAGCATTTCACCGCGCAGGAAAAACGCATTGGGGCGAAGATCGTCAAGGGCGTGAAGCTGGCGCAAGAGGGCAAGGCTCGCGCCGCCGCCGATATTTTTCAGGGCGTTCTGAAAACCAACCCGGACGAGCCGGATGCCCTGCATTATCTCGGCATGGTCATGTTCGCGCTGGGCAAGCCCAACAAGGCCATTGCGTCAATCCGGCAATCGCTCACGCATGAACCGAACAATCCCCACGCCCTCAATAATCTCGGCAATATGCTGAAACTGAAGGGTAAGTTCGAAGAGGCGGCGGAGTCCTATCGCGCGGCGCTGAAGATCGACCCGGTCAATGCCCAATGCCTGAACAACCTCGGCATCTCCCTGCGCAATCTCGGCGAGTCAGACGCCGCCATTGATGCCTTCAAGGAGGCGGTGACGGTCGATCCGAACCTCGCCGAGGCCCATTACAACCTCGCCAACCTGCATTTCGAGCGCGGCGACCACGGCGCGGCCCTGAATTTCTATCGCAACAGCGCGCGTCTTGGCGGCACCTGGCGTGATCCGGTCTTCGTCGCCAAGATCATGATCGCGGCGGAATACGAGGCCGATGCCGAGGAAATGCTGGCCGATTTTCTCAAGCATCACCCCGATCACGAGGGCGCACGGGTACAGCTTGCCGCCCTGCGCGGCGAAGCGGTGGAGGCCCTGAGCGCAGACTATGTCGCCGATCATTTCGACAAATTCGCCGAGAGTTTCGACGGTGTGCTGAAGGGTCTGGACTACCGCGCGCCGGAACTGGTCGCGGCGGTCATCACGGAGCGGCTCGATCCTCCCGCGGCGGACAAGGAAATACTCGATCTCGGGTGCGGCACCGGTCTCGTTGGCCCGCTGATCGCACCCTACAAGAAGCGTCTGGTGGGAATCGACCTGTCCGAGTCGATGTTGGCGCGGGCAGCGAAACTGGACTGTTATGATGCCTTGCAACTCGCTGAATTGCAGACCTTTGTGGAAAAGCTGCCCCCGCACTGCCTCGACGTGGCGATGTCCGCCGATACGCTGATCTATCTTGGCGACATGAAGCGCACCTTCGAAGCCGTCGCCAACGCCCTCGTTCCGGGCGGCCTGTTCGTGGCGACCTTCGAGAAACAGGACGAAGCCGAGGGCGATTACCGGCTCGGCGTATCGGGGCGGTTCCGCCATTCCCTCGCCTACCTGAAGCGCGCGGCGGCGGGTGCGGGGCTGACCGTCGATCATGTCAGCGAAGAGGCCCTGCGCACCGAGGGCGGCGATCCGGTCTACGGGTACATCTTCGCCTGCACAGCCTGACCTCGCGTCGCGCGGCGATAGCGGCTATATTCGACCTATGAGCAAACAGGCCAGACTGAAGCATGAGGCGACGTATCAGGACGTGCTCGACGCACCGCCGGGTATGATCGCCGAGTTGATGGGGGGCGAATTGCACCTGCAACCGCGTCCGGCGCTGCCCCATTCATGGACGAGTTCTATTCTTGGTGGCGAGTTGAGTGGGCCGTTCAATCGCGGGCGAGACGGCCCAGGTGGATGGTGGATTCTCGATGAACCGGAGTGCCATCTGAACGGCAACGTCCTTGTCCCGGACCTAGCCGGATGGCGGCGGGAGCGGTTGCCGAAACTGCCCGACGAAGCCTTCATGACCCTCGCGCCCGACTGGGTCTGCGAGGTGCTGTCACCCTCCACCCGCAGCCGGGATATGGTCCTGAAACGCAGCCTCTATGCGGAGGCAGGGGTTGGCCATCTGTGGTTCATCGACCCGGATGTCCGCACGCTGGAGGCGTTTGCGCTAGAAGGTGGACGCTGGGTCTTGATCGCGGCGCTGGAGGGCGAGGCCGATGTTTCGGTGCCGCCCTTTGACGCGATTACGTTCGACCTCGCGGCGCTCTGGACGAGTTAAGCGCGAAGCCCCGGACTGTTATGCGAGGCGTGTCGCTAAAGTGTGTATTGCTTGAAAAGGCCCCGCATCGTGTGCGGGGCCGTAAGTGCTTGGTCAGCTACGACCCTTCCATGGCACCAGCCATTTTTCCAGCATCCGCATCAGGATGTCGATTCCGTATCCGATCACGCCGATCAGGATGATCCCCATGATGACGATGTCGGTCAGCTGGAAACGCGAGGCGACCATGATCATCATGCCCGCGCCCTTCTCGGCGGCGACCAGTTCGGCGGCGACCACCGTGCCCCAGCAGACGCCCATCGCGACCCGGGCGCCGGTGAAGATCTCCGGCAACGAGTTCGGGATGATGACGTGGCGCAGCACCTGCCATTTCGACGCGCCCAGTGAATAGGCGGCATGGACCTTGGTGATATTAACGCCGGAAACACCCGCCCGCGCAGCGATGGTCATGATCCACAGGGCAGCGAGGAACAGCAGGATCACCTTGCCGATCTCGCCGATACCGGCCCAGATAATGACCAGCGGAATCAGGGCCAACGGCGGCACCGGGCGCATGAACTCAACGATGGGATCGAACCATCCCCGGAACCAGTTGGACAGGCCCATGGCATAGCCAAGCGGAATCCCCACCGCCGCGCCGAGTAAAAAGCCCACCACAACCCGGAACAGCGACCAGACGAGGTGCGCCAGCAGGGTGAAGTTCTGATAGCCATCCTTGGCGATGCTGATAAAGCGCTCCCACACCGCTTCCGGTGCGGGCAGCCAGACCGGCTCCATCTGCCAGCCCTCATAGGGCTTGAAGTTCAGCGATCCCCGACGCGTCAGGGCCACACTGCCATTTTCAACGGCGACGTCAGTGCCCTGCTTTATCGGCTGGCCATTGACCTCGGTCACGGCCGTACCATCGCGGTTGCCAACCTCGTCATTCCGGTCGACACGGATCAATTCTGAGCGCCAGGCATTCGCCATAACGGCATCGTTCTTGGCAAAGCCGTCGCCCGGCTCGATGGTAATGTCCTCGACCTCTTCATCCGGCCCCTGAACGCGGACGACGACCGTCGCGTCATCGGTCTCGCCCTCAGCGTTCTGGACCGTGTAGGAGAACTCGGTATCACCGATGAACGGGCCGGGGGCGTGGAACGGCACCAGCTTGGAGCCGGTGAACATGCCCCAGAAAACGAAGATCGCGAGAATCGAGATGATGCTCGCGGCCCGGTTGGCCCGCACGGCACTTTCGTCGCCGAACGTCACGGTTTTCAGCGAGGTGAAGTCCTTGCGCGGGCCCATTTTGCCAGCGATCAGACCCCAGAGCAGCATCGCTCCCACTATCAGGGCAACGTAGGCGATCAGATAGGGCACCGCCGACGCGATGACGACGCCCAGATCCTGCAATTCTTCCCACAGCTCCGCCATCAGCGGGGCGAGGTCGGTCTCATACCATTCTGTCAGGCCATTCATGCTGCCGATGTCCTGCCCATGATTTCTTCTTCCATATTCCAGATCATCGAGAGGATTTCCTCACGCTTCGATCCGAAATCCTCGTGCAATTTCACTTCGCGCAGGTCGGCACCGACGCCGATCTCGGCAAAGGGAAGCCGGTATTCCGTGTGAATGCGGCCCGGGCGCGGGGCCATAACGATCAGCCGCTCGCCGAGCAGTAGTGCCTCCTCGACCGAGTGCGTAATGAGGATGATGGTCTTGCCGGTCTCTTTCCACAGCTTCAGCACCAACCCCTGCATCTTTTCGCGGGTCAGGGCGTCAAGCGCGCCGAGCGGTTCGTCCATCAAGATGACGTCCGGGTCATTGGCGAGGCAGCGGGCAAGGGCTACGCGCTGTTGCATCCCACCGGAAAGCTCGTAAATCGCCTTGTCCTTGAAGTCCTGCAGGCCGACGACCTCGAGCAAGTGATCAACGATGCCGCGCTTTTCCTTGCGGGCCATCTTTTTCATCCTGGGACCAAAGCCGACATTCTCGCGAACGGTCATCCACTCGAAAAGGGCACCCTGCTGAAACACCATGCCGCG
>CALGNO010000153.1 GCA_937958625.1 uncultured Neomegalonema sp.
GCCGGGTCCGCCGGGTGCGTGCTGGCCAATAGGTTGACGGCGGACGGGCGATATTCCGTGCTGTTGCTGGAGGCAGGTCCGCGAGACGTCAATCCGTGGATTCATATCCCTATCGGCTACGGCAAGCTGTTCGGGGATAACCGAGTCAACTGGCTGTATCAGAGCGAGCCGGAGCCTGAACTGGGCGGGCGGCGCATTGCACAGCCGCGCGGCAAGGTGCTGGGCGGGTCCAGCTCGGTAAACGGACTGATCTATATCCGGGGGCAGGACCGGGATTTCGACATGTGGCGACAGCTTGGCTGTACCGGCTGGTCCTATGACGACGTGCTGCCCTATTTCCGGCGGGCCGAGAATAACGAGCGCGGAACGGACGATTATCACGGGGCAGGCGGGCCGCTTTCGGTGTCCGAGGCCCGGGACCGGCATCCGCTGGTCGATGCGTTTGTCGAGGCCGGTGAGAGCGTGGGCTTGCCCTACAATCCCGACTTCAACGGGAAAGGTCAGGAGGGCGTCGGCTATTTTCAGAACACCATGCGGGACGGCTGGCGCTGGAGCACCGCGAAGGGATACCTGCGCCCGGTGCGCAAGCGGTCGAACCTGCGCATCGAGACCGAGGCAATGGCCCGGCGCATTCTGTTCGACGGCAAGCGGGCGACGGGCATCGAATACCGGCAGGGGGACGAGACGCGGCACGCCTTTGCTCGGCGCGAGGTCATCCTGAGCGGGGGGTCGATCAACTCGCCGCAACTGCTGGAACTATCGGGTATCGGCGACGGCGCACGGCTATCGGATCTCGGGATCGAAACGGTGCATCACAGCCCGCTTGTCGGCGAGAACCTGCAAGACCATTTTCAGGTGCGGATCGTCATGGAATGTGCGCAGCCGATTACCGTCAACGACCGGTATCGCACCTTTGCGGGCCGCATGGGTATGGGGCTTGAGTTTGCCCTTAAACGGCGCGGACCACTGGCGGTGGCGGCGGGCTATGGCACCGCCTTCTTCCGCGCGCTGGCGGAATCCGAGACCCCAGACACGCAAGTTCATTTCCTGACGTTCAGCGTCGACAAGATGGGCGATGCTTTGCATGATTTTTCAGGCTACACGGCCTCGATCTGCGTGCTGAGGCCCGAAAGCCGGGGCAGCGTGCATATCGTGTCGGGCGATCCGGCCACGCCCCCCGAAATCCGCATGAACTTTCTGACGGCGGAGAAGGACCGGCGCAATACCGTCGCAGGACTGAAACGCCTGCGCGAGATACTGGCTGCGCCCGCCATGGCCGCCTATGCCAAGCGCGAGGTCATGCCGGGGAGTGAGGCGACGGACGATGCCGCTTTGCTGGAATATGCCCGCAATTTCGGCACAACGATCTATCATCCGACCTGCACGTGCGCCATGGGGCCGAACGCCGACGATGTGCTGTCGCCAGACTTGCGCGTGAACGGCGTGGAGGGCCTGCGCGTGGTGGACGGATCGGTCATGCCCCGGCTTGTATCGGGCAATACCAACGCCGCCTGCGTGATGATTGCCGAGAAGGCGTCGGATATGATTTTGGCCGCGCCTTAAGTCGTCTTGGCCTGAGCGTTCTCGGCATCGAACCCCGCATCCGCACTTTTGTTCAGGGCCGAGGGGATCAGTTTTTCAGAAAACCCGCACAGGACACTCCAGATGACGAGCAGGCAGAGGTTCGTGCTGGGCACGTAGCCTTTAACGGTGGCGGTCGGCTTCTCTGTGGAAGCGGCGTCTGCTGCGTTATTCGCGTCCGCTGCTGCAGTGGCATTCCCGGCTGTATTTGTGGCGGCGACATCCGAGATGGCATCAAAGCCGATCTGCTCGATCTTCGGCAGGATGGTCGCGATGACCAGCCCGGAGCGGAGCAGGAAATAAAAGATCACCGCCGCTGACGCCCCGAAGATCATCCTCCCGATGAGCGTCGAGGCGTTCTGCGCAACCCGCAATTCTTCCAGAGTCAGGCCCGACAAACGCTTGTCGACCGAGACCAGCATACTGAACCATGCCCCCAGTATCCCGGACGAAATGGCGACCAGTAATCCGGGATAACGCAGGAAGTCATTGGCGAAATTACTGATTGTGTTGCCGTCGCGATTGGCCATGACGCCCCAGATCAGGGCGAGAAAAAAGATCGGGCCGACGATCAGCGTACTCCGGCAGACCTTCATCATATAAGACGAGCGCAGGCGGCGGCGCAGGTATCGCTTGTGCCGTTCCCACTGCACATCACCGACGAGATTGACCAGGTGTGTGCGGGCCTCGGCTGGCGTGAGACCTTCGCCACCAGTTTCTCCGGGGTTCAGCCGCATCGCAATCGCCGCCGTGTCCATGTTGAGTTGATGCGCCTGCCCAAGCTCTCTTTGCAGGGCCGCCGTCAGTTCATCATCGGGAATAAGGCGCGTTCTGATTTGCTGCGCTTCATAGATGTCTTGCCACGTCGCTTCGGTATTGGACAAAAGCGATATGCCCCGGTCGTACAGCTTTTGCAGTTCGGGCCTTTCATCGCCGGGATAGGCAATTGCGGTGAAATCCGTTTGCAGGCTGCGCCGGAACTGTTCGCTAAGCTTGTCCGAAATCAGTTTGTCGACATCTTCGTCGCCGAAAATCTTGCGTGCTGGCCACCATAGTTGATGCGCCGGTGCATCGTATTCGCCTTTGCTTTTGCGGTCGGCGTTGACGTCGTCGGCTGCGGTAATTTTGACCATGACGGTTCTCCGGCGGTCCTCGGCTGAGATTATGCTCAGCATAGAGTATCCTACAAAATACACGCCAGGGCTGTGCCTTCCGTCACAAAAAAGCCCGGACGCGAGGTCCGGGCAGAGATGGTGGGAGGTGAAAGTCAGTGTATTTCGTGTGCCGGGCGGCGCTCGAATTCCGCCCGGCACGGATGCGGAAAGGGGTTCAGAGGGACTGTGACCCCTTCCCGAACTCGGGATAGGCTTCGATTCCGATCTCGGCAGCGTCGAGGCCGATATACTCGTTCTCCTCGCTGACGCGGATGCCGACCAGACCCTTCAGGACGACCCAAAGGACGAAGCTGGCACCGAAGACGAAGAGACCGACAAGGCCGACGCCGTAAAGCTGGATGTAGATCTGCTCGGCCATGCTGCGGGCCACGCCGTCCGCGTTCTCGGTCTGGGTGTTGAAGGCCACGGCGACCGTGCCCCAGATACCGGCGAGCAGGTGCACCGGGATTGCGCCGACGACATCGTCGATACGCATCTTGTCCAGCAAGGGTACGGCGAAGACGACGATCACACCGCCGACGCCGCCGATCAGCATCGACTCGATCATCGTCGGGGTCAGGGGCTCGGCGGTGATCGAAACCAGACCGGCAAGCGCCCCGTTCAGCACCATGGTCAGATCGACCTTTCCATAAAGAAGCTGGGTCAAAATCATCGCCATCAGGGCACCGCCGGAAGCGGCAATGTTCGTGTTGGCGAAAATCTGACTGACCGCATCGGCATCGCCGGTCGAGCCGAGCACAAGCTGCGAGCCGCCATTAAAGCCGAACCAGCCGAGCCACAGGATGAACGTCCCGAGGGTTGCCAAGGGCATGGACGAACCCGGCATCGGATTGACGCGGCCATCCTTGAACTTGCCCGCACGCGCGCCGAGCAGGATCGCACCGGCGAGCGCTGCCCAGCCACCAGTCGAGTGCACGAGGGTGGACCCGGCAAAGTCGGAAAAGCCCATCTGCGACAGCACGCCGCCGCCCCACTGCCACGAGGCCACGATGGGATAGATCAGGCCGGTCAATACGGCGGTGAAGATCAGGAACGGCCACAGCTTGATACGCTCGGCCAGCGTGCCCGAGACGATCGACGCTGTCGCCGCGCAGAACATCAACTGGAAGAAGAAATCGGACCCGGTGGAGTATCCCGCCGCCGTATCGGTGATGACGTTGCCCTCGTCGTCATAGGCCTTGATCGGATAGGGGGCAGGGTTCCCGACCCAATCCTGATAAAGCCAGTTCCCGTCCCCGGGATAGAGCACATTGTAGCCGATCAGGGTGAACATGACCCCGGCGAGCGAGAAGAGGGCAATGTTCTTGGTACATTGCATCGACACGTTCTTGCTGCGCACGAGGCCTGCCTCGAGCATGGCAAAGCCCGCCGCCATCCACATGACGAGAAATCCGCCGATCAGGAACAGCAGCGTGTTGAAAACAAACGCGGAATCGGCGGGCACACCACCGCCGGCGTCCTGGGCAAAAGCGGGCAGGGCGAGCATGGAGAGCAGTGCCGCCGCCCCGAGAAGCAGAGTTTTTTTCATCAGGTCAGTCCCTCTTGGATCGTCTTTCGCAAGTGCTGAGGCATGGCTCACAGGGCGTCCTCCCCGGTTTCAGCCGTACGGATGCGCATCGCGGTATCGACCGGCAGAACGAAGATTTTTCCGTCGCCGATACGGCCCGTTTTGGCGGTGCTGGCGATGGCTTCGGTTGCCGGACCCACGAGCGCATCCTGCACCACGAGTTCGAGTTTCAGTTTAGGTACGAAGGTGACGGCGTATTCTGCGCCCCGATAGATTTCTGTGTGGCCGGATTGTCGGCCAAACCCCTTGCCCTCGGTCACAACGAGACCCTGAACGCCGATTTTCGTCAGCGCCTCGCGGACCTCTTCGAGCTTGAAGGGTTTGATAATGGCAATGATGAGCTTCATACGGTCCCTCTTCGTTTGGTCATCATTCGTCGGAAAAGCTCGCGCTGCGGGCTTAAGTGTTAATCTCTTATCAAAATTGATGCCAAACGCTTGAAGTTTGGTCAAAATATTGATTTATATAATATAATTGTGGGATTATCGAGTACGCATGGTGAGTTTGCTCAACAATACATGCCTAAAAAATATCCATAAAATTTATCATGTTTAAATTTTAGCCACGTTCTTGTCGCGTGCTGGACCTGCGTTTATCCGCCGCTTCATGTGCATAGGGCTTTGCGCTCTCGTCCGGCTTCGATAAGCACGCTTCATGAGCCTCTCAATCGACAATCTCCGCTGCGTGCGGGCAGGGCGGACGGTGTTTTCCGGGCTTTCCGTCGATGTCCAGCCGGGCGAGGCGCTGATCCTCGCGGGGCCGAATGGGGCGGGAAAGTCGACATTGCTCCGTATTCTTGCGGGTTTGCTGCGCCCGGATGCCGGAGATGCGCAGTTTTCCGGGGTTTCGCTGACCTCGGAGCGGGTCGAGTTTCAGGAGCGTGTTCTCTATACTGGCCACCTCGATGCCGTAAAACCCGCCCTGACCGTGCACGAGATGCTGACGTTCTGGGCCGACGTTTATGACGCACACCATGATGCAGTCGGTCCCGCGATTGAGGCACTGGCGTTGGCTCGGTTGGCGGATCATCCCGTGCGCACCCTGTCGGCGGGACAGCGCCGCCGTCTCGGCCTCTCGCGCCTTGCCCTGATCGACCGTCCGCTCTGGTTGCTGGATGAGCCGACCGTGTCGCTGGATGCGGACTCGGCGGCGCGAGTGGCGGCGCTGGCGCGCTCGCGATGCGAGAGTGGCGGCGTCGTCGTCGCGGCGACCCATATCGACCTGGCGATCCCGGCTGCGAAGACCATCGACCCCGGATCGTTCAAGCTGGAGGCCACCGAAGACGGGGTCACGGCGGATGATCTGGTCCTGTCGGGGGATGCGTGGTGAGGGCGTTCTGGGCCTTGGCACGGCGCGACCTGACCCTGGCCTTTCGCACCGGGGGCGGCGGCGCGCTCGGGGTCGCGTTCTTCGTCATCACGGCGGTGCTGGTGCCGTTCGGAGTCGGGCCAAAGCCCGACCTGCTCAGCGTAATCGCCCCGGGGATGCTATGGATCGCGGCGCTGCTGGCCTGCATGTTGACCCTCGACCGTCTGTTCCAGGCCGATGTCGAGGATGGCTCGATGGATTTGCTGGCGCTGTCGCCCCTGGCGCTCGAACTCGCCGTGCTGGCAAAGTGCCTTGCCCATTGGCTGACCACCGGCCTGCCGCTGCTGATCGCGGCACCGGTCATGGCGATTACCCTGTCGATGCCCGGCGAGGCTTATGGGCCGATGGTTCTGGCGCTGGCCCTCGGCACGCCTGCGCTCAGTCTGATCGGCGCCATCGGTGCCGGATTGACCGCCGGGATGCGGCGCGGCGGAGTTTTGACGGCGGTTCTGGTGTTGCCGCTTTATGTGCCGACCCTGATTCTCGGCGCGCTGGCCGGGAATGCGGCGGCGAGCGGCCTCGACCCCTCGCCTTATCTGATGCTGCTGGGCGCGATTACGCTGGCTTGCCTGCCGCTTTGCCCCCTCGTGGCTGCGGCGGCGCTTCGGCTGGCCCTGCGCTAGAGAATTGGCGCAGATGTGACCCCGCGCCGCTTTACGAAAGCGTCGCTTGCGGATAATCACACGTCCCATGTGGAGTTTCGCCAATCCCAACAAGTTCATGCGCGTGTCAGGCAAGGTTTTGCCCTACACGGCGGTGCTTGCCGTGCTGCTGTTCGCGGCAGGTCTGTATCAGGCGATTTACGTCGTCCCGCCCGAGCGGGTGCAGGGGGACAGCGCGCGGATTATCTTCGTGCATGTTCCGGCGGCGGCCCTGTCGATCATGATCTATCTGGCCATGTGTATCAGTTCGCTCGTTGCGCTGATCTGGCGGCATCCGGTCGCTGATCTGAGCGCAAAAGCCGCCGCGCCCGTCGGGGCCAGCTTTACCGCGCTGGCGCTGGTTACCGGCGCGCTATGGGGCTATCCGACCTGGGGAACATGGTGGGTCTGGGACGCGCGACTGACCTCGGAGTTGATCCTGTTCTTCTTCTACATCGGCTATATCGCGCTCTGGGATGCCTTTGACGACGAGAGCAAGGCGGCCCCGGCGGCGGCGATCTTCTGTCTGGTGGGGTCGGTCTTCGCGGTGCTGGCAAAGTATTCCGTCGAGTTGTGGGAGACCTTGCACCAGCCGCCCAGCCTGACCATCGGCGGCGAAGAAAACGTCCACGATGTCTATCACATACCGCTCTTGATGATGATGGCGGCGTTCTGGCTTTATTTTGTGACCCTATGGCTTGTGCGCGTGCGGATGGAAATTCGCTCCCGGCGCATCCGGGCAATCCGACTGGCGGCGGCACGCGAATGATCCCTCAATACGAAGAGAAATACGTCTTTGCGATCTGGAGCTGCTACGCGATTACCGCGGCGGTCCTGCTCCTGTTTCTTGCCTACACGCTGTGGCGCGCGGCACGGGTCAGGCGAGAGCTGGAGCAGTTGGACGGCCAGCGCCGCCGCGCCCCCGCCAAACCCGCACGCGAGGCCCCGCAATGATGCGTTTCCTGCCTTTGCTCGCCTTTGCGGTGCTGGCCGTGGCGCTCTGGGTGGGCCTCTATCGTGAGGATCAGGAGGCTCTGCGCTCGACCTTCCTCGACGAACCTGCGCCAACCTTTGAAGTGCCGCTCTATGGGGCGGAGGACGAGACGCTGTCGCTGGCCTCCATGACGGGCGAGGGGCCAGCGGTGCTGAACTTCTGGGCCTCGTGGTGCGGGCCGTGCATCGTTGAACACCCGGAGATCACCAAGCTATCAAAGCTCGACGGCGTGCGCGTTTTCGGCATCAACTACAAGGACAAGCCCGAGGACGCCCAGCGCTTCCTCGACCGCTACGGCAACCCCTTCACCGCCATCGGCGTCGATCAACGGGGCAGGGCCGCCATCGAATACGGCGTCGCGGCCCTGCCCGAAACCTTCGTGATCTCGGGCGAGGGCAAAGTGATCTACAAACACACCGGCCCCATCGGTCCGGGCGATTACGAAAACAAGCTACTCCCGGCAATAGAGGCGGCGCGGGGCGAGTAGCGCGCCTTGGCTCACTCCTCCGGCGCGCGTTCGAAATCTTCGTCGCTGACCGGTTCCATCCAGTCGATATGCTTGCCGTCGAGGGCCTCGTGAATCGCGATATGGCTCATCGCGCCGGTGGGCGAGGCCCCGTGCCAGTGCTTTTCACCGGGCGGAATCCAGATCGTATCGCCCTGGCGCAGCACGCGAACCGGCTCGCCCTCGGTCTGGAACCGGCCTTCGCCTGCAATCACATGAAGCGTCTGGCCCAGCGGATGCGTGTGCCAGTTCGTCCGACCCCCGGTCTCGAAGGTCACGCGCACCGACCGCGCGCGGGCGGGGGCGGGCGGATCGTTGATCGGCTCGGCCCAGACCGTGCCGGTGAAATACTCGGCGGGGGCCATTTTCTTCGGACGCTCGCCGTTCTTGTGATGGATCATCGCCGGACCTTTCATGGAGTGAACCTCTCCGCGATGGTGCAGGTTTGGCGGGGCCATAGGCAAGCCTGATTTCCCCCTTGAGCCATGAAACATCCTCATTCCCTGAATAGACGCTCTCCATGTCGTTGTGAGAGTTGCCGATGCGCCGTCTTTTCCGCCTGTCCCTCGGGTTTATCGCCATTGTATTTATCTTGCCCGTGCTCGCCCATGCGGCGATCTGGGCCAGCCTCGACCGGCCCCAGAGCTGGCGCGAGGCGGACTGGAGCAGCAGCAGGCTGTTCACGGTGCCAGAGGCAGACAGCGCCGCGATCTACATCATGAATGCCCGCACCGGCGGCATGAAGGGCGCGGTGTCTTCCCATAGCTGGATCGTTTTGAAAAAGCCCGGAACCCGGCGTTTCGACCGGTACGACGTGGTCGGCTGGGGTCGCCCCGTGCGCAAGAACGCCTACGCCGCCGATGCCCGCTGGTATTCGAACCAACCCCGCGTGCATCACGCCATCCACGGCGAAGAGGCGCGGGCGCTGATCCCGCTGGTCGAACAGGCCATCGCCGCCTATCCCTGGCGCGAATACGGCGATTACACCATCTGGCCTGGGCCGAACTCGAATACCTTCGTCGCGAGCATCATCGACGCGGTGCCGGGGCTGGACGGCCCCTTGCCGCCGACGGCGGTGGGCCGAGATTTTCCGGCGGATGGCAACTGGGTCCGCAATAGCCCGGAAGAGGGTTTGCGCCTTTCCGCCGCCGGATATGCCGGGGTGGCGCTGGGCGGCGGGCGCGGGTTCGAGGTCAACTTCCTCGGTCTGGTGGCCGGAGTCGATCCGTCCCGGGGCGCGCTCAAGCTGCCGGGTTTCGGCACGCTATCCCTCTGGGATGCCGCGCCTCAGGAACCGAGATAGCCGCCGACGATGGCGATGAACGCGCCGACATGCACGACCATGATCGCGCGGTCCTTCCACATTACACCCACGGCGAACCACAGGATGATCCCGACCACGAAGGCGAGCACGTTCCACGGCACGATATTGAGACCGGTCAGGCCATAGCCGATCAATTGAATGACCGTGGCGATCCACTTGACGACATCGACCGCCTTCATCGGCGGGCACGGCCAAAGGGCGCAAGCAGGGCGGTCAAAGTTGACCTTTCAACGCCTCGAACCGGGCACGCATCAGGCTGCCGCGGGGTTTGAAGCCGTCGATGGACTCGCGGTTCGCGGCGGGGCTGTCGACGACGATCATCCCGATCATGCCCAGCGCGAAATGGGGCCGCGACTTGAACAGATACACCCCCGGCTGGGTCAGCGTCACCCGCGTTTCCTCGTTCAGCCCGGCATCCCAGGTATCGGCACCCGAGGGCACGATCACACTGGCCGAGGCATGGCCGTTATCCGCCGGTTGAAACACGACCGTATCGCCGGATTTGGCCTGCACGAAGGACGGCTCGAACACCATCCGCTCGCCATTCCCGCCCGAATTCAGCATCCGCACCACATGTTCGGCGGCGAGGGCCGGGGCGGCGGCGAGGGCAAGCGTAGCGGCGAGTATCAGGGTCTTCATGGCGACGTCCTTCACTGGATGAGACCGCATTGTCCCCTCCGATTGCGGCGAGATTAGCATCCCTGCTTGTCGGGCGTGAGTCCTCTTCCCGCCCGACATACCGCAATTGCAACGGACTTCAGCTCGCGAGGCGGATCTCCGCGCTGTCTGTGAGGGCCGTTTCCAGCACGTCCAGCCCTTCCTCCAGCTGCGCATCCGGGATCGTCAGCGGCGCGAGCAGGCGGATGGTATTGGCGTAAAAGCCGCAGGAAAGCAGGATCAGGCCATGGGCCAGCGCGGTCTCGATCACCGGCTTGATCGCTTCGGGGGCCGGATCATGGCCGCCGCGCTCTTTCACGAGTTCAAAGGCGACCATCGCCCCAAGGCCGCGAATATCGCCGATGGGGATGGAATCATTGCGCTGTTTGATCTTCTCCAGCCGTTCCGTCATCCGCCGACCGACCTCCATCGACCGCTCGCACAGCTTTTCTTCCTCGATCACGTCGAGCACGGCCAGCGCAGCGGCGCAGGCGACCGGGCTGCCCGCATAGGTGCCGCCGAGACCGCCGGGGTCGGGCGCATCCATGATATGCGCCTTGCCGATAACGCCCGAGATCGGGAACCCGCCGCCGAGAGCCTTGGCTACCGGAATCAGGTCCGGCTCGATACCATAATGTTCGATGGCGAACAGCTTGCCGGTGCGGGCAAAACCGCTCTGCACTTCGTCGGCGACCAGACAGATGCCATGCTCGTCACAGATGCGGCGCAGGGCGTGCATGAAGCTTTTCGGCGTCTGATAGAACCCGCCCTCGCCCTGAACCGGCTCGATCACGATGGCCGCGACTTGATCGGGGCTGGCGTCGGATTTGAACAGGAAATCGAGCGCCTTCAGCGCCTGTTCTTCGCTCACGCCATGGTGGGCGATGGGGAACGGGCAGTGAAAGATGCCGCCGGGCATCGGGCCGAATTTCGTCTTGTACGGCGCAACCTTGCCGGTCATCGCCATGGTCAGCATCGTCCGACCATGAAACGCCCCGGTAAAGGTGATGACCGAGGGGCGACCGGTATGGGCGCGGGCGATCTTCACCGCGTTTTCCGTGGCCTCGGCCCCGGTGGTGAAAAAGATCGTCTTGGCATCGTCGATGGGGGCGAGGGCGTTCAGCCGCTCGGCGAGGTCGACATAGACATCATAGGCGGCGACCTGAAAGGCCGTGTGCGTGAACCGCTCGCACTGCTTTGCGACGGCCTCCATGATCTTCGGGTGGCGATGGCCGGTATTCGTGACGGCAATGCCCGAGGCAAAATCAATATAGCGGTTGCCCTCGATGTCATGAATCTCGGCGTTTTCGGCCTTATCGACAAACATCGTGGTGGCCGTGGCGACCCCGCGCGGGACGGCAGCCATGCGGCGGGCGTGGAATTCGGCATTTGACATGGTGAGCAACCCCCGGCTGGAACGCACTGCGTTCAGAATTTTAAACGATACGAAGCGCGATACCGGGATTCAGGGCGGCGTTCAATCTGTTTTATCGCCGGAAAGTCCAAGTTTTTGAGGAAAGACACGGTCCCCATCCTCTTGTTTAGGATATTGGACGTACGCGCCCCATATGCCGGTCTGTTTTTCCGGTTCCTTCGCGCCGGACATCCGGTTTACACCGGACGGCATCTGGCGCAGGAGGCTGGCCTTGGAAATCGAAAATGACGGCTTGCTGGGCGCTTGGAATATCGGTGCCGATGGGCAACCCCATCCCATCGGCTGGGACGAGATCGACGACCCGATCCCCGAGGGCGGCTGGCGCTGGGTGCACCTGCATCGCGACGGCGCAAAGGCGCAGGCGTGGTTGCTCGACGGCGAAACGCCCCCCGATACCCTCTCCTGGGCCATGCTCGCCGAAGATACCCGCCCCCGCTATACCGAGATCGAGGGAAAGGGCCTGCTGATCCTGCGCGGGGTCAATCTCAATGACGGGGCCGAGCCGGAAGACATGGTCTCGGTGCGCGTTTTCGTCGACGCCCAGTGGATCGTGACCGTTGGCCTCCGCCGCCTGCGCGCGGTTGATTCGATCATCGTCGAGATCGAAGAGGGCCACGCCCCGCCGACGCCCTGCGCCTTTATCGAGCGTCTCGTGCGGGCGCTGCACTGGCGGCTGGAGCCGGTGCTGGATGAACTGCAAGAGGTGATCGAGGCCCATGAGCTGGAGGCCCTGAGCGACAATCACCCGCCCGACCGCATCACCCGCGCCGCCTTCACCGATGCACGGCAGGACGCGGTCATCATCCGCCGCCATATCGCGCCCCAAAGCGCAACCCTGCGAGAGCTGGCAAAGCGCCCGCCATTCTGGCTCGACTCCGGCGAGGTATTGGCGGAGGAGGCCGAGGCATTCGCGCGCATTGTCGAAGACCTCGACGACATCCGCGAACGCGCCGCCGTGCTGCGCGACGAAATGAGCGCGCGCATGGCCGAGCGCCAGAACTCGATCATGCTGGTCCTGTCGGTGGTGTCCGTGATCTTCCTGCCGATTGCGTTTGTCACCGGTTTGCTGGGGATGAATGTCGCAGGGATGCCGCTGACGGAAACGCGTTCCGGTTTCCTTATCATTTGCGGCATACTCATCGCCATGGCGGGGGCGTCGGCCCTGTTGGTCTGGTGGCTCTTGAAACGATAACGAGAGGACGCGCGATGAGAGTGTTGATGGCGGCGGCCTTGACGGTGGGTTTTACGGGACCGGCGGCGGCGCTGGATTGCACGGGCGAGGACCGCTTCGCCTGCCTCTCCAAACATACCTTCGCCGAACTCAAGCGCCTGTCCCTGACGCCGAACGAAGACCAGAGCCTTTCATTCGAGGCGATCGAGGCGCTGTCCGGCTATGTCGCCAACGGGGCCGAGGCGACGGCGAAAGACTGGCAGGACAGAAACCTGCCGATCTACGACCTGATCCTCGCGCTGCTCTTGGCCGACAAGGCCGAGGATGCGCAGAAGGCGGCATTGGCGACGGAGGACAAGTTCGCCTTCGACGCCGACGGTAACGCCATCGGCGGCGAGGCCGGTTTTGCGGTGATGAAACAGGACGTTGCGTCGTTTTATCACGGCGAGGAAGATATGGCCTATTCCCGCGCCTGCGTCAGCGATGAAGCCTTTCGCGACGAAATCGGCGGCGGCCCGGAAATGCGCCTCGGTGCCTGTCGCCAGCCCTACGACACCCGCTCAATTCAGCGCGCATTCGGCATGATGCAACTGCTCAAGGGCGTCAGCCGCGATATGGCGGTGGAGGCGGTGATGCAATACGCCTACCGCGTGCCATCCTGCGACGTTGCCACCGCTTTGATCGACATCGCCCCGACGAGCGTGGCCCTCGGCGACCCGGATACGGCCACTTGGAAAGTCCTCGACATGGCCACCGTCTGCGTCGCCGAAATGCTCACTGGCGAGGCACTTTAACAGACGGCTATAAGTGTACGTTATATAGTAAAAAATCTTGCGCGCGCTTAACCCGACCGAGCGCGCGCCGCGCGGACGCGAGCGCCTCTCGCGGCCCGGCCAGAGACCCTCGGATCATGCCCGAGGGTGACCGTTTACATCGTTTTCGGGCCGCTCTCGACAGGCAATCAAGAGCGTTTCAGGTTTACTCCGAAACATATGCAGCGAAAGGCGAGAGTCAGCGGCTTTCGATGCCGAATAAACCCGAACGTCTCTAGCTGGCTTTGGCCTGGGTGACTGGCTTCGCCTTCGCCTCGTTGATCGGGTCGTCCGAGCGCTGCACCGAACCTTCGAAATGCGCACCGGCTTCGATGGCGATGGTATTGTGCAAAATGTCGCCCTCGACCTGACCGGTGGAGGCAAGGCGCACCTTCTGGCCACGGATACGACCGTTGACGCGGCCATTCACGACCACATCTTCGGCAACGATCTCGCCGTTGATGATGGCTTTCTCGCCGATGGTCAGCAGATGCGCGCGGATGTCGCCCTCTACCGTGCCCTCGATCTGAAGGTCGCCTTCGGTTTGCAGGTTGCCGAACACTTTCAGGTCAGGCGAAATGATCGACGGCCCGCCCGAGGTGCTGGTCGCGCTGACCGGTTTGGCGCGCGCCGAAGACGACGCTGCGGGCTGGGCAAGCGATACCGGCTTGCTGGCCGCTTTTGACAGCGGGGATGCCGCCGGGGTCGCCGTGACGGGCTTCGTCGCCTCTTTCGGCGTTTCGATGGGATCGTTGATCTTGCTCTTGGTAAACATGACTCTGTTCTCGCCTCGCTCTTGGGTTCACGCTGTCTGGGCCGCGCAATTTCTGGCAGTTTAAAACTTTCGTTGAATTTTAACAGAATTATCTTAGCAGACTACTACTGTAATGCTTCGTGGGCGGACGATCCGCTTCCGGGTTACGGCGCGGCCCGCACGGCGTCCAAAACCTCCGCCGCATGGCCCTTGGCTTTGACCTTGCGCCATATCTGCCGGACGATGCCCTGATCGTCGATCAGAAATGTCGCCCGTTCGATGCCCATCGAGGTTTTCCCGTACATCTTTTTCTCGACCCAAACGCCGTAATCCTCGGTGATCTTGCCGGTTTCATCGGCAACCAGCATCACCTTCAGGTCATGCTTGTCGCGAAAGCGATCATGTTTGGCGACGGAATCGCGCGAAACGCCGATGATGACGGTGTTCTGCGCCTGGAATTCGGGCACGAGCGCGCTGAAATCGACGGCCTCGGTTGTGCAGCCCGGCGTGTCGTCCCGGGGATAGAAATAAAGCACGACCGATTGGCCCTCGAGATCGGACAGCGTGACCGTCTCGCCGCCATCGCGGGGCGCGGTAAAGTCGGGCGCAGCGTCACCTGCGGCCAGTACACCCTGCGTCATTCGAAATCTCCCCTCACCCTCATGCGATGTCTCGGGATGAATTGCGTCAATCATGAGTCGAAATCCATATTGGCGCCGGATTTTTTTGTCGCGAAGCGCCGCACCGGCGTCAACGCTGGACGCTGCTATCGCCGCCGCCCTATAGAGCGACAGCACAGACAGCGAGAACCGCCATGCCCCTAGAGACTGGCCGCCCCTTCCTTGCCATTCCCGGCCCGACGAATATCCCCGACCGGGTGCTGCGCGCGATGCACCGGCCTATGGTGAATATCTATGAGGGGCCGCTGATCGAGCTGACCCACAGCCTGTTCCCGGACCTCAAGAAAATCGCGGGGACCGAGGGGCATTGCATGGCCTATATCGCCAACGGTCACGGCGCGTGGGAAGCGGCACTGGCCAACACGATCTCAGCGGGCGAGACGGTGCTGGTGCTCGAATCGGGGCGCTTTGCCGTCGGCTGGGGCAATATGGCCGCGCAGATGGGCGCGGTGGTCGAGACTTTGGACTCGCCGGCCCGAAGCGCCGTCGATCCGGCGGCGGTGGAGGCATATCTGCGCGCCGATACAGGGCACCGGATCAAGGCGATCCTTGTGGTCCAGATCGACACCGCCACCGGAGTCCGAAACGACATTCAGGCGATCCGCCGCGCGATCGACGCCGCAAAACACCCGGCGCTGTTCATGGTCGACTGCATCGCCTGCTTTGGCTGCGTGCCTTACGAGATGGACGGGTGGGGCGCGGACGTGACCGTCGCGGCCTGTCAAAAGGGCCTGATGACCCCGCCGGGTCTCGGTTTCGTCTTTGCCAATGACAAGGCGATGGCGGTGCGGGAGGCGAATGGCTGCGCCTCGACCTATTGGGACTGGCTGCCGCGCGCCAAACCCGAAGCCTATTACCAGTTATTCTGTGGCACCGCGCCCGTCAGCCATCTGTTCGGCCTGCGCGAAGCCCTCGATATGATGGCCGAGGAAGGGCTGGACGCGATCTTTGCCCGCCATGCGCGGCTGGCCCGGGGCGTGCGGGCGGCGGTGGCGCGGTGGGGCGAAGGCGGGCCGCTTGAGTTCAACATCACCGACGCGCTGGCGCGTTCCGATGTTGTCACGACGATCCTGACCGGCGCGGTCGATGCCCAGGCTTTGCGCCGTTACTGCGAAGACGCGCTGAGCGTGACCCTTGGCCTCGGCATTGGTCTCGACGCGAACCATGCCTTTCGTATCGGCCATATGGGCCATGTGAACGAGGCGATGATCCTCGGCACTCTCGGGGCCGTGGAGATGGGCCTGTCGCGCATCGGTGCCGATTTCGCCCCCGGCGGTGTCGAGGCGGCAATCGAGGCGATGGCGTAAAACGCGCACGGTACGATTAATGCTTTGTTTAACTCGAAGTCCGTACTGTTTTCCCAATCGTGGTGGGAGAATCGCATGGCCAGAATTCTGTTGATGGAAGATTCGGCAACCATGCGGCGTCTTCTGGTCAGGGTGCTGACCGATGCGGGCCACAAGGTCATCGAGAGCTCGACGGGCTTTGCCGCCTATGACAGCAAGACGCTGGACAAGATCGACCTGATGATCACCGATCTGGTGATGCCGCGCGTCGACGGTCTGGACGCAATCCGCACGGCCCTGAGCAAGCGCAAGAACCTCAAGATCATCGCGATTTCGGGGGGCAGCCCCAACCTGCACCACGACTATCTACGCGTCGCCAAGACCTTCGGTGCCGCCAAGGTGCTGCAAAAACCCTTCGAAGCAAAATCCCTGATCGCCGCCGTAAACGGCGCGCTGGC
>CALGNO010000154.1 GCA_937958625.1 uncultured Neomegalonema sp.
GACTGGCTCGATACCCTGTAGCTCGACCTCGGATAATGCGGAGGAAATTGCCCGGACATCCGGAAAACCCCACGGCTTCCTGCGCCTCCTCCGCATTATCGGTACCTCGCGATAACTCAAGGCCCTGAAATCCGACAAGCGGTATATCTTCCGCGCTGCGGCTGACGCCCAGCGGGCCGCCGACTGGGTCTTCAAGGCTGCGGGCCATGAAACCGGACAGGCCGAACCTGCCCGCGCCGCCTGATCTCTCAATCCGACCATAGCGATCATCACTACCGGGGCCGCTTTCGAAAGATCGAGGGCGGCCTTGATCCGTTTGCGCCCGAGCCGGGCGCGGATGGAGAAAGAGGACCAGCACGATGACCGACCAGACAACGACACTCACAACCGAACGCGAACGCGATGCCGCCGCCATCGCCGCCCAGAATGACCTGTTCCGCACCAGCCTTGGCGAAACGCCGAACCTGCCCGGCCAGATGGTCCTGACCCAGGGCGTTGCAGCCCTTCCGCCCATCGAGCATATCGAAGTCATCCGTAGTGTTGCCCGCTTCGATACATTCAATGAAGACAATGATCCACATGGCGAGCATGACTTCGGGGCGTTCGAGGTTCGGGGCAACCGGTACTTCTGGAAGATCGATCTCTATGCCAACGATCTGCGGCACGGATCCGATGATCCCACGAACCCAGAGAAGACCTACCGGATCTTAACAGTAATGCTCGCGAGCGAGTATTGACCGGTGTTCGTGGAGATCAGCCATCGGGGCAAGACGCTGCTGCTGCGCCGCCTTGCCCCGACCGAGAGTCTCGATCCGGCGCACCATGCCGATGTGTGGTGCGCCGCGCATGACATGCAGCGCGCCCCACCGAACGGACATATCCCCTCTGGCTGCGCGGATTATCGCTGCGAGGTAAGGCAGACCAAGGCGGCGAGCGTCGTAATCTGGGATGCTCTGGACTTCTACCTCGCCGCCGAGGAGGTCGAGCCATGATGGACGCCGCCACCCCGATCCGCTTCCCGCTCGCCGAGATTGAGACGGCCATGATGGAGGATGGCGGCTTCTGCATCTTCTGTGGGGAACCTTCCGACAATCCGGTCGAGCCGGATGCGCACGGGTATCGCTGCGGTGCCTGCGCCAGACACGGTGTCTACGGAGCCGAGGAGTTGATCCTCATGGACCTCGTGGACTGAACCGCCTTCGCCCATCGACTTAACATAAAGGCCGCCCGTCCTCCGAGGGATACGGGCGGCCTCTCGCCTTGTGCGC
Organism: uncultured Neomegalonema sp.; assembly: GCA_937958625.1. Classification (GTDB taxonomy): domain Bacteria; phylum Pseudomonadota; class Alphaproteobacteria; order Rhodobacterales; family Rhodobacteraceae; genus JAHDDY01. The sequence continues at coordinate 1,269 of CALGNO010000154.1, forward strand.
CCGATCCCGGCGCGTCCGACGCGAGGAGCTTTGCCATGTCCGTCATCCTGCACGAAGAACGCGATGCCTGCGGCCTGACGCTGATCGTCAGCGCCGATCCCGATCCGGTCAACCCACGCGCCGAGTTCGAGCAACTCGGTACGCTGGTTTGCTGGCACCGCCGCTACGCCCTCGGCGACAAATATGACTGGTCATCGCCAGAAGAGTTCGAGGCGGCGATGGAAGAGTGCCGCCATGTCCGCTTGCCCGTCTTCATGTACGATCATAGCGGCATCACCATCGCCACGGCGCCGTTTTCCTGTTCCTGGGACAGCGGGCAGATCGGCTGGATATTTGTCGAGTGGACTAAACTCCGTGCGGCATTCCCGAAACTGCGTCGGCACGCCGATCTCGAAACCGAGGGCAAGCGTGTGCTGCGCGCCGAGATTGCCGAACTAGACCAGTATCTCACCGGCGATGTCTGGTGCGCGCGGATCGAGACGCCGGACGGCGATGTACGCGATTCCTGCTGCGGCTTCTTCGGTGGCGGTTACGCGATTGAGGAAGGGCGGCGAATGCTCGCCGATTGTGCCGAAGACTTCCGCCGCGAACAGCTCGAGGCCTTCGTTGAAATGGTTGAAGCCGAGCGGCCCGATCTGGTTCCCCCGGAATAAGCTACCAGGCGCTACTCGATCCGGTCTTGCGCTTCGGGCTCGACATCAGGCGCATTCCGCAGGAACGCGATGGCCGCTTCTGCATCGCCTCCCTTGCTCCGTGCCGCAAAGAATTCCGCCGCACCCTGCGCGCCGACTTTTTCGGCCAGTGCCATTGAGATGAACTGGTTCAATGAGACGCCATCGCGCTCGGCATAGCGTTCCGCCGCCGATTTGAGCGAGGCGGGCAGGTTCAGCGAGACCCGCGCTTTTACCGTGGCAGTCATGGTCTTATCCTCCTCAGCATGTCCTGCGGCGCGATGGCATCGACTTCAAACCGATCTGCCGCCTCCGCAAAGTCGCGGATATTGTGTGTCACCAGAAAATCCGCACGCCCGTTCACCGCCGTTTCCAGCACCATCTCATCCTTCGGGTCGCGCAGTTGCGGTCGCCACAGGAAATGAAGATCGACCGGCTTGATCACTGTCGCAACGTCCGACAGAAACCCGGCAATCCCCGATGCGTCATGCCCCGTGGCCAGCAGAAACTCTGCGCGAGTCAGCACGTCCTCGTATTCGAGGAAAAGAGGCACAGAGCAGACCCACGACGCTTTCCCGCCAAGCACCTCGATCAACAAGGCGTTGCTGGCACCGCGCCGGGATCGCAGGGCAGCGACCAGGACATTGGTGTCGAGAACAAGTCGCATCATATGTCATATATAGCGCAATGTTGTATATGACGCAAATCTTGCCTCTTTAGATCGGCCGTTCTGCTGTCCTGAACAATCGCTCCAACCGCCGCCGTCTGTCCCAAAAGGGAAAGGTCGGCCTTCGGCCTTTTCGCGCCCGATGGGGGCGCGGAAGAGAAAGTGGAAGGACGATCCGATGAAGTATCTCACACTGGCCGAACTGACCGAGCATCCGAAGAATGTG
>CALGNO010000155.1 GCA_937958625.1 uncultured Neomegalonema sp.
ACCCGCAGCTTGGGCGCGCAGGCGCGGGCTGTCATTCTGGTCACGTCTTCGAGGGCAAGTTTTGACAAGGTGTAGGAGAAGAACGCGGGCGTAATCTGGTCGATCTTCGCGTCGATGAGATTGATAACCCATCCCGGCCCGTCGATGGCGTTCCATAGCGCCTGGGTGAGAAAAAGCGCGGCCTCGGCGTTGACCCGGTGCTGGCGCATGAGAAAATCGCGGGTGATCTCGCCGAACCGATCGCGCTCGAAGGTCGAGGCGGAATGAATCAACCCGGTCAGGTGCGGAAAGTCTTGCAATACCGATGGGATGAGGGCATCAGTCTCATCTGGTTTCTCAAGGTCAGCGCGATAGGCGCGGGCACGGCGGCCCAGCGCCCTGACTTCGTCGGCCAGCGCCCGGGCGGCATCGTTCGACGACCGGTAATGAATTGCAATATCAAAGCCTTCGCGGGCGAAGTGCAGCGCAATCGCCCGCCCGAGACGCTGAGCCGCGCCGGTGACTAGGACGGCTTGCCCCATCGACACGCGCGCCCGATCAGGCCGCGCCCTGTCCCTGTTGGGGGGGCGGTTGATTGGTCAGGCGGATCGTCGCGGGGCCGAAGGGCGTGTCGACCGTGACCTCGGCATCGCCGCTATCCGGGCTGACACCGGATTCCACCACCGCCTTTTGCACGGCCTCGCGGCCCTCTTCGGATTGCAGGAACATCATCAAGAACTGACGCCGTTGGTTCTCCATCGCCTCGTCGATCCGCATCAAGCGCTGGGTCACCGCGCCGCGCAGACGGGTGAGCAAGCCATCGAACATCGTAAAGGCTTCGGTCTTGTACTCGTTCAGCGGGTCTTTCTGGGCGTATCCGCGTAAGCCGACGACCTGACGCAAGTGTTCGACCTGAAGCAGATGAGCGCGCCATTCGTCGTCGATGGCCCGCAAGATCAACTCTTTCTCGGCGGCGCGCATCTTGTCGGCACCGATCAGCTCCGCCTTCTCGCGCGCGACATCGTCACCGAGATTGTAGAGACGTTCGCGGATTTCTTCGTCTGCGACGCCCTCTTCCTCCGCCCACTCGGCGACCGGGAATGTGCGGCCAAAGACGTTGCCGAGTTCTTTGGTCAGACCTTCGACATCCCATTGTTCGGCATATGATTTCGCGGGAATATGCTTGGCGACCAGATCGTCGATCAGGGCGTGGCGCATGTCGGTTGCCGTCTCTTCGACGTCATCGGCCTCCATCACCTCGCGGCGCTGTTCGAAGATCGCCTTGCGCTGGTCGTTCATCACGTCATCGTATTTGAGGACGTTTTTGCGGATATCGAAGTTGCGCGCCTCGACCTTGGCCTGCGCGCGCTCGATGGCCTTGTTGACCCAGCTATGGACAATCGACTCGCCGTCCTTGAGGCCAAGGCGTTGCAGCATCTTGTCCATGCGCTCGGAGCCAAAGATGCGCATCAGGTCATCTTCGAGGGACAGGAAGAATTTCGACTTGCCGGGGTCGCCCTGGCGGCCCGACCGACCGCGCAGCTGATTGTCGATGCGGCGGCTTTCGTGACGCTCGGTGGCGAGCACGTAAAGGCCGCCTGCTTCTTTCGCACGCGCTTCGAGCACCGCGACAGCCTCGGAAATCTCACGTTCCTTCGCCGCGCGCTCCTCGCCCTCGGGCATGTCGCCGAGTTCGTGGGCGATGCGCATATCCGCGTTGCCGCCGAGTTTGATGTCGGTCCCGCGACCGGCCATATTCGTGGCGATGGTGATCGCGCCCGGCACACCGGCCTGGGCCACGATGGCCGCTTCCTGCTCGTGATAGCGTGCGTTCAGGACCGCAAAGACACGCTCGGCATCCGTACCCTGATCGCCGTCATAGAGCGGCTCGAACGCACCGGCATCGGTGGTGTCTTTCAGCTTGAAGCCTTTGTCGATCAGCAGCTTTGCGAGATATTCTGACTTTTCAATCGAAGTCGTGCCGACGAGGATCGGCTGGCCTTTCGCCCGGGACGCCTCGATCTCGTCGGCAATCGCCTCGTATTTCTCGGCGGTCGTGCGATAGACCTCGTCATCGACATCTTCGCGGGCAATCGGCACATTGGTCGGGATTTCAATGACTTCAAGGCCGTAGATCTCGGCGAATTCCTCCGCCTCGGTCAGGGCAGTACCGGTCATCCCAGCCAGCTTTTCATATAGCCGGAAGTAGTTCTGGTAAGTGATTGATGCGAGGGTCGTATTCTCGGGCATGATCTGCACGCCCTCCTTCGCCTCGATGGCCTGATGCAGACCCTCGGACAGGCGGCGGCCCTCCATGGCGCGACCGGTGAATTCGTCGATCAGCATCACCCGATTGTCTTTCAACATATAATGCTGATCGCGCAGGAACATCTTGTGCGCCCGCAAAGCCTGATTGACATGGTGGACGATGGAAATGTTTTCGGGGTCGTAGAGCGTGGTGCCCTCGGGAATGATGCCCATTTCCAGCAGGCGGCGCTCGGCGTTTTCCGTGCCGTCCTCGGTCAGGGTTGCTGTGCGTTGTTTTTCGTCAACCTCGAAATCTTCAGCCGCAAGATCGGGTATCAAGACGTTGACGGCCTTGTAAAGCTCGCTGGAATCCTCGGCGGGGCCAGAAATGATCAGCGGCGTGCGCGCCTCGTCGACGAGGATTGAGTCGACCTCATCGACGATCGCGTAGTTGTGACCGCGCTGGACCATCTCGGCGACCGAATACTTCATGTTGTCGCGCAGATAGTCGAAGCCAAGCTCGTTATTCGTCGCGTAGGTCACATCGCACGCATAGGCCTCGCGCCGCGCCTCGTCATCCATGCCGCTGACGATCACGCCAACGGTCAGGCCGAGGAAGCGATAGACCGCGCCCATCCATTCCGCATCGCGGGAGGCGAGGTAATCGTTGACGGTGACCACATGCACGCCCTTGCGGGTCAGGGCATTGAGATAGACTGGCAACGTCGCGACAAGGGTTTTGCCCTCACCGGTCTTCATTTCGGCGATATTGCCCTGATGAAGAATATAACCGCCGAGCAATTGCACCTCGAACGGGCGCAGGCCGAGCGCGCGTTTGGCGGCCTCACGCACCACGGCGAACGCCTCGTTCATGAGCGCATCGAGCGTCTCGCCCTGTTCGACGCGGGTGCGGAACTCATCGGTCTTGGCGCGCAATTCCTCGTCAGAAAGCGCTTCCAGCGCGGACTCCATGCCGTCGATCCCCTGAAGGGATTTCATCGCCACTTTGACCTTTCGATCATTGGCCGTACCGAAAACCTTCTTGGCGATAGAGCCGAGACCCAACATGCGACAGTCCTTTTCTGCGGATCATTCCCGCGTCTTCGTCTCAATTCGACCATGCGGAAGCCATGGTTTCCCGCAATCCGGTCGATCTTCCGCCGCTCCGGCGCGCGGCCATGACACAGCGGACCCGTCAAAGCCTGACTTTACGGGTTGGCGGGAGACTTATGCAGCGGCTAAAGGGATGTCAATGTCGCCGGGACTGTGCATAAGGCCCGCCAAACGACCGATCAATCGAGTAAGGAACCCTGTCGATGAAGACCCTGACAACCAGTGTAATCGCCCTTTCCCTCGGGCTTGGAACGGCCTTCGCCCAAGATGTCACCGAAGCCGACATCACCGATGCGTTGGCAAAGAATGACGGCACCGAGGTACTGGCCACCGTCGGCGAGCATAGCGTCACGCTGGGCGATGTGGCCCTGACCTTCTCGACCCTGCCAGAGCAGATGCGCGATCAGCCCAATGACCGGATGCTGGAAGCGATCACCGAACAGCTCGTCAGCGAATATGCCCTGATGGATAAGGCGATTGATGCCGGATTGGAGGACTCGCGCGAGGTCAAGGCCCGGCTTGAGGCGGCACGTCGCGCGACCCTCGCCGAATCCTACATCACCGCCGAGCTTGCCCGCCGCGTCACCGATAAGGCGCTGAAAGAAGGCTATGACATGATGGTCGCCGACTTCCCCGTCGAGGAAGAAGTGCGCGCGCGGCATATTCTCGTGGATGAAGAGGATGACGCCAAGGAAATCGCCGAAGCCCTGCGTGGCAGCGCCGAGGATTTCGCCAAGATGGCCGCCGAGAAATCCACAGGTCCATCGGGCGCCAGTGGCGGCGATCTCGGATTTTTCAAAAAGGGCGATATGGTCGCACCCTTTGCCGAGGCCGCTTTTGCCCTGAAGGCAGGAGAAATCTCCGACCCGGTGAAGACCCGCTTCGGCTGGCACGTGATCTTGCTGGAAGAACGCCGCACGACCGAGCCGCCGACCTTTGCAGAGATCGAACCTGACCTGCGCCGCCAACTGACGCAGGCCACCGCCCAGGCGATCATCTCCGAAGTCAAAGGCGAGTCCGAAGTCGAAAAGATGGAAGAGACCCCGCCGTCGTTCCTGATCCGCTACGAACAGATGTTTAAGGGTGGTGAGTAGGCAGTTAATCGCCCCGCCTACTAAAGTGGGGCTTTTTCTGAATGAGGCGTGTTATCTGACAGGCCTCGGATCAAGAGTGAATTGTTGAAGTCATTCGCTCTTGGCGCTCAGTCGCCAAACAAATCCGCCTGACCGGCGGACGGGGTCTTCGCTTTCCGGGGTCGTTTTTTGGGCGCACTGCCACTCTCCCCGGCAGTTGCGGGTAAGGTCTTGCGATCCTTGAACTCGATGGCGAGCGTATCCCCCGCCGTTACCTTTGCCACATCCGCGATAATCCCGCCCTTGGCATCACGGACGACAGCGAAGCCGCGATCCAGCACCCGCAAGTAAGACAGTGAGTTGAGTGTGCGGCCCAGCGCCGCGAGACCATCGCGCTTTCGGGCGGCGATCCGGGGGGCAGCGCCATGCAGCCGCCGCGACTGCGCCTCGACCGCCGTCCGCGCCTCGCGCAGACGCATCGAGAGAGCCGTAGGCCGCAGCGACCCGCGCGTTGTTGCCAATGCCCCGCGCTGACGTTCAAGAGTGCTGGCCATCGCTCTCGGCAGCCGATCACCAACCAGACGAAAAGCTTGTGTTTTTTCGCGCAGCACCGCCAACGGCCCGCGCGGCAGACGCTCGGCGGCAAGATCGAGACGCTGACGCTTTTCTGCGAGAAGCGTCTCCGGCTTGGGCAAGATGCGCGCGCCTTGGGCCACCCGCTCGCGGGCATCGCGCAGCTTTCGCTGCATCGCCCGACTACGGCGCGCCGAAAGGGTCTCGATGCGATCGAAGAGTTCTGCGCGCACAGGCACCACCTTCTCGGCGGCCCCGGTCGGCGTCGGTGCGCGCAAGTCAGCGGCGTGGTCGATCAGCGTCGTGTCGGTCTCATGCCCCACGGCAGAAATCAGCGGGATTGAGCAATCGGCGGCGGCGCGCACCACCATTTCTTCGTTGAAACCCCAGAGGTCTTCAAGCGAACCGCCCCCGCGCGCGACGATCACCACATCGGGGCGCGGCACCGGCCCAGCGGGCTGCAGCGCATCGAAGCCCCGGATTGCCGCCGCAACTTCAGGCGCACATTTCTCGCCCTGCACCGCGACGGGCCAGACAATGACCCGGCTCGGAAAGCGATCTGCGATTCGGTGCAGGATATCCCGGATGACAGCCCCCGATGGCGATGTGACGACGCCGATCACCTTCGGCAAGGCCGGAAGCTCGCGTTTTCGCTCCTGATCGAACAGCCCCTCGGCAGCCAGCGCCTTTCGCCGTGCCTCCAGCATCGCCATCAGCGCGCCCGCCCCGGCTGGTTCCATCTTGTCGATCACGATCTGGTACTTCGATTGTCCGGCGAAGGTTGTTAGCTTGCCGGTGACAACGACCTCCAGCCCCTCCTCCGGTTGCACGGTAAGACGCGAGGCAACGCCCTTCCACATCACCCCGTCGATAACCGCTTTGTCATCCTTGAGACTGAGATAGACATGCCCGGACCGGGGCCGCGACACGCGCCCGATTTCGGCCCTGACGCGCACGAGGCCGAACCGGTCCTCGACCGTGCGCTTGATGGCCGAGGACAGTTCAGAGACCGTGAGTTCGGCCTGGTTCGATTTCACCCCCGGTTGCACGGGCGGCACATCATCGTCATCATCTTCAAACAGACTGCTCATCGTTCTGTCATAGCCTCCGAACTGTCGCTAAGGAACCCTCACGACATCGACCAGAGGCGGGAGAACACCGATGAAAGTGATGGTTCTGGGCGGCGGCGGGCGCGAACACGCACTCTGTTGGGCCATCGCGAAGAGCGACCGGTTGACCCGGCTTTGGTGCGCGCCGGGCAATGCCGGGATTGCCGAGATTGCAGAAAGCGCCTCGTTCGAGATCACTGATCCCGACGCGGTTGTCGCCGCCTGCCGGGACTACGAGATTGATCTGTTGGTCATCGGCCCTGAAGCGCCCTTGGAAAAGGGTGTCTCCGATGCCGCGCGCGCTGCGGGCTTCAAGGTCTTCGGCCCCAGCGAAGCGGCGGCGATGCTTGAAACGTCGAAAACCTTTACCAAACAAATCTGCGATGCCTGTGGCGCACCGACCGCCGGCTATGCCGCCTATGACGACGCGTCATCGGCAAAGGCGCATATTTCCAAGCACGGCGCACCGGTGGTGGTGAAGGCGGACGGGTTGGCCGCTGGCAAGGGCGTGGTCGTTGCTGAAACCGCCGATGAAGCCCTCGCAGCGGTCGAGCGTATCTTCGATGGTCCCGGCGGCGGATCGGTCGTCCTCGAAGATAAGATGATCGGCGAGGAGGCCAGTTTTTTCATCCTCACCGATGGCACGCGTGCCATTCCGCTAGCCGGCGCACAGGACCACAAGCGCGCCTTCAACGGCGATGAGGGGCCGAATACCGGCGGGATGGGTGCGTACTCCCCCGCTCCCGCCTTTACCCCCGCCTTGCAAAAGCGCGCGATGGCCGAGATCGTTCGCCCGATCCTGACCGAGATGCGCGCGCGCGGTATGCCCTAGGCGGGCGTGCTCTATGTCGGTTTGATGCTGACCGCCGACGGGCCGAAGCTGGTCGAGATCAACGCCCGTTTTGGTGACCCGGAGTGCCAGTGCATCCTGCCGCGCCTGAAATCCGATCTGCTCCCCGTGCTGCTTGCCTGTGCCGAGGGCGATATCAGCGGCGTGAAGCTGGATTGGGCCGAGGCTGTTTGCATGACCGTCGTAATGGCCGCAAAGGGATATCCGGGCGCCTACGAAAAGGGCACCCGAATCGAGAATATGGCCGAGGCCGCCTCGACCGAATGCGTGACCATCTTCCATGCCGGAACCGCCACGGAAGATGGCACCCTGCGCGCCACCGGGGGCCGTGTGCTGGGCGTGACGGCAATCGGGTCCGACGTCGCCGAGGCCCGCACCCGCGCCTATGCCGCAGTCGAGCGGATCGACTGGCCCGAGGGCTTTCACCGCACGGATATCGGCTGGCGTGCATTGTAGGCGCTTGTACCTTGGTGAGTTGGTCAAGCTGGTAGCGTCGAGAGCCGATTCCCCGCTTGCACCCTCCTCGCCCCTCGTCTAGTCACGCGCGAGCGCCTTTTCCGGCATAAAATTCGACACAGAGGGAGCGTACCATGCGCGTCTATTACGATCGCGACTGAGACATCAATCTCATCAAGGACAAGAAAGTCGCGATTGTCGGCTATGGTTCGCAAGGGCACGCCCACGCGCTGAACCTGCATGACAGCGGTGCAAAGAACCTAGTTGTCGCCCTGCGCCCCGGTTCCGCCTCCGCGAAAAAGGCCGAGGGTTCGGGCCTGACGGTCATGGGCATCCCGGAGGCCGCAGAATGGTGCGACGTCATCATGATGTGTATGCCCGATGAGCTTCAGGCAGAAACCTACTACGCCCATATCCACGACAATCTGAAAGAAGGCGCCGCGATTGCCTTCGCTCACGGTCTCAACGTGCATTTCGGCCTGATCGAGCCAAAAGACGGCGTCGATGTCATCATGATGGCCCCCAAAGGCCCCGGCCACACGGTGCGCGGTGAATTCACCAAGGGCGGCGGCGTGCCCTGCCTCGTCGCGGTTCACAACAACGCCACGGGCCGCGCGCTCGAAATCGGCCTGTCCTATTGCTCGGCCATCGGGGGCGGACGCTCGGGCATCATCGAGACCGACTTCAAGGAAGAGTGCGAAACCGATCTGTTCGGCGAGCAAGCGGTTCTCTGCGGCGGCCTCGTTGAGCTGATCCGCATGGGCTTCGAGACGCTGGTCGAGGCCGGATATGCGCCGGAAATGGCCTATTTCGAGTGCCTGCACGAAGTGAAGCTGATCGTCGACCTGATCTACGAGGGCGGCATCGCGAACATGAACTACTCGATCTCGAACACCGCTGAGTTCGGCGAGTATCACTCCGGCCCGCAAATCCTGCCCTACGACGAAACCAAGGCCCGCATGAAGAAAGTCCTCAAGGACATTCAGGACGGCGCCTTCGTTTCCGAATGGATGCGCGAGTACAAGGCCGGCGCGCCGATGTTCAAGGCCATCCGCCGCAACAACGACGCCCACCAGATCGAAGAAGTCGGCGCGAAACTGCGCGGCATGATGCCCTGGATCGAAGCGGGCAAGATGGTCGACAAAGAAAAGAACTAAGCCTCTACATCGCCCCGGCCCTCGCGCCGGGGCGTTTTCTATTCTTCCACATCGTCCTTGTATTCACCGCTCGCCCGCCGTGCCCGGTTTCTCAGTCGTTTCGCCTTGTTCACCGAGAATTTCATCGACCCGGCGGCATGGCGGCTCTTGTTCTTGCCGCCGCTTTTTGCGCTCCACTCGGTTTCGCGCCGTATTTCGGGCGGGATTTCCGC
>CALGNO010000156.1 GCA_937958625.1 uncultured Neomegalonema sp.
AAGAACAGGCAACTGAATGGCTATGGACTTATAACAATGAGCGACCCAACATGGGCATCGGCGGCGTAACACCCGCTATGAAACTGAAAGCCGCCGCGTGAATTCTACGACTGGAACCCATTAAAAATGGGGGGATTAACCTGTGAGCTATGAAGCATCGACCCACGAGACAAAACGGATCAACACCGCAGCGTCAATTGACCAATCGCATGCCCTCAAAAGTCAGTCGGCGCGCCGCCCTCTTCCTTGCGCTTCGCGACGAAGGCGTCGAGTTCGTCGACGATGGCGGCATCAATCGGGGCGGGTTCGAATTCTTCGAGGATCCGCTTCCACAGGCGGTTTGCGCGTTCTTCGGTGCGCTGCGATCCGTTATCCTCCCAGTTCTCGAAATTTGACCAGTCGGACAGGAACGGCGAGTAGAATGCGGTCTCGTAACGATCCTGAGTATGCGGCGTTCCGAAGAAATGCCCTCCCGCCCCGACATCCTCGATTGCCGCGACGGCGCAATCGGCATCGGTGACGCCGACCGGCTTCAGGTAATGCTGCATCTGTTGCAACATCTCGCAGTCGATCATGAACTTCTCGTAGGACGCGCACAGCCCGCCCTCCAGCCAGCCCGCCGAGTGATAGATCATATTCACGCCGCCGGTGGTGCAGGCCCAGAGTGAGTTGCCGCTCTCCCACGCGGCCTGAGCATCGGGAAAATTGGCCGCGCAGGCATTCGAAGCCCTCAAGGGCAAGCCATAGAACCGAGCCATCTGTCCCGACATCTGGGTCGCGCGCACATATTCGGGCGTGCCGAAAGCGGGGGCACCGGTCTTCATGTCCACATTGGACGTGAACGAGCCATAGACCGCCGGAGAGCCGGGACGCACGCATTGCAGCAGGACAATCGCCGCGAGGCCCTCCGCCGTCTGTTGCGCAATCGCACCCGCCAGCGTCACCGGAGCCATGGCTCCGGCGAGGGTGAAGGGCGAAACGACGGTCGGCTGGTTCCGCGCCGCCATTCGCATCGCCCCGTCCAGCATCGGCCAGTCATGCTTTAGCGGCGAGGTCGAGTTGATGTTGGTGAACATGCGCGGCGTTGCGTCGAAGGCTTCGTCGGTCAGACCACCCGCAATGCGCACCATTTCTATCGCATCTTCGATACGCTCGACGCCGAGGGAATACGCGTGGGAGACCTTGTCGGACAGCACCATCTTGGTGCGGATGGAGTCGAGATGCCGGATCGACGGATGCACGTCGATTGGCTCCACCGGATAGCCCGACTGGAAATGGATGCAGTCGAAATAGTGCGTGAATTTGATCAAGTCGGTGAACGCCTTCATCGTGCCCGTGCGGCGGCCTTCGTCGAGGTTTGAATAATTGGGCGGGGAGCCGACCTGACCGAATACGGCGCGATTGCCGCCGATCTCGATGGCCTTGTCGGGATTGCGCGGCGTTATCGTGAAGCGGCTGGGACAGGTCGTGATTTTCTCCATCACGAAATCCCGGCCCATGCGCACGGTCACGCCATCGGCCATGATCGTGCAGCCCTCGCGGCGCAGGATGGCGATGGCATCGTCGTGCAGGAACTGAATACCGATCTCCTCGAGGATGCGCATGGCGGCATCGTGGACCTTTTCCACACCCTCGCCCGTCAGCGGCTCGATGGGATTGTCGAGATACTCGGGCAAGTGCCAGGACGGCTGCACGATGGCAGGGCCGCGACCGCGCATATTGCCCGCCCGTCCGCCCGAGCGTCGGCGCCGGTTGGGCTTCGCGGTATCAGCGGCGGTATCTTGGGTCATCGGGGCCTCCGTTTTGCGCCGCTGATCACCCGTCCACGACCGCAAGGCCCTGACAAGCCTTTTTCCGACACGGCGCGTCGTTTTCATGCACCGCACCTCAATCAAAAATTTAAGTTTTGTTAACGAAACTATTGAATTTCAGAAGATTATGTGAGTCTATTGCCAAACGTCCCGAAGAGGATGGCCGAGGCATTTTCAATGACGAGCAAAGTTGCCCCCTGTGTGACGGTGATGTTCTGTGCTGCCGGGTGCAGCACGACAGCCTATCATGCCGGTCCGCAACAAGGCGGCCTCACCATCTCCCCTCCCACGCGGGACAAGGTTGCGAAAGCGCCGAGTGCCGCAGAAACTATCGAGCGCGCTGTCGCCACGCGCAAGGTTCGGCCCAGCCCCGTCCCGGAACGGCCCGTTACGGTTACGGTTCCTCTTGGCGTGCTGATGATGGATGCCGCAGTGCCTGCGAGTCCTGCGGCTGATTTGCGCAGCGATGCGGTGCCGCTCTCGATTGCCGCCGAAGAGCGCCCCAGCGCGGTCTTTGCTGAACCGGGGCCGAAAGCTGAATTTCCTGCGCCCGCGACTGCCAAAATGCGCCGCTATGTCACGGTCGGGCCAGAATATTTCGGCACGGATTCTGACATCGCCCCCTACGTGATCAGTCGGTCATCGGATACATCGAGACCTGCCCCCAACCATCGCGTGACAGCGGTAACATCGGCAACGCCATGGCAACCGACGGTATCGGTCACCGCGACCCCTAAGACGCTCGCGCGTTCCAGCTTGCCCCGGTCGCGCCCGCTTCCGCAATCGCCAACGCCCAGCAAGCTGCCAAAGCCGCTCGGGGATGGCGAGCGGTTTGCTGCCCTGCCGCCGCGCCCCGCTCCGTCACCCTCTCAAGCCCCGTCGGAGCCGTCGCCGCGCAGGCCAATGCGGCTGCCGGTCGAACCCACGGCGATGGGCGTGCTGCGTGAAGGATCGTTGCGCAAACCGCTGCCCCACGAAACGACGAACCTGCCCGAGAGTGAAGCGATTCTCGGCGACGGTCTGCTCTCGACTGGGCGGGGCCTCGGCAGTCCCCCGGCCATCGGCGATGTCGCTCCGGTGACACAGCTCTATCGCCTGAAGTTCGAAGAGCCGCCACAGCCTGGCCGCGATGCTGCCGCTCTGTCCCTCGGCACGACGGCGATGCCACGGGGCATGGCCGCGCTCAGCGACGCGATGAACTTGCCCGCTTTACCCGACGATGCGCCAGCGCCGGACTTCCCCCGGGTGCGTCTCGACGCTATCCTGCGTGCGCCGGTCGAAATCGCAGTCCCTAAGACCGTCAACCCCGCCAATGACCCCGCGAAACGGCCCCTCTGTGCCGTGCATCGGGGGAACGGACACGAGGGCGGCGAGGTGCGGATGATCCTCGTGTGCGAGGGAACGGAGCTGTCTCGCGCCGACCTGTTGCGTGCCGTGATCGAGGGCGAAAGCGCGCTTCGCGACCTGCGTCCCTTCGATGCCCCGGCGCTAAGCACCGAGAAATTCGGGCTGGATGCGGGCCGCTTCGCCGCCATTGCAGACAGGCCGCGCAATGCCGCCGATCTTGTCTTTCTGCGGGATCTTCGCGATGTGCGGCGCGAGATGCGCTTGAAGGGTCGGGATTTTCATCTCTACCGGATCAAGGGTCATCACGGCACGGCAACGGTGCTGGTCGAAACCAAGGTCGCTCTCGATGGTGCCCTGCCCCTGCCCGCCGTCGTTAATCAGTAGACGGCGATCCGGCTTGCACCATGCCTCCGAACACTTCACAACAGGGACGTTGGCGACCCTTATCGGAAAAGCGCATTATGGACAGGCCCACTCGCGACGAGGCGGAAGACGCCGTCCGCACCCTGCTTCGTTGGGCCGGGGATGACCCCGAACGCGAGGGCCTGCGCGATACGCCGGGCCGGGTCGTGCGCGCCTATGAGGAATGGTTCGCGGGCTACGACGTCGATCCGCTCGATTACCTCAAGCGAACATTTGAAGAGGTCGGCGGCTATGACGAGATGGTCGTGCTGCGCAACATCCCCTTCGAAAGCTATTGCGAGCACCATGTCGCGCCGATTATCGGCAAGGCCCATGTCGGATATATGCCCAAGGACCGCGTTGTCGGCATCTCCAAGCTCGCCCGCGTGGTCCATGGCTATGCCAAGCGTTTGCAGGTGCAAGAAAAGATGACGGCACAAATCGCTCAGGCCATCGGTGACGCTCTACAGCCCGGAGGGGTCGCGGTCGTGGTCGAGGCCTCGCACCAATGCATGACCACGCGCGGGGTGCATACCCACGGCACGACGATGGTCACAAGCCAGATGACCGGCCTCTTCCGCCGCGACCCGCGCACGCGGACCGAGTTCCTGAACATGATCGGCAATCCGAGCAGCCATATCGGCTGACCGCCCTCAGAACTTGTAATCGGGCAGCGAGTGAAACGCCGTGCGCAGGGCATCGCCCCAGCCGTCGGAAATGGTGCGATAATACGGATCGTCGCGCTCGATACGGCCCTGCTTTCCGACTTTCAGGCTGTCGGTCTCATAGCTCATGTAATCGATGGGCAGATCGACGCTGAGATTCGCCTTGATGGTCGAGTCAAACGACACCAACAGCAATTTCGCGGCATCCTCGAAACTCATCTGGCGGTCATAGGCACGCACGAGGATTGGCTTGCCGTATTTGGTCTCGCCGATCTGGAAAAACGGCGTGTCCTCGGATGCCTCGATGAAATTGCCCTCGGGATAGACCAGAAACAGGCGCGGCTCGCTGCCCTTGATCTGGCCGCCGACGATCATCGTCGCGCTGAAGGCATCGGCGTTCTGCCCGGTGTTCTGATGCCCGGCAACGACGTCGCGCAGAGTCTCGCCCGCCAGCTTGGCCACGCGAAACATCGACGGCACTTCCAGCGTAAGCGTCCGCTGAACCCGCCCTGCTGGTGATCGCTAATGAGAGATAATGTCCACTTAGCTTAGTGGACACTATCGAGGCCTTTGGTGAGGAAGAAGTACCGGAAGCGTCGGAACTGGAGTGACGACGAGAAACGGAT
>CALGNO010000157.1 GCA_937958625.1 uncultured Neomegalonema sp.
CATACCCCAGGGCTTCGCGTTCGGCTCGAAGGCCCCCAGCAGCATCTTGCCCGCGTCTTCTTTGTAATACGCGCACTCGTCCGGCACGCGCAGGACCGGCAGTTGGGTCAGGCCCTCGATGGCTTCGGTGACGATGTAGAAATGCTCGCAGGCTTGCAGCGGCACGTTGACGCCGGCCATCTTGCCGACCTCGCGGCCCCACATGCCCGCGCAGTTGACGACATAGTCGGCCTCGATATTGCCGTGCTCGGTGGTCACGCCGGTGGCGCGGCCATTCTCCTGGGTGACGCCGGTGACTTTCACGCCCTCGATCACTTTCGCGCCGCGCATCCGCGCACCCTTTGCCAAAGCCAGCGCGATATTTGCCGGGTCGCCCTGCCCATCCAGCGGCAGGTGGACGCCGCCGACGACACCTTCGAGATTGAGATGTTCATAGCGTTTGCCAATCTCGTCATTCGAGATTTCATCGACTTCAACGCCGAACGCGCGGGCCATCGACAGCTGTCGACGCAACTCTTCCATCCGCTCATCGGTCAGGGCGACGGTGATGGACCCGACCCGCTTGAAACCGGTGGCGACGCCCGTTTCCTCCTCGAGCGTGCCGTAGAGTTCCTGAGAATACTTGGCCAGCCGCGTCATATTCTGGGTCGCGCGCAGCTGCGCGATCAAGCCCGCCGCGTGCCATGTGGTGCCGCAGGTCAGTTGCTTGCGCTCCAGCAGGACGACGTCTTTCCAACCGAGCTTGGTCAGGTGATAGGCAACGGAACAGCCAATGACACCGCCACCAATGATGACGGCGCGGGCTTTGGTGGGCAGGTCGGTCATGGCAGGGCCTTCACAATCGTATGGCCCGCGGCGCGCAGGCGTTGGGCGAGGGTTGCGATATGGGCGGGGCCGACTTCGCAGCAGCCGCCGACGATGGTCGCGCCCGCCTCGACCCAGCCCATGGCGAAATCGGCATAGGCATCGGGGGTCAGGTCCGTGCGGGTGCTGAGTTCATCCACCGTCGCGCCCGGTGTGTAGTCGGTCTCGATCTTCACGAAGCCATTGGCGAAAGCGCCAAAGGGATGGCCGCAGGTGGCCAGAACCGGCATCGCCTGATCCACCGCCTCGGGCCGGGTGCAGTTTATCAGGATGGCCGCGAGGTTCGGAGCGTCCTTCAGGGCGGCCAGCGCGTCGGCCAGCGGCTCGCCGCTGCGCAGGCGCAGGCCGTTATGGTCCTCGGTGGTCAGCCCCAGCCAGATCGGCAGGCCCGACTCCGCCGCCCCGGCCAGCGCGCCCTGCGCCTCCTTGATCGAGGACATGGTCTCGCACAGCAGGGCATCGACATAGGGGGCCTGAAGGGCGACGATCTCGGCGAACTGCGCCGCCGCCTCTTCTACCGGCGGCACGGATTCGGGGTGGTAGCTGCCATTTAGGGGCGGCAGGCATCCGAGGATCGCAACATTGGCCCCGGTGTTATCCACAACCTCGACGGCCAACTCGCAAGCGCGGGTTTGCAGCAATTCGAGCATGTCCTCGGCGGCATCGCGGCCAAGGCGGGGCCGCGTCAGGCTGTAGGCATTGGTGGTGATCGCCGACGCCCCTGCGCGCACGAACTCCTCGTGCAGGCCAGCGACGATATGCGGGTGATCGCGCAGGACAGCCCCGCCCCAAAGCTGGGTCAGGTCATCGGGCGAGCGGCGGATCAACTCTTGGCCCATACCGCCGTCAAGCAGGATAATATCGGTCATGCGGGGTTCCATTCATCGGCAAAGCGGGCGAGGCGGGTACAGGCATCGGCGAGGGCGTCATCCTCGACGGTGAGGGCGATACGAATATGGCCAGCGGCGGAAGCGCCGAAGCTCTCGCCCGGCATCACGCCGATTTTTTCGGCATCGAGCAGGGCATTCGCAAACGCCGCGCCATCGGCACAGACGGCGCGCACGTCGATCAGCAGATACATGGCGGCGGCGGGGCGGTGGACGCGCAGTTTTTTCGACGCACCGAGCGCGCGCAGGGCCACGTCGCGGCGGCGGCGGTAGAGCGCGGCAATGCGCGTCTCGCCCGCTGCGCCCTCGTTGAGGCCGACCAGCGCCGCCTCCTGAATGAAGGACGCCATGCCGTAGGTCATGGTCAGAAACAGATCGGTCAGCGCAGCAATCGCGGGCTCTGGCCCCACGACCCAGCCGACGCGCCAGCCGGTCATCGCGTGGGATTTCGACATCGACCCGATCACCAGCGTCCGGTCGGCCATGCCGTCGAGCGCGCGGGGCGAGATGTGTTCGCCCTCGTAGACCTGACTCTCATAGACCTCGTCGGAGACCAGCCAGACATCGTCTTCACGGCAGACATCGGCAATCCCCTCCAGCGTGTCGCGGGTATAGACGACGCCGGACGGGTTCTGCGGCGAGTTGATGAGGATCATGCGGGTATTGGGGTTCACGGCCTCGGCGATAGCCATCGCATCGGGCTGAAAGCCGTTTTCCGGCGCGGTCGGGACGCAAACGGGGACACCGCCCGCCGCCTTTATGGTCTGCGCATAGGTCGCGTAATACGGCTCGACGATCACCCCGCGATCATCGGGTTCGAGGGCAAGCATCGAACACGCAAAGAGGCCCGCCTGACCGCCGGGGCAGATGATCGTCTGGTCGGGTGTGGTCGGGACGCCGGTACTGGCCTCGATCCGCTTTGCCACCGCCTCGCGCAATTCGGCGGTGCCGGTGACGGGGCTGTAATGGTGCTGCCCCGCATCGAGACTGGCCTTGCACGCCTCGACGATGGCCGGGTCGGTGGTGAAATCGTGGTCGCCGACCGAAAGCAGGATTACCGGTTCTCCCGCACGCTTCATGGCCTGGGCGCGATAGTGCACGCCCCATCCGTCATCCTCGGACCCGGTGATGGCGTGCAGGCGGTGGGAGATGGCTGTCATGGGTTTCGGCCTTGGGAGGCTCTCTCAAGCCCTCCCCCACTGGGGGAGGGTTGGATAGGGGTTGCCGTACGGCGATGCCATTTCCGTTTGAAAGACCCCCCTCCCAACATTCCCCCGGCGGGGGGAGGAGCAATGGCGTCGCACAACATCACGCCCGAATCCGTTCGTTCTCAGGATCCCAGAGCGGCTGATCCGGCTGGACCACAGCCTTGCGGCGCTCGCCATAGATCTCGACCTCAAGCTCGGTGCCGGGTTCGGCCAGATCGACGCGGGCCACGCCCAGCGCGATGGATTTGCCGACCCGGTGGCCCCAGCCGCCCGAGGTCGTCTCGCCGATCACCTCGTCGCCCTTCCAGAGCGTCGACATGTAAGGCGCATCGGCATCGCCCGCATCCACGACCAGCGTGACGAAGCGTTTTTTCGACCCCTGCTGTTTCTCGTTGAGCAAGGCTTGCTTGCCCGGAAAATCGTGTTCCTTGTTCAGGCGCACGAATCGCTCCAGCCCGCCTTCGAGCAACGTATAATCAGTGGACAGATCACCCTTCCACGCGCGGTAGCCCTTTTCGATGCGCATGGAGTCGAGCGCGAACATGCCGAAGGGCACGGCGCCTGCGTCAGTTACTGCGTCATAAACGACAGAAATGTCCTCGAGTTTGGTATGGATTTCCCAGCCAAGCTCGCCCGCAAAGCACACACGGATTAGTTGAGCGGGTTTGCCCGCCACCTCGGCACTCTGATGCGACAGCCAGGGGGCCTGAAGGTCAGCATCGGTCATGCCAGCCAACAGATCGCGCGATTTCGGACCGCAGACGATCAGGCAACTGAACTCCTCGGTGACATCGGACAGCGTGACCGCGCCATCGACCGGAAGCCGCGCCTTCAGCAGTTCGAAATCGTGCCACTGGGCCAGTGCGGCGGTGATGAGCATGAAGCGGTTTTCCTCGAACCGCACCAGCGAAACCTCGGTGGCGATGCGCCCGCGATCGTCGGAGAAATAGGCAAG
>CALGNO010000158.1 GCA_937958625.1 uncultured Neomegalonema sp.
CGTCTTCTGACATCGGTGCCTGAGGAAAGGGTCAAAGCGGCTGCTGACATCAAAAAAGCTGCGATGGCACCGTTGTTAAACGCACTCGACGCCGCCGTTACGCAATTCGAAAGCGACGCGAAAGAAAGTGTCGTTGCCACGACGCGCTTGCAAGTGTTGATGCTGATTGCGGTTTTCATGGTGTTGCTAGCGGAACTGATGCTGATCTTCCGTCCTCTGGTAAATCGCATCGAGAAGGGCACGCGTGAGCTTTTGGAGGCACGGGACGAGATGCGCCATGCGGCATTACATGATGCTTTGACCGGCCTGCCCAACCGCCGCTTGCTGCAATCAATCATGGAAAATACGGCTGCCGTGGCCAAGCGGAGAAACGAGACCATGATTGTTTGTCACATGGATCTCGATTTCTTCAAGGAAATCAATGACACGAAGGGCCACGCCGTCGGCGATGCCGTTCTGTGCCATGCTGCCAGTATCCTGCGCGATGCTGTGCGGGACAGCGATTTTATCGCCCGGGTCGGCGGGGATGAGTTTGTGCTGGTCGATTGCAGCCTCGGCTGCGCCGAAGGCGCGCTGGAGATGGCCGAACGAATAATCAACCGCATCTCCGAACCGTTCGAGATCGATGGAGAGGTTTGCCAGATCGGGGCCAGTATCGGCATAGCCGAACATCCAACAGGTGCCACCAACCTCGAAACCGTGCTGCACCACGCCGACATCGCTCTCTATCGTGCCAAGGAGATGGGTCGCGGGCGCGCCGAGCTCTACTCCGCCGAAGCGCAGGAGGGCTTCGACAATCGATCGCAAGATGCGGCGTAATGTTCAGCTCATTTCCTCGCGCAGGGCTTCGAGCTCCAGCCATTCTTCCTCGGCCTTCGCGAGCATATCCTGCCGTGCGGAGAGGGCCTTGCCCGCCTTTACGAATTTGGTGTTATCGGTTTTGAACAGCTCGGGATCGGAGAGCAGGTCTTCCAGCTTGGCGATCTCGGTCTCCAGCAATTCAATCTCGCCGGGTAGTTTTTCGAGACGATGGGTCTGTTTGAAAGACATCTTGGCGCTCGGCTTTGGCTTTGCCGGCATGGGCGCAGGGGCAGGCGCGTTTTTGGTGTCGGTGGTCCGCCGCACGTCGCGCGCCTCGGCTTTGTCTCCCCGCAAGGCGCGGTAATCGGACCAGCCGCCCGCGTATTCGATGGCCTGTCCATCGCCCTCCATGGCAATAGTCGTCGTCGCGATGCGGTCGATGAAATCGCGGTCGTGGCTGACCAGCAAAAGCGTGCCGTCGTAATCGGATAACAGCTCTTGCAGCAAATCCAGCGTTTCCATGTCGAGATCGTTGGTCGGCTCATCAAGCACCAGCAAGTTGCTCTCCCGGGCCATGATCTTCGCCAGCAACAGCCGCGCCCGCTCGCCGCCTGACAGCGCCGAAACCGGGCCGCGCGCCTGTCGTTCATCGAACAGGAATTCTTTCAGATAGCCGACGACGTGCTTGGGCCGCCCGCGCACCAAAATCTGATCGTTCGACCCCTTGACGCCAAGCAGTTTATCCTCGGTCATCGCTTCCCAGAGGGTCAGGTGCTCTGGCACATCGCGGGACTGGTCCAGCGTCGCGACCTCGATATTCGACCCATGGCGTATCGAACCGGAGTCGGGGTCGACATCGCCCAGCAGCATCTTGAGCAGCGTAGTCTTGCCCACCCCGTTCGGGCCGACAAAGGCCACCCGATCGCCGCGCATGATCTTGGTCGAAAACCCGGAGAGCAGCGTGCGGTCGCCGAACCCCTTGGTGATGTCCTTGGCCTCGATCACCAGCTTGCCCGAGCTTTGCCCGGCCTCCAGCGCCATGGCTGCGGCCCCCTGACGGCGGACGTGGTCTGTCTTTTGCGCGCGCAGGTCCGCGAGCTCGGCCACCCGGCGGACGTTGCGCTTACGCCGACCCGATACGCCGTGGATGATCCAGTGTTCTTCGCGCTTGATCTTGCGGTCGAGCTTATGGAGGGCAGTGTCTTCTTCCTCAAAGACCTTGTCCTGCCAGTCCTCGAACCCGCCAAAACCCTGATCGCTGCGCCGCATAACGCCCCGGTCCAGCCATAGCGTGCCTTTTGTGACCCGGTTCAGAAACGCCCGGTCGTGCGAAATAACGACATAGCCGGTGCGCCCCGACAGCAACTCGCCCTCCAACCATTCGATGGCGGTGACGTCGAGGTGGTTCGTCGGCTCGTCAAGCAGCATCAGGTCGGGTTCGGCGGCGAGGAGACGCGCCAGCGCCGCCCGCCGCTTTTCGCCGCCAGAGGCCGATTCTGCAGACACCGACGGGTCGAGGCGCAAGCCGTCTAGGGCCATTTGTGCCTTGTAAATCTCGTCGTCGGGCAGGTCTGCGCTGGCATAATCCAGCACGGTATCGAATCCGGACAGGTCAGGGTCTTGGGGCAAATAGGAGATTTTGCCCCCCGGCTGCACGAAACGCTCGCCCTTGTCATGCTGCACGATTCCGGCTGCGATCTTCAGCAAAGTCGATTTTCCCGATCCGTTGCGCCCGACAAGGCACAGGCGTTCGGTCTGCTCTACCGCCAGAGAGATACCGGAAAACAGCGGGTCTCCACCAAAAGTCAGCGAAATCTCAGACAAAGCAAGGATTGGCGGGCGTGCCATGGTATGACCTCAATTATGGATGGAATCCGGCGCAAATCTTGCGAAAATAGCTACGCATCCGATATAGAACCGCGCGCCATAGCGCAAACATCCGCACAGGAGCGAGACATGAAATTCACGACCCCGTTGGCCTTCGCCGCCGCGATCGTCATGGTGGCCCCCGCTTTTGCCGAGGACGCGCCCGCCAAACAGGAAAAAGTCTTCACCCAGGATTCGGTCGCTGCCATGCAGGGCGACATCGTGATCGAAGCGCCTTACGCCGTATCGATGAAGGAAGATGAGATCCTCGTCTTCATGACAATCCATAACGGTGCGGGTGAGGATGACGTGCTGAAATCAGTCAGCTCGGAAGCCGCCTCCGACGCCGCTGTCGCCGAATACAAGTTCGATGACGGCAAGATGACGACCGAGATGCTGGACGAGTTGCCGACCCCGGGCAACAACGCCGTTATGCTGGATCAGGACGGCTATCATTTCGTCCTCACCAACCTGAAAAAACCGGTCGAGGGCGGCGATACGATCCCGCTGGTACTGAATTTTCAGGAAACCGGGGAATTGGAAGTCGAAGTCTCCGTCGCGGTGATGAACTAACGACGTTGCCTTCTGTCTGACCGGATTACCCGACATTGACCCGCCCGATTTGGCCCCTATAGCTTGGGGCCAATTGAAACGGGAGAGACCTCAATGTCGAAATTCACCCTCGGCGCGGCTGTCGTCGCGCTCAGCGTTGCCAGTACCAGCGTCTATGCCGCCTGCGACGGCGTTACTTTTTCGGATGTTGGCTGGACCGATATCACAGCCACGACAGCGGCAACCACCACGATCCTAGACGCGCTCGGGTACGAGACGGACATCAAGGTTCTGTCGGTGCCGGTGACGTATGCCTCAATGAAAAAAGGCGATATCGACGTCTTCCTCGGCAACTGGATGCCGACGATGGAGGGCGACATCGCCCCTTATCGTGAGGATGGCAGTGTCGTCACGGTGCGTGAGAACCTCGAAGGCGCGAAATATACCCTCGCGGTCAACAAGACCGCCGCCGATATGGGCATCAAAGACTTCGCCGACATAGCCCAGCACGCTGATCACCTCGACGGCAAGATTTACGGCATCGAGCCGGGCAACGACGGCAACCGTCTGATCATGGACATGATTTCCCAGAACGTCTTCGGCCTGAAAGACTTCGAGGTCGCCGAAAGCTCCGAGGCCGGAATGCTGGCCCAGGTCGCCCGCGCCACGCGCCGGGAAGAGCCAATTGTCTTCCTCGGCTGGGAACCGCACCCGATGAACGCCAATTTCGAGATGAGCTATCTGACCGGCGGCGATGATGTCTTCGGCCCTGATTTTGGCGGCGCAACGGTCTACACGAACACCCGCGCCGGACTGGCCGAAGATTGCCCGAACGTCCATGCGATGCTTGAGAACCTCAAATTCTCCTTGGCCATGGAAAACGAGATCATGGGCGCGATCCTCAATGACGGCGAAGACCCCGCTGATGCGGCCAAGGCATGGCTGGCCGACAATATGGACGCCATCGGCCCGTGGCTCGACGGCGTGACTACGAAGGATGGCGGCGATGCCATGGCAGCGGTCGAGGCTGCGCTGGAGGGGTAAAGGTTGCACGCGCACTGACGGTAACCCTGGCGCACGACGCGAGAGTCTCTCACCGCTTCGGTCTCGACTGCACACCATCCTCGACGTGCCCTCTAGCCAAACGTCGCGGCGCATCCTAGCGTCGCGACATGGAATGGCTCACAGAAACCAAGATCCCCGTCGGCGCGACGGCGCGCGATGTCTTTGACTGGCTGCAACAACACGGTGCCGGCTTTTTCGACAGTATCGCTTTCGGTTTGGAAGCGTTGATCGACGCGGTGCTCTGGGTACTCCAGACACCGCATCCGCTCATCATCATCGGCATTTTCGGTCTCATCGTCTACGCGCTGCAACGCAGCGTGCTGACGGCGGTGATGGTCGTACTCGGCTTTCTTTTTGTGGTGAATCAAGGCTACTGGGAAGAAACGACCGAGAGCCTCACGCTGGTCCTCGCCGCCTGCGTTGTCTGTATGGGCGTCGGCGTTCCTATCGGGATTTTCCTTGCGCACAGGCCAAAGGTCTATGCGTGGGTCAGGCCGGTGCTTGACCTGATGCAGACCTTGCCGACCTTCGTCTATCTGATCCCGGCCATCGTTTTCTTCGGCATCGGGATGGTGCCGGGTCTGATCGCGACGGTGATCTTCGTCGTGCCCGCCCCGATCCGCCTGACCCAGCTCGGCATCGCCTCGGCCCCGAAAGCCTTGCTGGAAGCCGCCGATGCCTTTGGGTCTACGGGGCTGCAAAAGCTGTGGAAGGTCGAGTTGCCCCACGCCGCGCCGCAGATCATGACCGGCCTGAACCAGACGATTATGCTGTCGCTCTCCATGGTCGTCATTGCAGCATTGGTGGGCGCGGACGGCCTCGGCGTGCCGGTCGTGCGGGCACTGAATACGGTGAATACCAGCCTCGGGTTCGAAAGCGGGTTCGTGATCGTCGTCGTTGCCATCATCCTCGACCGAACCCTGCGCCTGAAGGATCGTGAACAATGAGCGCGATGTCCTTCGACAACGTCTCGATCATCTTTGGCAAGGATGACCCCGCCGAGGCCCTGCGCCTGATGGATGAGGGGCACAGCCGCGAGGATGTGCGCGAGGCCATCGGCCAGACCTTCGGCGTCCACGATGCCTCGCTGGCGGTCGAGGAAGGCGAGATCTGCGTGCTGATGGGTCTTTCGGGGTCGGGCAAATCGACCTTGATGCGGGCCACGAACGGGCTGGCACCGGTCAGGCGGGGGCGCGTAAACGTGCAGACCGCCGAGGGACTGGTCGATGTGACCAATGCAAGCGCAAAGACCCTGCGCGCCCTACGCCGGGGCCGGGTGGCGATGGTATTTCAGCAATTCGCCCTGCTGCCCTGGCGCACGGTACGCGAGAACGTCGCGTTCGGCCTTGAACTCGCGGGCGTGCCAAACGGCGAGCGGCGTAAGCGCGTTGATCGCCAGCTTGAGCTTGTGGGCCTTTCCGGTGTCGCGGATGACAGGATTTCCGCGCTGTCGGGCGGAATGCAACAGCGGGTGGGCCTCGCCCGTGCTTTTGCCACCGATGCGCCGATTTTGCTCATGGACGAGCCATTCTCCGCTCTTGACCCGCTGATCCGCACCCGCCTGCAAGACGAGTTGATCGTTCTGCAAAAGGAACTTAAGCGCACGATCTTGTTCGTCAGCCACGACCTCGACGAAGCCTTTCGCATCGGTGACCGCATCGCGGTGATGGAGGGCGGACGGATCGTGCAGGCGGGCACGCCGCAAGAGATCGCGACCGCTCCGGCAACTCAATATGTTGCCGACTTCGTAGCCCATATGAATCCCGTAAACGTCCTGCGCGCCGAAGATGTGATGGTGCCCTGCCCTGACGGATACAGCGCCAACGGCGGCGCATCCCGCGCCCCTGATTGCACGCTGGGCGAGCTTATCTCGCTTGTGAATACAGGGCATGAGAGCATTGAGATCGTTGCGAATGACCAAACCGTGGGGATCGTCGACGCCAAGGCCGTCTTGCAATCGTTAGAGCGCAGCGGGCAGTGATCCGCTCATCACAGCGTCGTGTGACAAAGTGTCGTGCTGGTGATCGGTATCGCCCCTAGAGTTTTCCCATCCACGTAAAGGGAGGGAAAAAACCATGAAACCAATCGCATTTCTCGCCATCACGGCAATCGCCGCCCTCGGCATCACCCATACCTCGCCCAGCCTCGCCAAAGTCGACAAAAACTGCGCCATCGACAAACCCGGCGATGAGGTGAGCTATGAGGAAGCGCAGGAGGTCTACGAGTGCCTCGCCGAGAAAATGGCGAAGGGCTATAACAAAGGCAACGACAAGAAACGCTGGGTCAATGCCGACCATGTCCGCGACTATCGCGATTGGACCAAGGCCAGCACCCTACCCGCCAATCCCGGTTTTCACAGCGACCGCTTTCTGCTGACCTTCGTCAACGAAACCGGCGCCGACGCCTATACGAAATTCGAGGAAGGCGTGACGATGCCCGTCGGCACCGTGATCGCGAAGGAAAGTTTTTCGATCAACGGCAAGGGCAAGGCAAAGGTCGGTCCGCTGTTCATCATGGAGAAGGCCGCCAAGGGTGCGTCGCCAAAGACCGGCGACTGGTATTACACGATGGTCAGCGCCAAGGGAAAACCGCAGGGGATCAACGTCTATAAGGCCTGTCACGAATGCCATAGCGGCTTCGAGGACAGCGACTTTCTCGCCTATCCGGTAGAAGAAGTCCGCGCCGAGTAGCGAGACTCAGCGACGGCGGGCGGCGTTTTTAGCGATCTCCGCCCGCCATCGTCTTCGGCCTCGCAATGTCTTCGTCGGCCTGCACGACCGCCTGATGCGCGGCACCGGCGACGATCTCTTGCTCTTCTTCGGACATGTCCTCCAGCGCCTTGTCGCCAAGGCGGACGGTGACTTCCCTGTGGGCGAATTTGATCCCGTGTTCAGCGAACAGCTCGCGGATGCGGGTATAGACCAGCTTTCGCGTCGTCCATTGATCGCCGGGACGGGTCATGAACTTGATCCGCAGGATCATGGCCGAATCTTCCATGCGATAGACGCCCTGGGACTTCAGCGGCTGCATGAATTTCTCGCCCTCGGTCGGATGGTCGAGCAGTTCCTGGCCCAACTTTTTCACCAGCTTGCGCACCTTTTCGACATCGGTGTCGTAGGTCACCCGCAAGGGCAGTTTCATCATCACCCAGTCGCGGGAATAGTTGGTTAGGTGCTGGATCTCGCCGAATGGAATCGTGTGCAGCGCGCCCAAGTGGTGCCGCAACTGGAATGACCGCACCGAAATGCGCTCGACCGTCCCCTTGACCGATCCGACATCGATATACTCCCCGCGCCGAAAGGCGTCGTCGAACAGAAAGAACGCGCCCGAAAGAATATCCCGGATCAATGCTTGCGCTCCGAAACCGATGGCGAGGCCGACCACGCCGGCACCTGCGAAGATCGGAGCCACATTGACCCCGGCCTCCAGCAGGATGAGCAGCAGGACGGTCGCGCCGATGACGAACAGCATGGTGTTGCGGAACAACGGCAGCAGGGTCGCGAGGCGGCTGGCCGAATGGGCACCGCCGCCCTCGTCGCCCAGTTCCTGCTCCGGCAAATCACCGATTTCTTCTTCGATCTTCGTGTCGATCCAGATGCGCACGGCCTGATAGGCGATGTAACCGACCAGCAGAATATCGACGATATCTTCGACCCGGTCCATGGGCCGTCCCTCGTCGAACAGGGATTGCATGTCCCATATCCAGGCGAGGGCATAAACGCCGGTGCCGATGGCAACGATGGTGGCAACCCGTTTGGCAAGATCTTCAAAGTCCCGCAAACCGTGGATGCGCGACCGGTGCTCGGCCCGGTCCATAATGAGTTGCGACTGACCGGACGGCCCGCTCTCCTCGTCTCCATCACCGCTAAGGGGGTCGCCCTCCAGCATTTTCTCGACCGATACATTGCCGGGCATAGCAAGGGCTTGCTCGTCTTCGGCGCGGTCGACGGCGCGCGCCAGCGCCCGCTGCTCGATCAGTTTACGGCGATGGCGGAAAATCCGTGCGATGACAAATGCGACCAGACCATAGGCGACGATTACCGATAACAGCACGAAATACGCGCCAATGATCGGCGGCTGACCGATGGAAACGCCCAGCACCAGCTTGTTCGATTGATACCCCCATGATGCAATCAGATAGGTCAGCGCCAGCGGTGCCCAAATGACGGAGCCGGTTCGTGCTACCCAGGTCGCCTCCTCCCAAGTCCGGTCGCCAAGAAACGCCTCGCTGATCGCCTTGCGGTTGGCGATGATCAAGGCGACGTTCAGCACCACGATCAGGATACCGGCGACAAGCGTCACCAGCTTATAGATCTCCGTCGCGGCCTCGATGTCCTGAAGCCAGTATGTAAAAGCGATCAGGCTCATGGAGACGGCAACGGTAATCCACAGCCAGTTGAACAGTTTGCGCGATGACGCGTCGGACAAGGACGGGATGCGATAGTTCGGCAGATAGGGCGACAGAACCATCCGCCAGACGTAGATCGACGCCCGCGCTATCGCGACCAGCGGAATGACGACCAGGACAGTCTTCTGCGTAATCGGATCATTCAGGTCGAAGAAAACCGAGGCCAGCGATCCGACGATCACCATGGAAATCAGCACGGCGCCAAAGCCCATCAGCGCCCGGATCAGCAAAATCGGCAGCTTTTGCACGATCCCCTGCGGGTTCGGCACTTGCAAACCGATGAACCACGGGCCGACGATACGCTTGCCATAGACGTGCCACTCAAAGGCGTAGGATAGCAGGAAGAAAAGCAGCAGTAGCCCGATTACCTTTAGGAAATACAGGCCACTACCCGTCGGACTTACCGAAGCGATAGAGTTTGCAAGATCGGGTAACAGCTCGGGCGCACCCGAGAGGAGGTCCATCAGCTTGCTACGGAAATTATCAATGTTGAACTGGGTTTGCGCCAACATGCTCATGTCCTGTGACACAAGCTCGTAATCATCGCCGCTCAGATCGTCATAAAGACCGGGCTCCTGCTCGCCCGAGGCCTCGGTTTGTTCAGCGGCAAGACCGCCGTAATCCTCAACGGTCTGCGCCCCGACGCCCAATGGGATCAGGATCAGCAAAATCGCAGTGACAATCGCTCGCAATATCGACATCGCTTCACCGTTGAGGCAGACAAACCGCGAAGGGCGCGATAACGTCCAGCGCGCGACAAGGGTCGCATGATGGTTGGGCCTGACGGTCCTTGCAAGGTCGAAGACAGGATGCAAGCGATGTTGCAAAAAACGCCGCAGAAATCAGAGCCACGCCGCGCCGCGCCGCGTATTCTGCTTTATAGTCACGATACCTTCGGCCTCGGCCATATCCGCCGCACCCGCGCCATCGCCATCGCGCTGGCAGACGCCAATCCGGGGGCCAGTATTCTGATCGTCACCGGCTCGCCCATCGTGGGCCGGTTTGATTTTCCTGACGGGATTGATTTTGTTCGGATACCCGGGGTCGTGAAGCTGCCCAGCGGCGATTATGTCACCCACAACATGGGCCTCGACATCGAACAGACGGTCAAACTGCGCCGCGCGATCATTCGCCAGACGGCCCGCGTGTTCGACCCTGATCTTGTGATCGTCGACAAGGAGCCGACCGGCTTTCGCGGCGAAATGCTGCACACGCTGAAGAAAATGCGCGAGCGCGGTGCCCATGTGGTCCTCGGCGTGCGCGATGTGCTGGACGATGCGGAGAGTCTGGCGACGGAGTGGAAACGCAAGCAAGCGATCGAGGCGGTCGAAACATTTTACGATGAGCTCTGGGTCTACGGCCTTGAAGACCTTTATAATCCGCTAGAGGGACTACCGCTATCGGACGCGGCCCTGTCGAAAGTGCGCTATACCGGGTATCTGCGCAGGCAAACCGCCGATTGGCCTGATCCGTCGGTTGCCCGAGAGCGACCGGATGATTTCGTGCTTGTCACGACAGGCGGCGGCGGCGATGGCGATGTGCTGATCGACTGGACGCTGTCGGCCTACGAATCCGATCCGACGCTGAATACGCCAGCGGTGATCGTCTTCGGCCCGTTCATGAATCCCGAAAGCCGCCGCGCTTTTGAAACCCGCGCGCATCGGTTTCGTACGATCGAAACTATGTCTTTCGATTCTCGAATCGAACGGCTGATGATCGAGGCGCGCGGCGTGATTGCCATGGGCGGTTACAACACGTTCTGCGAAATCCTGTCCTTCGACAAACCCGCCGCCATCGCGCCCCGGGTATCGCCGCGACTGGAACAGTTCATCCGTGCCAAGGCCGCCGAGCGCGTCGGTTTGATCCGCATGTTGCCACCGGTGGATGAAAGCACCCACGATCCCGCCATCATGGCCGATGCGATACGCGGCCTCGCGACACAGCCCCCGCCCTCGAAAGCCGCGATACCGGGCTTGCTGGACGGCCTTGACCGGGTGGTCGATCTGGCCGAGGCGGCGCTGGCGGAGCCGAGGATTTGAGTGACGATCCGCCGACCGTAGCCGTGATACTCAAGGGCTATCCGCGTCTGTCCGAGACGTTTATCGCGCAAGAACTGCACGGCCTCGAACAACGCGGCCTGCGTTTCGACATCTGGTCCCTGCGCCACCCAACCGATGGCCAAGAGCATCCGGTCCACGGGCAAATCAGAGCGAAACGGCGGTATCTGCCCGGATACCTGCGCCGGGAGCCGCTGCGTGTGTTGCGCGCTCTCGGCAGTCAGTGCTGGCGTGCGGGGTTCTGGCGCGCAGTTGCCGTATGGCTGCGCGACCTCGCCCGCGCCCGTGATCTGAACCGTATTCGGCGGTTCGGTCAGGCGGCGGTGTTGGCGCGCGAAGTCTCGCCGGGGACGCGGTTCTTCTACGCCCATTTTCTGCATACCCCCGCCTCCGTCACGCGTTACGCTGCTATGATGCGCGGGGTGCCGTGGGGTTTTTCGGCCCATGCCAAGGATATTTGGACCACGACAGAATGGGAAAAGCGCGAGAAGATTGCCGATGCGGCGTTTGGCGTCACCTGCACCCGCTATGGGGCCGAGACGTTGCAGGCTCTCGTCGATACACCGGAAAAGGTCGCGTTGGTCTATCATGGCCTCGATCTCAGCGCCCTGCCCCCGCCGCCGGATCGAGCCCTGCACGCGGGACCGTTTCGCATCCTGTCGGTAGGACGGCTGGTCGAGAAAAAGGGCTATGATCTGCTCCTGTCCGCTCTTGCAGGCCTGCCGGACTCCCTCGACTGGCGTTTTATCCATATCGGCGGCGGCGAGCTGAAAAATGCGGTGCGCGAACAGACCGAGAGCCTTGGCATCGCCGATCGTATCGACTGGCGGGGGGCGCAGGATCGCGAAGCCGTCTTTGCCGCCATGGCCGAGGCCGATCTTTTCGTGCTGCCCAGCCGGATTGCGGCCTCGGGTGATCGAGACGGGTTACCTAATGTGCTGATGGAGGCGGCGAGCCAGAAATTGCCAGTCTTGTCCACGGCGGTCTCCGCCATCCCGGAATTTGTCGAAAATGGTGTTTCTGGCACTCTCGTACCGCCAGATAATGCCGATGCGCTGCGCGATGCTCTCGCGGGTCTTGCCGCTGACCCGCAGGGCCGGGCCGCTTTTGCGGAACGTCTGTATCAGCGATTGGTCGATGATTTCGGAGCCGATGCTGGAATAGAGGCAGTAGCGCAGCGCATCCGGGCAAACAGCGCCCCATGAGTGTCGCCTTCTACGCCCCGATGAAGCCGCCGGGCCATCCCACGCCGTCTGGTGATCGGCGCATGGCGCGGTTGCTGATGCAGGCGCTCGACCGGGCTGGGTATCCGGTATTTCTGGCGAGTGACTGGCGCGTCTATGATGGCAAGGGCGATGTCTCGGCGCAGGAAAAGCTGCTTGACCTCGCGGCGTTGGAGGTCGAGCGCGTGCTGGCCGTGACCCGGCCCAAGCTTTGGTTCACGTATCATTGCTATTACAAGGCACCGGACCTGATCGGTCCTCGTGTGACAGCGCGCCTCGGCATCCCCTATGTCATTGCCGAACCCAGCCGCGCGAAAAAGCGCCTCGGTGGCCCTTGGGATGCCTTTGCGCACGAGGCAGAGGACGCGATTGATGCCGCCGATGTTCTGTTCGCCATGACCGCCCATGACCGCGCCGCGCTGGAGCGCGACCGCACCGGCGGCCAGCGCATCGTCGATCTGCCGCCTTTTCTCGACGTCGCCGATTTCAGCACCCCGAAGCCCCCCACTGGCGGCGGACCCTTGCGCTTGCTGACCGTGGCGATGATGCGGCCCGGCGCGAAGATGGAGTCCTATCGCCGCCTTGCCGCCGCTTTAAAGCATGTGAAGACACCGCATCGTCTGACCATCATCGGCTACGGCCCTTGCGAGGCCGAGGTGCGCGCGTTGTTTCCAAAGGCCGAGATCAAGGGGGTGATGGACGAAACGGACTTGCGCGCCGAATACGCCGCCGCCGATATTTTTGTCTGGCCCGGCGTGGAGGAGGCCTACGGCATGGTGTATCTGGAGGCTCAGGCGAGCGGCCTCCCGGTCGTTGCCGAAGATCATCCCGGCCCCCGTGCGGTCATCGCCGCGCCGCTGTTGCCACCGGATGACCCGAAGGCTTTTGCCGCCGCCATCGACAACCCGCGCCCTTCACCCGGCGATTATGTTGCACGCCGTCACGGTCTCGACCGCGCCGCCGCGATATTGCGCGAAAATCTTGGAGCCGTGCCATGAGGGTCGGTTTGCTGCGCCACGGAAAAACCGACTGGAACCGCCTCGGCATCTTGCAGGGTCGCACCGACCGGCCCTTGGAACCCGGCGAACCCGACCGCCTTGCGACCCTCGCGCTCCCGCCGCCTTGGGATAGCGCCGACCTCCTCGCCAGCCCGCTCAGCCGTGCCCGCGAGACGGCCCGCATCGTATCGGGAAAAACACCGACCACGGACCCCCGCCTGACCGAGATGAATTTCGGCACGTTCGAGGGTCAATCGAGCGCCGCTCTGAGTGCCGACCCAAGCAGCGGTTTCCGCGATGTCGAGAACTGGGGCTGGGATTATCGCCCGCCAGGAGCCGAGTCCCCGCGCGAGGTTTGGACGCGGGTTTCGGCGGCTTTGGAGGCGCTTGAGCGCGATACGCTGATCGTCTGTCATCTAGTCGTGATGCGGGTGACGCTCGCGGTTGCCCATGGCTGGAATTTCGACGGCCCGATGCCGTTTCGCGTCAAGCGCGACCGTATCTATGGCTTGACCATAGAGGACGAGCGTCTGACCGCCGATGCCGAACCCGTGCGGTTGGTGCAACGATGCGCGTAGCAATTCTTGTGACGCATCTGCTCGGCACCGGGCACCTGAAACGCGCGTCTCTGCTCGCCGACGGGTTCGTCGAGGCGGACCATGAGGCCATTGTCATCAGCGGCGGGTTTCCTGCGCTGAATGCCTCTCCTGAACTGGCGACACTGATACAGCTCTCGCCGATCAGGTCTGATGCAAGTTTTTCGATTCTGTTGGGTGAAGAGGGTGAGGCGACCGCCGGGCTGTTGGGCCAGCGCCGTTTTGAGATCGGCGAGGCGATTACCGGATTTGCGCCGGATATGCTGGTCACTGAACTCTTTCCGTTCGGACGCCGCAAGCTCGCGCGCGAATTCGAAGCTGCTATCGAGGCCGCCGGTCCCGCCCGCATCTACGCCTCGATCCGCGACATCCTGCAATATCCCCGCAAGGAGGGCCGCGCGGCGGAGGCCGAGGCGCGGTTTTCGAGCCTGTATGACGGGGCCTTTGTCCATGGCGATCCGTCGCTCGCTCCCTTGAGCGATAGCTGGCCCTTGCCCGAAACGCTGGCTGAGCGCCTGCACTACACCGGCTATATCGCCGGGGCACCGGTCACGGACTCGATTGCGGGCGGTGTTGTCGTTGCGGCGGGGGGTGGGTCGGTCGGCGACCGCTTGTTCAGCGCCGCCGCGGAGGCGGGCGAGGCCGACTGGCGCTTGCTGGTTGGCGGCCATGACCGGGAGGCCCGGATCGACTCGCTCAAAGCACAAGCAGGCGCGGCGACCATCGAGGCCACGCGCCCGGACTTTCGCGAACTGCTCGCCGGAGCCGATCTCGCAATTTTACAATGCGGTTACAATACCGCGATGGACGTCGTGCAAAGCGGTGTGCGCGCGTTGTTTGTGCCGTTCGAGGGAGAAGGCGAGACTGAACAACTGACCCGCGCCCGTGCGTTTCGGGATCGGTTCGGGGCCGGTCTGATCCGCGAGGCCGACCTGAGCGCCGAGACCCTCGCCCGAGAAGTCGCCCGCCTGCGCGCCCTGCCCGCCCCTCGCTATACTGGCATCGGCTGTGACGGTGTCGCGCGGACCGTGGCACTGGTCGAAGCCGGGATGACACGCGGCGAATCTGCGTGACAGAGCGTGCTCGCTTCGGTGTAAAGGGTCGGCGACATGCGACATGGGGACCAGCATGAGTGATTTCGGCGATGAAGTATGGAAACGCGATGAGATCGACTCGCCCTGCGTCAAGGTCTGCGTGCTGCATCCCGGCGCAAAGCTCTGCATGGGATGCTATCGCACCGGTGACGAAATCGCTCGCTGGTCGCGGATGGCCCCCGAAGAGCGCCGCAGTATTATGGACGCTCTGCCCGAACGCGAACCCCTGATTGCCAGCCCGGCCCCTTCCCTGCGCCCAGGTCGCCGTACCAACCGCCGCTTTGCGAGGCGCAGCGAATGAAGCGGCTTGCTCTCCTCCTCCCCTTGCTCGCGGGATGCGACGATCTTGGCACCCGCGCCTCGGATGTTTTCGGCGATACCGATGGCGTTATGCGGATTGTCTATGCTGCGCTGTTGCTTGCCCTTGTTTGGGGCGGCGTCAGTGTGGCGCAGCAGGGCGGATGGCTGAAAACCTTGCGCAATATCGGCCTCATTATCCTCGCCTTCGCCGTGCTGATCGTCGGCTACACTTTCAAGGATGACATAGGCGGCGTCTGGAGCCGGGTGAAGGCTGAACTCCTACCCGGCAGTCCGCAAAGCCTCGGCGGCGGCACCGTCGTCCTGCGGCGCGAACCGCGTAGCGGGCAGTTCGAAACAACCGGGTTGGTCAATGGCGTTGACGCGGGGTTCCTGGTGGATACCGGCGCGTCCTTTGTCGTTTTGCCCTATCGCGACGCCGAGCGGCTTGGTTATTCCGAGGACGATCTGAACTATGTGATGCAGGTCAGCACGGCCAATGGCACCACTTTCGTCGCGCCAATCCGGCTTAATGCGATCAAAGTCGGCGACATTGTCGTCAACGATGTCCGCGCCGCCGTCTCCAAACCCGGAGAATTGGAGAAGGGGTTGCTCGGCATGAGTTTTCTTGACCAGCTCAGCAGTTACAGCGTTTCCGGCGACGTCATGACGCTGGAGCGATAACACCGCTTAAGCTGACAACCACCGCATCGGATCACCGCCGAAAGGATCGGGCCTGAAATAGGCGACCGCACGCGGTGCGCCGCCCTCGGCTCGCCATGGCGCAACGCCGTGCAGGGCGAGCGGATGCATCACATAGGCACTGCCAAGACCGGGCGCCAACTCAACGGGCGCGCAGGTGTCGAAAACCTGCCGCCGCGCCTCGGTATAGGCATCGGTGATGTCGAGGTCGCGCCAATCCGCCGGATCTATGCCGTGATAAGCCGCTTTAAACGCCGCGCGCATGACCTCGTGGGAGCCATCCCAGATAACGAACGCGCCCTCTTTCGCCGTGCTGTCACGCAAGGGAATCCCGAGCAAGAAGCCATGGGTCTCTGACAGCTTTCGCCGCCGTCCTGGCATCAC
>CALGNO010000159.1 GCA_937958625.1 uncultured Neomegalonema sp.
CGGTCAGGTCGAAGGCGTGTGTCGCGGCGAGAGCGGCGGGCCGATTGTCGGCGTCACGAACGGCCAGCGCCAGCTTGCCGGGGTTCTGTCGGGCATCGAGATGGGCACCGAAAACTCCGCTGGCGAGCCGTGCATGAAGGCCGGTTATGAGATGTACTACACGCCCATCGCCGCGTACCGGAACTGGATTGACGAAGTGCAGGCCATCTGTGACCGCAATCCTGACGAATGCCGCGGCACCAGCTCCGCCGAGTTCTTCCTGACCGACAACGCCCAGCCCAAAGCGATCACCGCATCGAGCTATCGCACCGCTTACTGAGACAAACCATCACGGCGAGAACGAGAAACGGCGTCCCACGGGGCGCTGTTTTGCTATGCGGGCACCGGGGCGGCGAGGATTTCGCGCGTCGCTCCGGCCACGTCATCCCGGCGCATCAGGCTTTCGCCAATCAGGAACCGACGCGCCCCGGCGCGGGCCATGCGGTGCAGGTCTTCGGGGCTGTGCAGACCGGATTCGGCGACCAGGACGCGGCCTTCGGGCACCATCGGAGCCAACCGTTCGGTGACGTTCAGGGACGTATCGAACGTGTTGAGATCGCGGTTGTTTACGCCGATCAGGGGTGATTTCAGGCGCAGGGCGCGCTCCATCTCGGCGTCGTCATGGACTTCGATCAGGGTATCCATGCCCCAGCCGGTGACGGCGTCCTCGAGTTCGGCGGCTTGAGCATCGTCGAGGCTCGCCATGATGAGCAGGATGCAATCGGCACCAAGGGCGCGGGATTCGGCGATTTGCCATGGGTCGTAGATGAAATCCTTGCGCAAAGCTGGCAGGGCGGTCGCGGCGCGGGCGGTTTGCAGAAATTCGTCCGCGCCCTGAAAGGATGGCCCGTCGGTCAGGACCGAAAGGCAGGTCGCGCCGCCCTCCTGATAGGCGCGGGCGAGGGCGCGCGGGTCGAAATCGGCGCGGATCAAGCCCTTGGACGGGCTGGCCTTTTTGATCTCGGCGATCAGGGCATAGCCGCCGGTGGCGACCGTGCGGTCAAGAGCCTTTGCAAAGCCTCGGGGGGCAGAGGCATGGCGGGCGGCGGCCTCGACCTCGGCAAGCGGACGGCGCGCCTTTCGGGCCGCGACGTCTTCGAGTTTGTAGGCTTTGATTTTGTCCAGAATCGTGCTCATGCGGTCCAGTCTATCGGCTGTTTGCCGTGCATTTTCAAATGGTCGTTGGTGCGGCTGAATGGTTTCGAGCCGAAAAAGCCGCGCCGGGCCGAGAGCGGCGAGGGATGCGCGCTTTCGATGATCAGCGTATCGCGGCCCGCGCCCCGGTCGATGATCGGTTTGAAGCCTTGGGCGTGCTTGCCCCAGAGAATCCAGACGAGGCCGTCGCGGGCGGCAAGGGTTTCGCAGATTTGCTCGGTCAGCGCGTGCCAGCCGATTTTCGCATGGCTGCCCGCCTCGCCAGCGCGCACGGTGAGGCTGGAATTAAGCAGCAGCACGCCTTGGCGCGCCCAGCCGGTGAGGTCGCCCGTGCGCGGAGCGATGTTAATATCGCTCTGCATCTCTTTGAAAATATTGCCCAATGATCTCGGTAGTGGTGTCGTTTCGGGCGTCACCGAGAAGGCATAGCCATGGGCATGGCCGGGGGTGGGGTAGGGGTCTTGGCCGAGGATGACGACGCGCACCGAGCCAATCGGCGCGGCGGCGAGGGCGGCGAAGACTTGTTCGGCGGGGGGGAGGATTGCTTGGTTGTCTTGAGATAGAGAGTTAATAACATCGGACAACTGATTGTTAAAGAACGAAAAGTTCTTCCAGTCTCCAATCGTTTTTACCCCCGCGGCCACCGCCTCAGCATAGGTTGTCATGGTGCATTCGTGATGGCGGCGAGCCTGTTCAACGCCGTGCGAGCCTTGCCGCTGTCGATGCTTTCGGCGGCCAGAGCCGCGCCCTCGCGCAGGTTGGTGGCGCGGTCGGCGATCATCAGGGCAGCGGCGGCGTTCAGGAGGGCGGCATCGCGATAGGCCCCGGCTTCGCCATCGAGCAGGGCGGACAGTCTGGCGGCGTTCGATGCCGGATCACCGCCGATAATGCCCTTGAAGGGATGGACCGGCAGTCCGGCCTCTTCGGGCGACACGGTGAACTCGGCAATGACCCCGTGATCGAGGGAGCAGACCTGCGATGGGGCGGAGATCGAGAGTTCGTCGGTGCCGTCGCCGCCATGGACCAGCCATGCCTTTTCGGTGCCGAGGGCGGCGAGGGTTTCGGCCATGGGCCTGATCCAGTCCGCCGAGAACGCGCCTGAGAGTTGTCTTTTGACTCCGGCGGGATTTGTCATTGGTCCCAGCAGGTTGAAGATCGTTCTTACGCCCATTTCTTGCCGAACGGGCATGACATGGCGCATGGCCGAGTGGTGGTTGGGGGCGGCCATATAGCCGATACCGGCCTCGACCAGCGCCCGCTCGGTCGCGGCGACACCGGCATCGAGATTGACGCCCAAAGCTGTCAGCGCATCGGAGGCACCGGAGCGCGAGGAGAGCGCCTTGTTGCCGTGCTTGGCGACCGGCACGCCGGCACCGGCGACGATGAGGGCGGCGGCGGTGGAGATATTCAGCGTGCCCTTGCCATCACCGCCGGTGCCGACGATGTCGATGGCCCCCTCTGGCGCGCGCACGGGCAGAGCCTTGGCGCGCATAACGGCGGTTGCTCCGGCGATTTCGTCCACGGTCTCGCCGCGCATTCGCAGGGCCATGAGAAAACCGGCGCTCTGGGCCGGGGTGGCCGCGCCGGACATGATGACCTCGAACGCCGCCGAGGCCTCAATGCGGGTCAGGGGGCGTTCGGTTGCAATACCGATGAGGGGTTTCAGGTCGCTCATCGGTTTGCCTCGGCCAGTCGGAGGAAGTTGGCGAGCAGGGTCTTGCCATACTCGCTGCGGATGCTTTCGGGGTGAAATTGCACGCCGTGGACGGCGTATTCCTTGTGGGAGACGCCCATTATCGTGCCATCCTCGGTCGATGCGGTGACGGTGAGGCAGTCGGGCACGCTGGCGGGTTCGATGGTCAGCGAGTGATAGCGCGTTGCGGCAAACCCGTCGGGAATATCCGCGAAGACGCCTGCTCCGCGATGTTTCACCGGGCTGATCTTGCCGTGCATGATCGCATCGGCGCGCACGATCTTTCCGCCGAATGCCTCGCCGATGGCCTGATGGCCCAGGCAGACGCCAAAAATCGGAATCTGCGGAGCGGCGCGACGGATCAGGTCGACGCATATCCCGGCGCTGGCGGGGTCGCAGGGGCCGGGGGACACGACGATGCCGTCCGGTCGCCGGTCTATCGCCTCATCGACCGTAATCGCATCGTTGCGCACCACATCGGTTTCGGCACCGATCTCGCCCAGATAATGGACGAGGTTGTAGGTGAAACTGTCATAATTATCGATCAGCAACAGCATAGAAGGGACTCTCGAACGCCAAATGCGTCGCCCCGTTAATGGGGTGGCAACCACGATGGCGTCAAGGTCCGGGTCATGAACTCGCGCTCTGTATCCCCAAGTTATCGACCGACGGTGCCTTCGGTGCGGTCCCGGCGCGGGGTTATGCTGATTGCCTTGGTTGTCATCGGCGCGCTGGTGATGGCACTGGTGCTGAACAGTCTGACGCGCGGCGGCCCGGTCGAAGCAACGCGCACCGACCTTGAAACGATTTCCATTCCGGCGGCCAATGCCCGCGCGCCCAGCCTTGCGATTGTCTCGGCGATTGACCCGGAGTCGCTGTGGTCGCGAAATGCCGAGCCATTTGCCGTGCGCAATACGCGCCCGCGCCTTGGGATCGTCGTGCTCGATGATGGCGCGGATGCCAGCGCGGCACTGGCGGCGATGCGCTTGCCTGTGCCCGTGACCCTCGCGATTGCGCCCACGGCGGATGCGGCGGCGAAGCGGGCCGATGCTGCCCGGCGCTTTGACCGCGAGGTTCTGCTGCTGTTGCCGATGCAAGGCGAGGAGACTTTCGATACCGCGCCGAATCCGATTGCCCTGCATGTGCCGCGCGATGAACTGGTCCGCCGGATCGACTGGAACCTTGCGCAGATCGACAGTTATGTCGGGGTGATCAATCAATTCGGCGAGGCGACCAGCCGCGACCCGGAAACCATGCGCGTCGTCATGGAGAAACTGCGGTCGGCGGGGCTGGGGTATATCGACGGACGCACCCACGAGGATAGCGTGGCCGGGGCCATTGCCCGGCGCATGGGCATTCCGACCGGTGACATCACCCACGCCGCCGCGCCGGATGCCGAGGGCCTGCCCGCGCAGCTGAATGCCGCCGCCGAGCGGGCAAAGCGCTGGGGAACGGCGATGATCGCCATTCCGGCGGATCGTCGTCAGATCGCCGCCCTGAAAGAATGGTTGGAGACAGGCACGGACGGGGTCGAAATCGCGCCTGTAACGGCGGTTGTCGCATGGCTGCGCTCGGGCAAGGGCAGTTAGCCTAAAGCGTTTTAGGTTTACATCGAACCATGTGCATCGAAAGGCGCGTTCGAGCCGAAGGCGAGAGGCAGGGGCTTTCGATTCCGCATAAACCGATACGTCTCTAGCGGTTACCGCGCAGGGTTTCGGCGTGGGTCACGGCGTCCTCCGCCGCGCGGAACAGGGCCTTGGACTTGTTGACCGTCTCCATCCGTTCGGCCTCGGGGTCCGAATCCCAGACGACACCGCCCCCGGCCTGCACATACATCGCGCCATCCTTCAGGACCGCCGTGCGCAGGGCGATGGCCGTGTCCATGCCGCCATCGGCCCCGAAATATCCGACGGCCCCGGCATAGATCCCGCGTTTTTCAGGTTCCAGCTCGTTGATGATCTCCATCGCGCGAATCTTGGGCGCGCCCGAGACGGTTCCGGCGGGCAATCCGGCCAGCAGGGCATCGACGGCATCGACATCGCCGCGAATCTGCCCCTCGACATTTGAGACGATGTGCATGACGTGGCTGTAATATTCGACGGTGAACTGTTCGTTCGGATTGACGGTGCCGATCTTGGCCACGCGCCCCACATCGTTGCGGCCAAGGTCGAGCAGCATGAGATGCTCGGCATTTTCCTTGGGGTCGGCCATCAGGTCCGCCTCCAGCGCCGCGTCCTCCTGGGGGGTCGCCCCGCGCGGGCGTGTCCCGGCGATGGGGCGAATCGTCACCGTATCGTCGCGCAGGCGGACCAGAATCTCCGGGCTGGCACCGACGATCTGGAAGCCGCCGAAATCGAGGAAGTACATATAGGGCGAGGGATTCGTCCGGCGCAGCGAGCGATAGAGCGAGAAGGGCGGCAGGGCGAAGGGCATTTTCCAGCGCTGGGACGGCACGACCTGAAAGATGTCGCCCGCCGCGATGTATTCCCGCGCCTTTTCGACCGACGCGCGATACCCGTCTTCGGTGGTGTTCGACACAGCTTCGCCCTTTAACGCGCCATCGGGCAGGCGCGGTTCGGGCGGCAGGGCGCGGTTCATGTCTTCGACCGTATCGGCGAGGCGCTCGGCGGCGCGGGCATAGGCAGCGCGGGCATCGACGCCGGTTTGCGGGCGCACGGGCGTGACGATGGTCACCATATCCGCCACGTTGTCGATGATGACGATCAGCGTGGGCCGGGTCAGAATCGCATCGGGCAGGTCGAGGGGGTCGGTCTGTGGCTCGGGCAGCTTTTCGACATGGCGGATCATGTCATAGCCCAGATAGCCGAACACCCCGGCGGCCATGGGCGGCAGGTCCGCTGGCAGGTCGATGGCACTTTCGCGCAGCAGGGCGCGCAGGCTGTCGAGGGGTTTCATATCCTCCGCCTCGTAGCCGTTTTCGTCCCATCGGGCATTGCGATTGACGTCCACCGTCTCGCCGCGACAGCGCCAGACGAGGTCGGGCTTCATGCCGATAATCGAATAGCGCCCGCGCTTTTCGCCGCCGGTGACGGATTCGAGCAGGAACGTATCCCGCCGCCCCTGTCCCAGTTTCAGCATCAACGAGACCGGCGTATCGGTATCGGCAATTCGGCGGGTCCAGAGCACTTGACTTTCGCCGCTGTCATATCGTGCGGCGAAATCCTTGAAAGCCGGTTCGATCAGCACCCGATCAATATCCCATACCGCCATGCTGGGGCGAGAACACGGCCTCGATCGCCTGGGGGTTGAGGATCAGCGGATGACGCTCTCGGGCCGAGCGCGAGAACTGATCGACCATGTCCTGGGACAATTGCGCGGCATATTCTTCGGTCGAGCGGTCGATGGCGGCCACATCGTCGTCGGAGGTTGCGCCGTCGATGCCGCTGAGGACGCCGACCAGCCGGGTCAGGCCGTTGCTGGCCAAACCTTCAGCGGGCTCTCCCTCGTCGATGCTGAAGACGGTTTCCAGAAGGTCGGCGGACAGGCCGAGCGAGCGATCGGTGCGCGTGCCGGGGCCGGCGGTCTTGACCTCTGTATCATAGTCCTCGGCGATGTCGGCGAGGGTATCGCCGCCGCGCAGGCGCTCGACCAGTTCGCCCGTCAGGGTCGCCAGCGCCTTTTCGCGTTCGGACAGCTCCCACGCGGTGGTCAGCTCATCGCGGATCGTGTCGATGGGGCGCAGGGTTGCGGGGGTGATCTCTTCAACGATCAGCGCGAAATAATCGCCGTTCGTGCCCTCGATCAGATACGGGTCTTCGTTGACGTCGGTCGAGAATACCTGGGACAGGAACTCGCGGTCCTGGGGCAGATCGGCAATGCGGTTGCCGTCGGCGTCGCGCCCGGTTTCGTCGACGGCCTCGATCTCGCCATAGCGCGAGCCGGATTGTTCCGCTGCTTCTTCGAGCGTAAAGCCGCCCGCAAGCTGATCATCGAGGCTGATCGACATATCGGGGACGCGGCGGCGCGCTTCGGTGAGGTTGATTTCGGCGGCAAGGGTGGCCTTGGCATCGTCGAAGGACGTGACCCGCTCTTCCTGAATCGAACGGATGTTCATCAGCGACCAGCCGAGCGGCGTCTCCACCGGCGCGACCAATCCCGTGTCATCGGCTGCGAAGGCGACGTCGGCGAGCATGTCGGGCAATTCGTCGCGGGTGACCGTGCCCAGCGACACGTCCTGTGCGGTCAGACCCCGACCCTCGGCAAACTTGGCGAACGGCTCGCCGCCGTCGATTTCGTCGAAGGCATCTTTTGCC
This sequence comes from uncultured Neomegalonema sp., assembly GCA_937958625.1. GTDB lineage: Bacteria > Pseudomonadota > Alphaproteobacteria > Rhodobacterales > Rhodobacteraceae > JAHDDY01. The sequence continues at coordinate 7,162 of CALGNO010000159.1, forward strand.
TCTGCTTCGGTATCAAACACCATCTGTTCAACACTGCGTCGTTCCGGGGTGGTGAACCGCGCAATTTGTGCGTCATAAACCTCACGCAGCTCGTCATTGGTGCGCTCGATACCGTCAGCGACGTCCTCGATGGTGAGGGCGACGTAGGAAATCTTGCGATACTCCGGGGCGGTGAAACGGGCGGCGTTTTCTTGATGGAATTCAGAGAGTTGCTGTTCGGTCGGCTCGCCGGGGCTGTCCACATCGCCGGGTTCGAGGGCGATATGCTCAAAAGACCGCTCCTCGTTGCGATACCGGTAGAGAGTTTCGGCCAGCGCGCGGGGCGCGGTCGTGCCATTGCCGATGGATTGCAACAGCGCCTCGCGGGCCAGATCGGCACGAATGGTCTCCTCGAAGACCGCCTGACGCAGGCGATTGCGGCGCAGGCTGGCCTCATACGCGCTGCGGTCAAAGCGACCTGTGGCGTCCCGAAACTGCGGAAATCCGGTGATTGCGTCGCGCACAGCGCCATCCGAGGCGGCGATCCCGAGCGCGCGGGCCTCCTCGTCCAGGGCGGTTTGAGTCGCAAGCTGGTTGATGACGATCTGGTCATACCCGATGCGCCGCGCGTCCTCGGCGCTGATCCCCGACCCTGTGGATTGCCGCAACTGCTGCAAGCGGCCCTCGAAGGCGCGGGCGAAGGTTTCAGACTCGATCTCCGCATCGCCCACGGTGGCAACGACGGTCTGGCCCCGGGCCGCGAAAACGCCCTCGATTCCCCAGGCCGCAAAGGCCAGCACCAAAAGCCCGAGCAGGATTTTCGCGCCAAGGGTATTCACCCAGTTTCGGATGGAATTGAGCATGGAAAAATCCCGGGATTGAGGCCGCACCGCGCCCAATTGGCGCAATTTTCGCAGACAATAGGAACATGGCTCTCGCCGCGCAACACAAAGCCTGTTCAAATCGTCGCGCGGTATAGCCTCAATTGCGATGCAATCGTCGCAAACCTTGTGATACATGCCATCGGGCAAGACAACACGACACATGCGTAACGGGTGAGGACACCGCGCAGTATGCGGAACCGGCCAATTCACAAAACCTATGAGTGGACGCTGAAATCCTCGCCAGAGGCCCTGTGGCCCTATCTCTCCGATTCCGCACGTTTGAACGAGGCGTTGGGACAACCGCGCTACACGATCTTCGAAACTTTCGACGCGAACGGCATACGGCGCCGCTATGCGGAGACGATCGAAGACGAAACCCGCATTCGATGGGAGGAGCCGCCGTTTGAATGGGTCACAGGCGCGTGGTGGCGCTGGCGACGCTTTCACGAGGATGGCCCGTTTCAGGAAACCGGCGCAATCCTGATGCTCAGTCCGCTCAAGGGCGGCGGAACAACGGTACGCTACACGCTGACGGCAGCACCGCGGGGCATCATGGGCAAGATGCTGACTGCCTCTGGACACCTGAAACTTGCCGGGGTGGGGTTTGAAAAGCTGACGAAGCGGATCGACAGCTTTTGTCAGAACCCGAAAGGCGAGTTTTTCTCCAACCTCGCGGCGGAAAAGGCGAAGGCGAAGCCTGTCGATTTGCCGAAACCCGCAACGCCCGATGGCGAAATTCTCAATCAATTCGCCCACTGGCTGTCGGTTGCCCCCCACACGGATCGGCAAAACCTTAGGTCGAAGCGTCTGGCGCGGTGCCTCGGCATATCCGAGGCGGAGGCCCTGCGCGCCTGTCTGCTGGCGGTTCGATCCGGTGATTTGACCATGCGCTATGACGCGATCTGTTCGGCCTGCCGCGCCTCGGCCAATGAATACAGCTCCCTGCGTGACATTCCGGCGCTGATGGCCTGCGGTCGATGCGGCGGCGGCTATCACCGGAATATGGATGATGGCGTCGAGGTGCTGTTCCGCGTTGCCAAGGCCGATGACGGGAGCGGTGCGCCGTGCTGCAGCGGGCCTTCGGTCGCCCGGCATGTGCGTATCCAGCAAAGCCTCGGGGCCAAGGAAAGACGCGAGATGTTGCAGGGCTTGCCCGCCGGATCGTACATCGCGCGTGCGGTGGATGGCCCGGCCTCGGAGCCGTTCGTTTTTTCCAAGGCCCAGGGTTTTCGTGTCGTGGTGACCGATGGCGACATCGCGGTGTCGACATTGGAAAAAGGCGGCGTCATCGAAAACCACGCGAAACGCGGCTATGCAATTACGCTGGAACATACAGGCCTGCCGCCGGATACGCTATCGGTGCCTGAACTGTTGTCGGCACAGGCGTTTCGGACGCTGATGCCCGACGAGCGGCTGGCCGATGGCGATACGGCTTCGCTGGGTGAAGGGGTGATCATGGCAGTTGCAGATCTCGGTCACTCGATAGATGAGCGGGCTGCAACTGCGGTAATCGAAGACGAAGACGGGTGCCGCAGTCTGGTCTTTGCCACCATCGACGCCGCCAAAGAGACCGGCGAGGCGATGCTGAAGGCGCACCCGGAAGCGCGCTTTGCGATGGATTATGGCGCGCTCTCCATCACGTCGCTCGGTGGCCAGATCGTCTATACAGGGACAGTGCCGGAAACCGCGCAACGACTTGCACGGGCAGGTTATCGCGGAAAAATTGTCCTGTCCGGCGCGATGCGAGAGGCGTTGAGCGACCGGAATCTGTCGTTGCAAGGGGCCGCGCAGTAGGACGATAGACTGGTCCCGGCCCCCGCTCGCGTGTCGAAAAAAGCGCGAAAGTTGCGGAATCGTGGAGATGATCTAGCTTCGCGTCGATGCGTAGTGGACTTTCGACGCCGCGCCATCACCATAGGAAGGGGCGATAATGCCGCAGGTCTGAGGGACGCAATGGCACTGATAATATTCTTCGCACTCGTCGCGGTCGCGGCCTGCAGTGGTGCGTTCTTCAAGCCCGGACCGTGGTACGACCGCTTGGACAAACCGTCCTGGAACCCGCCGGATTGGGTGTTTCCGGTGGTCTGGACGATCCTTTATATCTTCATCGCCTTTGCCGGTTGGCTGGTTTGGAGCGAAGTCGGCGTCGGCACCGTGATCATCGTTTGGGGTATCCAGCTTGTCCTGAACGCGATTTGGTCATTTCTGTTCTTTGGCATGAAGCGGATGGACCTCGCTTTTGTCGAGGTGACGGCTCTTTGGACGTCGATTGTCGTCTTTATCCTGCTCGCATGGCCAATCTCAACTGTGGCAGCCCTGCTATTCGTGCCGTATCTCGTCTGGGTGAGTACGGCGGCCCTGCTCAATTGGACTGTCTGGAAGATGAACCCTGCCGCCACGACGTGATCACGCATTGTTGTCACATTCGCGGTTCAAGGTATTGTCAGAAACAAAAGGGCGTTTTACGCTCGTAAGAACAAGATTTCGGGAGAGATAACTATGACGATGAAACTGAGCACCCTGGTACTGGGCGTTGTTCTTGGCGGTATCGCTGCCCCGGCCTTTGCCGAAGGCGATGCAAAAAAGGGTGAGAAGGTTTTCCGCAAGTGCAAGGCGTGCCATGTGGTCGACAGTGACAAGAACCGCGTCGGGCCGAGCCTGCAAAACGTCATGGGCCGGGTGCCGGGTTCCGTCGAAGATTACAAATATTCCAAGGGCATGATCGCCTATGGTGAAGAGAATGTCTGGGATGCTGAAACCCTCGACGCGTATCTCGAAAAGCCCAAAGATGTCGTGAAGGGCACCAAGATGGCCTTCGCCGGTCTGCGCAAAGAAAAAGACCGCGCCGATGTCATCGCCTATCTGATGGAACACAGCGAAGAAGTGGCCGAGGACGAAGAAAAAGCTGATAGCGACAGCTGACCTGATCCCACGCCCATGAACCCGACAGCCCGCTCCCCCTTGGAGCGGGCTTTTTTGTCTCTGAGCCGTAGCTTTCGCTGCGCGTATGAATATGCTGGATCAGACAGACTGTCGGAGTGCCGATGAAGGTTATCAGAACCATCCCCGAAATCCGCGAGCAGGTTGCCGCCTTGCGCCGCAATGGCAGTGTCGGGCTGGTCACGACGATGGGCGCGCTGCATCGGGGGCATATGGCGTTGGTCGAGGCGGCGGTTGCGGGCCACGAAAGCGTCGTCGCCACGATCTTCGTCAACCCTACCCAGTTCGGTAATCCCAGCGATCTCGAAACCTATCCCAAGACCGAGGATGCCGACCTCGCGCTGTTGCGTGATGCGGGCGTCTCGGCTGTCTTTATGCCCTCGGCGACCGAGATGTACCCCGAGGGCGATGAAACCATCGTCGAGACGACTGACCTCGCCAACCGCCTGCACGGCAAGGTACGTCCGGGACATTTTCGCGGCGTCGCCACGGTCGTTGCCAAGTTGTTCAACATCATCGGGGCCGATGCCGCCTATTTCGGACAGAAAGACTATCAACAGCTCGCGGTGATCCGCCGGATGGTGCGCGACCTGCATTTTCCGCTGGAGATCATCGGGGTGGAAACCGTGCGCGATTCCGATGGCCTAGCGCTCTCGTCCCGCAATGTGCGTCTGTCCGATGCTGAGCGGTCCGCCGCGCCGATCCTAAACCGTGCACTGATGCAGGCCGAAGCAACCATTGGCGCTGGCGGCACCGTCGAGGAGGCCGTGGCGTCGATCCGCGCGGTCATCGGCACCGAAGCGTTCGCCGACCTTCAGGCCGTGGATGTGGTCGATGCCCTGACTTTTAGGCCCATCAACGGCAAGCCTGATGCTAAAATCGGAGTCATGATCTCGGCACTCTTCGGCGAGGTCTTGTTGATCGACCAGAGGGAAATCACGCCATGAGCGTTCAGACCGAAACCATCCGCCGCAATACCGTTCCGAAAATCGCAAACCGCAAAGGCGGCGAGCCGATTGTGTCGCTGACCTCCTACCACGCCCATACGGCCAAGATCGTGGACGAGTTCGCCGATTTCATTCTCGTGGGCGACAGCCTCGGCATGGTAATGCATGGGATGGAGACGACCGTGGGCGTGCCACTCGATCTGATGATTATGCATGGCAAGGCGGTTGTACGTGGCACCCGGCGGGCACTGATCGTCGTCGATATGCCCTTTGGCACCTATGAAGAAAGCCCCGGCGTGGCCTTTCGCAATGCCGCGAAGATCATGAAGGAAACCCAGTGCGGGGCCGTCAAATTGGAGGGCGGCGTGCGCATGGCGGAAACCGTCCATTTCCTCGTCGAGCGCGGTATTCCGGTGATGGCCCATACCGGCCTGACCCCGCAATCGAGCAACGTCATGGGTGGCTTCAAGACCCAGGGCCGGGATGAAGACACCTGGCAAGTGCATGTCGATGACGCGAAAGCCGTCACCGAAGCCGGTGCCTTTGCACTGGTGCTGGAGGGTATGGTCGAACCACTCGCGGCCCGCATCACCAAGGAGGTCGCGATTCCGACAATCGGCATCGGTGCCTCGAAGAAATGTGACGGACAGATC
>CALGNO010000160.1 GCA_937958625.1 uncultured Neomegalonema sp.
GAGGTGTTGAACCTTCTTTCGTCGGAACGGTGGTGGGATACGACGCTGTCTCCGCTGCGGGACGATGATGGCCGGGTGATCGGCGTCTTGGGCATTGCCCTCGACATTACCGAGGCGCGCAGTCGCGAGCTGAAAGCGGCAAAGGCCCATAGCCAGCTCGAAAAGCTGAACGAAAACATCGCCCTCTTCACCTCGATGACCGCCCATGACGTGCGCGGTCCCCTCACGAAGATCAGCATGTTGACCGAGGCAACCCTGGACGGGTTCGCGGATATGGGCGACGACAAGCTCGAAATGCTCGAGATGACCCAGGAGATCGCTGAAAAGGCGCTCGGGTATGTCGAGGACATCCTCGGCTATGCGCGCGCGATGAAACAGCAAGAAGAGACGCCCGTTGCCGTCGATCTTTTCCACCTGTGCAGTGACATCGCGGCGCTGGTCGATCCGGAAGCCAACCTGACGATCGTAAAGCCCGATCTCTGGGTGCGGTGCGAGGCGGTCGTGTTGCAGATGATCCTGCGCAATCTGATGGAAAATGCGGTGCGCCATGCCAAGTCGCGGACCGAGATCACCGTCGAGGCCGAAGAGTCCGGTGCTCTGACATTCACGGTGGCCGATGATGGCGACGGGTTTGAAGGTGGCGATGCCAGCTTTGCCAAACGCATCGCGCTGGTAAAGTCATCCGCGGGTACGCGCGGTTTCGGCCTGTCGGCGGTCGCGCATGTGATACAGACGCGCGGCGGAAAGCTGTGGCTGGGAAAACCCGATGTCGACCTGCGCACCAGAATTCGGTTCACCCTGCCCGGCGAGATAATCGCGGCCCCCGGCGATACCGGCAACGCGAGTGGGCAATCGTCAGCGACTGCAGAGGCCGAGCGCATCGCCGGTTGACGGTCTTGCACGGCACCCTGTTTCGAAGACTACAAAGTCTCGAAGAATCCATCGCAAACGCGCGAGCGCAAGGTCGATTTTTCCAGGATCGCCACGGGTTTATGCGCGGGATTGTCGATCTTGCGAAATGCTTCGCCTTCGACTTCGGACGATACGACGACCAGCTTCGTCCGGTCATCAATCGCACCCAGTTTCTCGAGCGTTACCTGAAAGTTAGGCGATTCAGGCATACGGTTGTCGAGGACCAGAATATCGACGCCACCAGCACCGAGCCTCTCGCGCGCTTCCGCAATATTCAAGACGCAAGTCAGGTCGCAGTTATCGGCACCCTCGGAGCGCCGCAAAAACAGCTTCATCAGCTTGTGATCCATTGGATCATCATCGAGATAAAGAATATTCAGCTTCGTGCTGTCCCGAAGATCGCTATCAAAGCGGTCAAATCGCTCTTTTACTTCACAGGTCATGACGTCCCCCGACGTTTTCTTACGGGGTAGAGATTATCGAGACAGGCTGAACGTCAGCTTTCGAAAGCTGGTAAACAATTTTAGAGATTGAAGAAACTTTTAGATTATTTTCGTCTACCTCCGGCGCGCTTCAAGTATCGCGCGGGCGGCAGAGGGTCGGCATGAATACGCGGACCAGTACTTTAGAGGTCGATCAGGCGCTCTACTTCCGCCATGGCGTCGACAGAGCTGCTCAGCGCCCCGTCTGCGTCCACAATCGTCGCAAGCTCAGGCTCGATTGCCACAAGTTCGCCGCTGACCACGACGGCAGAGGCCGGGCTGGTGATGCGGATCGAGGCGATCAGGCGCGATAACGGCACGATCATCCGCTCGCTGCTGGCTGACAGACCGATGACCGGGTAAAAATGACTGGAAACGATCTCGACCAAGGCTTCGTGATCCAGACCGACTTGCAGGTCGATATTCCACCCGTTGTCGCGAAACATATCGGCAGCCATGGTCACGCCAAGGGTATGATCTTCGCCCGGGGCCGAGGCGAACAGCGCACCGCGCTTGTCGGCAGCATCGATATTGACCGGCACGAAGGCAGGGCGCAGGGCGCGCATGATGACATAGAGCCGACCGACGGCGATGGTGACATCGGTGAAAGGGATTTCATCACTGTCCCAGCGCTCACCCAGTCGGCGGGCGGCCATGGCGACGTAATTCATGTAGAGGTCGTCCCGCGACACACCTTTATCGCGCAAACCCAAGATGATCGACAACCCGGCCTCGGGCTCGGCGGATAACAGAGAGTCCGCGAAGGCCGCGATCTCGGCTTCCGAGGGCTGACCGGTAACGGCGGGCTGCACCGGCGGAAAGCGGTCGGCGAGCCTTACAATGACTTCGCTCGCCAACATTCGTATCGCTTTTTCGGGGAGGGCGCTGTTACGGAAAGCAACGGCCTTGCTCGCGCGGTCGAGCGCGCGCGGGTCGATGATGGTCCTCTGCAAGCCAGTCATCCGATTAACACTCCCCTGCCCCGCTACGGTAAAACCGAAAGGCGAGGACGCTGCTGCCACTGTGGTTGCTGAACAACTCTTTTCCAGGGCGCGCCCAAGACGCTTCTGCAGCGAAGTGTCGATGCGAACACGTCGTGCCGTGCCGAGTCAATCAAGCTGCCCTGTACAAATTGTCGCGGACGATATTGCTCCGTGAGGGTCAATCACCGCAATCGTGCTAAAATTCCCTTGCACGTAGCATCCTGAAATCCTACCTGTCCGGTTCATTCCCGGCCAAGCGCCTTGGTCGGGGGGTATCATCTACTGGTCTGGGGAGGGTGCGCCCATGGCGACGCAACACCTCTTCCAACTGGGGATGGACCTGGAGACAGGCACCACCCAAACGGAAGAAAATTCGACCGCGAACGGCGACAATGTCGTTTCGCTGACCGAACGACTGCTCGACGAAGGCAGGGACGATCATTTCATCCGTCGGGAGGGTAAGGTTTATGCCGGCACCCACCTGATTATCGAGATCATCGGCGGCAAGAGCCTCGATTGTATCGAGACCGTCGAGGCCGCGTTCCGCGAGTGTGTGGATGCCTGTAAGGCAACGCTGCTGCATATCCATCTGCACCGCTTCTCGCCCCAGGGCGTCAGCGGCGTGGCCGTGCTGGCCGAGAGTCATATCAGCGTGCATACGTGGCCCGAGGCCGAATATGCGGCCTTCGATGTCTTTATGTGCGGCGATGCCGAACCATGGAAGGCCGTTGATATTCTGCGCAAGGCCTTCGACGCCGACGAGGTCAAGGTCGATGAGCTGCTGCGCGGCGAAGGGGTCGTCTGATGGCGTCCGCTTCGCTCGATGGGTGGTCCGTCGAGGCGCTGCATGACGGTTACGGCCAGATGCTGCGCGAGGATACGGTCCTTTACGACAGCGAGACGGATCACCAGCGCCTCCGCGTGTTCGAAAATGCGCGCATGGGCCGGGTTCTGACCCTTGATGGCGTGGTGCAGACCACCACCGGCGATGAGTTTATCTATCACGAGATGCTGGCCCATGTGCCGATCTTCGCCCATGGCGCGGCGAAGCGGGTGCTGATCATCGGCGGCGGCGATGGCGGTATGGCCCGCGAAGTCCTGCGCCATACCTCGGTCGAGCATGTCACGATGGTCGAGATCGACGCGGGTGTCGTGGATTTCTCGAAGCAATACCTGCCCACGCTGAGCGCCGGGGCCTTTGATGATCCGCGCCTTGATCTGGTGATTGCCGACGGGGCGGCGTTTGTGCGCGAGACGGACCGTCGGTTTGACGTGATGATCGTGGACTCAACCGACCCTATCGGGCCGGGCGAAGTGCTGTTCACCGACACGTTCTACGACCATGCGCGCGGCTTGCTCAATGAAGACGGGATTATCGTCACCCAGAACGGTGTGCCGTTCATGCAGGGCGACGAGCTGACCGGCACGATGCGGGCTTTCAAGGCGCTTTTCGCCGACTGGACCTGTTACCTGACCCATGTGCCGACCTATGCGGGCGGACCGATGGCGCTGGGGTGGGGATCGAAGTCCGGGGCGGCGCGCGCCGTTGAGCTTGCCACGCTGGAAAGCCGGTTCGAGGCCGCAGGGATCGAGACGCGGTATTACACCCCCGAGGTCCACAAGGCCGCCTTCGCGTTGCCCGGCTATATCAAGGCGCTGATGCCCTGAACGATGTTCAGGTGACCTCGTCCTCTCCCGGCGGCGTGTCGATACGGCGGGCAGGGTGCGAGGGCGCGGACACTGCCGACGCATCGGCCTTTCCCTTCTCCGGCAGATCGACGGCAACCCGCGCGGCGGGGGCGTTGCCGTCCTTGTCTTCTCCGAAATAGAGCGTGCGGTGCGGGAAGGGCATTTCGATACCGCGTTCGTCGAAAATGCGTTTGACGATGGCATTATAGGCTCGCCCGATGCCCCATTGCTTGCCCGGTGCGACCTTTAGCCGGGTGCGGACATTGACGGCGTTGTCACCGAAGGACGTGACACCCATCCAGTCCATCGTACCAAGGAAATCGGAGGCCATGGTCTTGTCTTTCGCCAGTTCGTCAAAGGCATCCATCATCGCCTTGCGCACCTCGTCGGTATTCTCGCGATAGGCGACGCCCATGTCACAGACGAAATAGGCAAAGCTGCGCATGAAGTTCGACACCATGTCGACCGAACTGAACGGAATAATGTGGTAGACCCCGTGTAGGTCGCGCAGGGATACCGAGCGGATCGTCAGGCGCTCGACTGTGCCCGTGGTGCCGCCGACCGTGATGACATCGCCGACATTGATCGCGCTCTCGAACTGGATGAAGACACCGGTGATGATGTCTTGCACCAGCTTTTGCGCGCCGAAACCGATTGCCAGTCCCAGCACCCCGGCAGAGGCGAGCAGCGGCGCGATGTCGATGCCGATTTCGGACAGGGCGAACATCAGCGTGATAACGAAAATGGCGATCGTCGCCGCATTGCGCAGCAGGGACAGCAGCGTCGTCTCGCGCGCCGTCGGCACGCTGCCATATTCCGGATTCATGCGGTAATCGACCCAGGACGTCAGTGCCAGCCACACCAGAAAACCGACCAGCACGATCATCGCGGTCGCCACGATCCGGGCGGCGAGATCGGCACCAAATCGGGATTCCAGCCATGCCTCAATGTCAAGCATACCGAGAACATTGACGGTGATTGCAACCACGACGAAAACAACCAGAACACGGATGACCATCAGGGTCTTTGGTACGAAACGGTTGAGTCGCCGCTCCAGCAGGGGCAATCGCCGGCTGACATTCGAGGGCAGAGTGACTCCGGCGGAAATGCCCCGGGTGATGACGCCGGTCGCGATCATTCCCAGCAAGATTGCGAGTATGATCTTTCCCGATGCGACCAGCACCGGAAACAGCATCCCGTCCGGCCTCGCCACGACGATCAGGAACAGTGCCGCCAGATAGATCATCACCGGCCAGTGCCATCGACGGGCGAGAAACCGTAGCAACCCCGGCTGGCCGGGATGGGCGGCCTCATTCGTCAGCCAGTCGGCCACCCGCCGCCGGTTGCGCAGCACGAGAGCGAGGGCGATCAGCAGACATATGAGCGACAACAGCGCCGACATCGCCTGTCCCGCAAGAAAGGATACTTGCTGATTGATGATCGGAACGATCAATAACTGACCGAACCCCAAGATCGTGATGATGACCGTCAGCCAACGGTTCAGATACCGTGCAGCCATGTCTCCGATCGCAATCAGGCGCAGGTCGCCCGTGGTCGGCGACAGGATGAAACGCAGCACAACCTTGACCATCTCGACCACCAGAAAGGCATTGAGATAGAGGGTCTGGCGAATGCCGATTTCACCGTATTCGCCGAATAACAGCGTCGTCACCGCATAGCCCGACGCCCAGGCCACAATGACGATCAGCGCGTCGATGACCGTCGATCCGGCGATCAGAAACGCGGTACGCAGCGCACCGACCTCCGACGCGCTGTGCCCCATGGCCCGATAGAGCGGGCGGGCGAGACGGCGCAACAGAATGAACAGCGCATAGGTCGCAATGATGACAAGCAGCAGGTTCTGGAACGCTTCCCACAGAACCCCGACATTCTGAGCGGTGTCGAGCGCGGCGAGGGTATTGGGCAAATCCATCAGCCGCGCGCCGAGGACCGACAGGCTGTCAGCCACCGTCTGCGCCGTTTCCTGACTCAAGAGGGCGAGACGACGACCGAGGGAGATGGCGTTTTCCTCCGGCACGTCCAAAATCTCGGCGACTGTTTCTCCCTCTGTTGTCGCCGCGGGCGATGCGATGCGTTCGAGTTCTGAGATCAGCGCCTGTCGCGCTGTATCATCCTGCAAGACCTCGACCAGCGCCCTCGCCTGTGCTGCCGCCGCCGACGCATCGGGCGGTTCCGACTGGGCAAGGGCAGAAGGGGCGGCCATGAACAAGAACAAAGCCGCGGTGAGCAGGAGCCCACGGCGAAAGATGTCGATCATCATCATCCCTATTCCGCCAACAACGCCGCCATCCGTTGCATCGCCAGCGCATAGCCCTGCGCACCGAAGCCCGCGATCACGCCCTCGGCACGTTGGCTGACATAGGAATGGTGCCGGAACGCCTCACGCTTATGGATATTGGAGACATGCACCTCCAGCACCGGCCCGTCGAAGGTATTCAGTGCATCGAGAACGGCCACCGAGGTATGCGAGAATGCCGCCGGGTTGATGATGATCCCCGCCCCATCCTCTCGCGCCTCGTGAATCCAGTCGATCAGCTCGTATTCGCGATTGCTCTGGTGAAAGCGCAGACCGAGGCCGTTGGCGTCACCGACCGCGCGACAGGCGGCCTCGACATCGGTCAGGGTCTCGTGGCCGTATATCTCAGGCTGGCGTTTGCCGAGCAGGTTCAGGTTAGGGCCGTTGAGAATGTAGATGGTCTTGCTCACCGGTGCGCCTCCTTGATGTGGTCATCGCCAATCCCACAGCCGCGCGGCGGGTTCAAGCCTTACTGCGCCAACACAACCCGCGCACCAGTGCGAGCGCTGTCCAGGACCGCGACTGTCGCGGCAAGGGTGCGCGCGGCATCGGCGGCATCAATGCGCGGCGCGGCCACGCCCCGGATCACCTCGGCGAAGTGTCGAAGCTGCGCGATATAGGGATCGGCGGCATCGAGCGGCACTTCCTCTCGCTGCACCGGGCGCGTCCAATCGCAGGGCGCGCCGTCATTGCGCCACAGGGTCAGGTTCGGAAATTCCAGCGACGCCTCGTGGCCCATGAAGCGCAAGGCGTTCTGGCCGCTGGCCGGGATCGACCGGTTCTCGCCCAGTGCCATTTCCCATGACCAGGGCGAAGTCGTCTGATCGGAGAGGATGAAACTGCCCAGCGCCCCGCCCTCGAACCGGATCACGAGCGCGGCGGCGTCTTCTTTTTCCCATCCATGAACGACATTGCTGACCTCGGCCTGAACGCTTAGAACCTCGCCGCAGATATATCGCAGGCAATCCATATCGTGGATCAGATTGGTGAGAACCGGCCCCGCCTGCCACCGTTTGCGCCAGTCAGGGGTATAGTAATCGTCGGGCTTGCGCAGGGTCCATTGACCGGAAACGGCGACCAGTTGACCAAGATCACCGCCCTGCACGATGGCGCGGGCGCGTTCGACCTGGGGGTAATAGCGCCGCTGATGGCCGACCAGCACATGCCGACCGGTGGCCTCGCTGCGCGCGATGACCGCTTGAGCCTCCGCCACCGTGGCGCAGATCGGTTTTTCGACCAGCACATGCGCCCCGGCATCCAGCGCCGCGAGGGTCGGGGCGAGGTGATGTTCCGTGGGGGTGCAAACGATAACGCCATCGCAAGGCACCGCCGCCAGCATCGCCTCGGTCTGCGCAAACCATGGGACGCCAAGGGACGCAGCCCGCGCCGCCGTCGCTTCGGACGGGTCGGCAATGGCGACAAGCGCGACCTCATCCGCCAGTGCCTCGATGGCTGACAAATGCCGCGCCGAGATTGATCCGGCCCCCACGAGGCCAAGCCTGACTGTTTCCATGATGCATCCCACGTCTTGACGGCCCTCTCTAAACCGAACTTCATGGGCGGATGACAGAGAAATTCGAGACCCTGACCCTCGCGACGCCCCGACCGCATATTTTACGGGTGACCATGGACCGGCCCGAGGCGGCGAATGCGATGAATACGCAGCTTTCCCGCGACCTGATAACGGTGTTTGAGGCGCTGGCGCTCGACCCCGGTGATACCCGCTGCATCGTGCTGACGGGCGCGGGTGCGCGGGCCTTTTGTGCCGGGGGCGACCTGAAAGAGCGCAACGGCATGAGCGATGCGGCCTGGGGGCGGCAGCATTTGATATTCGAACGCATGGTGCGCGCCCTGCTCGATTGTCCGGTGCCTCTGATCGCGGCAGTAAACGGCGCGGCCTATGGCGGCGGATGCGAGATCGCCGCTTGCGCCGATTTTATCTACGCCGCCGATAGCGCTCGGTTCGCAATGACCGAGGCGTCCCTCGGCATCATCCCCGGCGCGGGCGGCACCCAGACGCTGGCAAGGGCCATGGGCGAGCGGCGGGCGAAGGAACTTGTATTGTCCTGCATTCCGTTTTCGGCACAGCAAGCCGCCGAATGGGGCCTCGTCAACGCGGTCTATCCCGCCGATGATTTGGCCGAAGCGGCCCTGACCACCGCCGAGCGCATCGCCGCGAACGCCCCCATCGCCGTGCGCCAAGCCAAGCAAGCGATTCACAGGGGCCTCGGCATGGCCCTGCGCGACGGCCTCGCCTTCGAGATCGAAGCCTATAACCGCACGGTCCCCACCACGGATCGGCGGGAAGGGGTTGTGGCGTTTAACGAGAAACGGAAGGCGGTATTTATAGGGGAGTAAGTGGAATTAACTCAGAGTCTGCTTCAAAAGTTCATGTAGGATAGCAGAATCTTGCGAGCCTTCGCGTCACAAGGTGGATGCTTGCGATTTGGATCCATGCGGTTGAGCTTTCGATGCTGCGCTCCCATTGACCTGCCACTGAGCTGCCCCAAGATTTGTAGATGCTTTGCCCGCTAATTTTGAGGCAAGGAGGCCGAGATGGTGACAAGCAATTACAGCGACGATTTTAAGCGCGATGCGGTGCATCAGATCACTGTGCGGGGATATCCTGTTGGGGAGGTTTCGCGGCGGTTGGGGGGTGAGTACCCACTCTGTGTACAAATGGCTGAAGCTTTTCGCCGACCCTCTCGCGAAGTCGGGCGACGTGGATCATGAAGCTGAGAACCGACGGCTGAAGCGGGAACTGGTCCGCGTCACCGAGGAGCGCGACATCTTAAATTGAAGCCGGATCAGGAAAGGCCCCAGTGGGGCGTTTCCACGGCGGAACGCAACGGCGTACTTCGCGCGCGAGTCCCAATGAAGTACGCCTTCATCCACTACCCGGCAGGGTATTGCGCAGCAATGCCCGAGAGGGAGGGCGCATCGCGTTGAGTTCGGCGTCCGGGCCATGTGTCGGATGCTGCGGGTGCATTTCAGCGGCTTCTATGCGTGGCTCAAGGAACCGTTGAGCCGCCGGGCACGGGAAGACCTGCGCCAGACAAAACTGATCCGCCAAGCCTGGACTGACAGCGGCAAGGTCTATGGCTACCGCAAACTCGCCGACGACCTGCGCGATCGAGGCGAATGCGTTTCCGGGAACCGGGTGGCGCGGCTGGCGTCACTGGCCGGGATCACCGCGCAGATAGGCTATAAGCGCCGTCGGGGCCGTTATGGTGGTAAGCCCGCCGCCGTGGCTGAGAACAGGTTGGAGCGGGACTTCCAGACTTCCGTGCCCGATCAGATCTGGGTAACCGACATTACTTATATCAAGACCCATGAGGGTTGGCTGTACCTGTGCGTGGTCCTCGATCTTTTCTCCCGCCGCGTGGTGGGGTGGTCGGCTCAATCGCGCATGACGACCGACCTGGCTTTGCAAGCCCTGCTGATGGCCATCTGGCGGCGAAAGCCAACGGGACAGGTCACCGTGCATTCGGACCAGGGTAGCCAGTTCACAAGTCGGGAATGGCAACTGTTCCTGTCCCAGCACACCCTCGAAGCCAGTATGAGCCGACCGGGAAACCGTTATGATAACGCGGTCGCCGAAAGCTTCTTTCAACTTCTGAAACGAGAACGCATCAGACGCCAGGCTTACCCGACACGTGCGGCGGCGAGACAGGACGTGTTCGAGTACATCGAGATGTTTTACAATCCGAAACGCAAGCACACCAACAACGGAATGCTGTCGCCCATTGACTTCGAGATCAGACAGCGAAAACTGAACCAGGCAGGCGTCTAAGAAAATCGGGGCACCTCAGAGTTGAAGTCCAGCGGTCTGGGCGTGAACGCGATAGCGCGCGATCTCGGGCGGGAGAAATCAACGATCAGCGGGGAACTGAAGCGTAATTCCCAGGGCAGTGGTGCCTATCGGCCTGACTATGCTGATGGATCTTATCTTTATCGCCGTCAGCGGTCGTCGCGGCTCGAAAAGGATCAAGCCCTTCGCGAGTATGTCATGGACCGCCTTGCCGAAGGCTGGACGCCTGAACAAATCGCCGGGCGGCTCAGAACAGGCATAAATC
>CALGNO010000161.1 GCA_937958625.1 uncultured Neomegalonema sp.
CGTGGCAACGACACTTTCTTTCGCGTCGCTTTCGAATTGCGTAACGGCGGCGTCGAGTGCGTTTAACAACGGTGCCATCGCAGCTTTTTTGATGTCAGCAGCCGCTTTGACCCTTTCCTCAGGCACCGATGTCAGAAGACGGTCCATATCGATCAGAAAGGTGCGCAGTTGCTCGTTCAGATTGTGCTTACCGCCATAGTAGACCTTCAACGCACCGTCGGACAGGCTGTCATCGTCGGTGCCATAGGGAAGTCCCATATCCATGATGAGCGCATGGTTGCTCGCGATCTTTTCGCGAAGCCGCCGCAGCTCTTCGATCACAGGCGCGTTTGCCGCCTCATCGCTGCTATGAACCAGCATTTGTGCGTAAAGTGCGCTGCGCTGGGACAGCATCCGCTGTTGCCCGCTCGTGTTGATGATGGTGGCAATGCCGTCGAATTGTTTTAACGAACGACGCTCGATGAAAAAGAAAGTCAGAGAGATTGCTGCGATGATCGATAGCGCCGCCCGGTAGGAGTATCGGATACGACGACCGACGCGCGCATCTGACTTATGACGGTCGGCATGATTGGTATGAAATCCCATGGCGCTGATATTGACAGTGCCGCGTATGTTTTATCTTAGGAAGCTTGGTAAACCGCTTGCTCCGAAAACCGTGCAAGATGTTGCTTCCCAAGTCTCGCGTTTACTTTTAAGTATATGATGTAAAAAGGATATTTTTATCAGATGTCTTGGAAGCGGGACTCCACGCCGCGATGTTGTCAACAATTATGAGTATATCGCGGGATTTGAAAGATGAGCGAGCATTTCGGCCATACAACTGGATCGATATGTGGAAATGGGTCGATACATAGATGAACGCGATTCAGGGTGTTTGTGCAGGATTGGCGCTTGTGGGTGGCCTCATCCTCTATGTCGTAGGTGGCGTGATCCCCGAGCCGCCGGTCTGGGCGAGCCTGTTCGCGCGTGAGCCGGTCACCGTTGTTGCCTCGACCGTCGAGATGCGCCGGACGCAGCCGCCCGCGCTGCCCGTGATCGACGTGCGCATTGCATCTGGAGAAACTGTCGTCGTCGATGGGTATGGCTGGATGGACGAGGATGGAGCGCAGGCGATTTCGGCAGCGCATCCCGTCGGTGAGCAAATCAAACTGCCGCACTGGGATGGTAAGGTTTGGCGAGGGTTGTCGGGCCTTCTCGACGCGCTGCTGCTCGGGATTTCGGTCTTCGCGGCCTTTATCATCTTTTTTGGCCTTTGGATGATGTGGAAGTTGCGCAGGGCTTAGGCATATTGAGGCCCGGGACGTTTTCCCTTAGAGCGGTGGAAAGAAAATCGCTTTGAGGGAATTCGCCATGGACGGCTCATCACATCCGCGCTTCGACAAATCCAAACTGCCCAGCCGTCATGTGACCGAGGGGCCGTCGCGCGCGCCGCACCGCTCGTTCCTCTATGCGATGGGTCTGACGGATGAAGAAATCCACCGTCCTTTCGTCGGCGTCGCGACCTGCTGGAACGAGGCCGCGCCGTGCAACATGGCTCTGAACCGCCAAGCGCAGGCGGTGAAACTCGGCGTTAAGGAGGCCCACGGCACCCCGCGCGAGTTCACAACCATCACGGTAACCGACGGCATCGCCATGGGCCACGAGGGGATGCGGTCGTCGCTCGCGTCGCGCGAGGCGATTGCGGACACCGTCGAGCTGACCATGCGCGGCCATGCCTATGACGCCATCGTTGGCCTCGCCGGGTGCGACAAGTCCCTGCCGGGCATGATGATGGCCATGGTTCGCCTGAATACACCGAGCGTTTTCGTCTATGGCGGCTCGATTCTGCCAGGCCGGTTCGAGGGCCGCGACGTGACGGTGCAGGACGTGTTCGAGGCAGTTGGCCAGCACCAAGCGGGTAATATGTCCACCTGTGACCTCGAAAAACTGGAACAGGTCGCTTGCCCGAGCGCAGGGGCGTGCGGCGGACAGTTCACAGCGAACACCATGGCCTGCGTTTCCGAGGCCATCGGCCTTGCGCTGCCCTACTCATCGGGCGCACCGGCGGTTTATGAAAGCCGCGATGCCTATGGCGTTGGTGCCGGGGCCGCCGTGATGAACCTGCTCGCCGAGGGCATTCGCGCGCGGGACATCGTGACCCTGAAATCGCTGGAGAACGCCGCGCGGATCGTTGCCTGCACTGGCGGATCGACCAATGCGGGGCTTCACTTGCCTGCCATTGCCCATGAGGCCGGGATCAAGTTTGACCTGATGGACGTGGTCGAGATCTTCAAATCGACGCCATATTTTGTCGATCTGAAGCCGGGTGGTAAATACATCGCCAAGGATCTGTTCGATAATGGCGGCGTGCCCGTCGTTATGAAACAATTGCTGAAAGCGGGCTTGCTGCATGGCGATTGCATCACCGTGACCGGCAAGACCATGGCCGAAAACCTGGAGGGCGTGCCCGACCCCGACGGTGTCGTCGTTCATCCCGTCGAGACGCCGATCACCGTGACCGGCGGCGTCGTCGGCCTGAAGGGCAACCTCGCGCCCGAGGGGGCCATCGTAAAAGTCGCCGGCATGTCCGAGGCAGAACAAGTCTTCACCGGCCCCGCCCGCGTGTTCGAATGCGAGGAAGATGCGTTCGAAGCCGTCAAGGCGCGCAGCTATAACGAGGGCGACGTGATCGTCATCCGCAACGAAGGCCCGCGCGGCGGACCCGGAATGCGCGAAATGCTGTCCACCACCGCCGCGCTGTCGGGGCAGGGCATGGGCAAGAAGGTCGCGCTGATCACCGATGGCCGGTTCTCTGGCGCGACGCGCGGGTTCTGCGTCGGCCATGTGGGGCCGGAGGCAGCCATGGGCGGCCCGATTGCGCTGGTCCGGGACGGCGATGTCATCACCCTCAACGCGATTACCGGGGAGATGTCGGTCGATGTCTCCGACGACGAAATGGCCAAGCGGAAGGAGGGCTGGAACGGCCCCCGCGAAACCATCTACGCCTCGGGCGCGCTCTGGAAATATGCTCAGCTGGTCGGGTCCACGATCAACGGTGCCGTGACTCATCCAGGCGGCGAGGCGGAAAAGCACATGTATTCGGATATTTGAGGGATTGTATCCAGGGTAAGCACACGAACTTACATGAATGATTGTAATCTACGAAAAAAATGGAGTAGCGTTGTCCGCTGGGCAAAAAATAATTTGCTAAAGTGGACAGCGATTATCGCTGTTTTAGTTTTTGTATTTGGACCATTTGCACAAGGTGCGATCACTTCTTTTCTCCAAAGTGTATTAAATCCAAAGTCAATCGATATATTTTATTGCAACCCAATTAAAAGCTCTCTTCTGGTGGTTTCATCTTCGGATGGAAAAAATAAGAAAATTCATTCAGTAAATACAATGCCCTTCATTCAAGTGGTCCGTATCGCCATTATAAATAATCTAGAGAAGACTGTACCAGAAAGTTCGGCATTTGTAGCTGCGTTTAACGCAAACAAAAATTATATATCTCACGTTAGATTTTATACAGACAGTAATATATCGAAAAATTTCTATAAAGTAGAAGAAGTAGAAGAAAATGGCTTTAATTTACAGTTAGGAAAATTTTTCGATGGGCAGATTCTTGTAATGGAATTTGTTGTTTTTCATCCAACTAACTTTCTAGTAGAATTTGGCGGCCTAAATGCAAGCAAAAAATCGATCGTAAATGCAGGTGATTGTGATTTTTCAAATGTGCCTGACAGCGTAAATTTTCCGGTGGATTTTTTCTCTCGAAGTAAGGAGCGCGATAAATCTGATCCAGATTGGGAAGTTGATAACATTATTAACCCCGCCGGCCCTCTTGATTGGGAAGTGATCTTAAACTATAATTGTGGAAAAGGTTTGGAGCAGGCGGCAATCCCATTGGGAGGAAGCATCAGTTTTTGTGGCGTTCAGATTAACTGATCTCGCTTCAGAGGTTTTTATTTCTTTTTATCATTGCTCTTATGCCCACCCTCCTGATCGTCTATTACTCCCGCACTGGCGGCACGCGGCAGATGGCGGAGGCGGCTGCCGAGGCCGCGCAGGCGGAGACTGAGACCATCCTCAAGCGCGCCGATGATGCTAACGCCGATGACCTGCTCGCCGCCGATGGGTATATCTTCGCCGGGCCAGAGAATCTGGCGGCCATCGCAGGGGTGATAAAAGATTTATTCGACCGCACGTATTACGACGTGCTCGGGCGGATCGAAGGGCGGCCTTATGCCCAGATGGTCTGCGCCGGTTCCGATGGCGAGAACGCCGTGCGCCAGGTGGCGCGGATTGCGCAGGGTTGGCGGTTGAAAGCGGTGCAAGAGCCGCTCATCATCTGCACCCACGCCCAGACCCGCGAGGCGATCCTCGCTGAAAAAACTATTTCTGACATGGAGTTACACCGCTGCCGAGACCTCGGCGCGGCCCTCGGCGCTGGTATCGCCATGGGTGCGTTTTAATAAAATAATCTGTATGCGACGGATTGCGGGGCGTCAGCCGTACAAGGTAGGCTTAATCCGTTGTATTCCGAATGTCAGAGATGAAGAACATTTCGCAGAGTCTTGTGAATGAACATTTTTCTGGTATTCTTAATGCGCTGTGTTAACCTTGTACGATAAATACAAGAGATGAGGGTCTCGCATGAAAGTCTTTCTTATTGCGGCGGCGGGGGCGGCACTGCTCGCCGGGTGTGCGCCGTTCGAGCACGGGCACTATGCCAATGATGTCTCCTATCGAAACACCGTAGGCGATCCGCCGGGGACGCCGCTGGTCTATCGCGGCGATTCGGTCTCGCAGTCGTCCGCCTTTGCCAGTCGGAATTCCGCCGATACGTCGTGGCGGCGCACGGCCTATGTGAACAATCCAGTCCCGGTTCAGACGGCCTATGCGGCGCCGACCTATACCGCACCCGCCTACACGGCACAGACCCAGTCGTATTCGGCCCCCGCTTACACGGCACAGGCTTATACCGCTCCGCAGCCGGTTGTCGCGCAACGCTACGCCGCCGCGCCAGTGGTACAGCAGGCGTATGTACAGCCTGCGCAAACCAGCACATACGCCCCCGCATCCTCCTATGCCGCAACGACATTCGGCTCAGGCGTTCGCTTCGATGCCGATGGCTACGCGATCTGCGATATTCCCGGCGCCCATAACGTGCCCGGACATGCGGGGCACTCTCCCTACTACTGAGAAATGCTGCATCGCAGCATCCGGTCTTAAACCTGCATCCGCGCTCCGTTCAACTGGGCGCGGTTTTTCGTTGCGCTTTAAGGGTTTGGAGAAGTGGACGCAGTAACGTCCGACCAGAATATTCGCGAATGCAGGAGAATGCCATGCGCCGTGTCGCACTGATCGGAGCCGGATTTATCGCCGATGCTCACCTCGGCGGTCTCGCCACCGTCAAGGATGCAAAGGTCGTGGCCGTGGTCGACCCATCGCTCGGGCGCGCCGAGGCAATGGCCGGTCGGATTGGCGCAAAAGCCTTTGCGTCGATTGAGGATCTTCTGTCCGCGGATATTGCCGATACGGCCCATGTCCTGACACCGCCCCCGACCCATCGCATGGTTGCGGAACCGCTGCTGGCTGCGGGGATGAACGTCTTGCTCGAAAAGCCGATGGCCGAGACGACGGCAGATTGTCAGGCTTTACTCGATGTTGCAGCGAAGTCCGGCGCGTCCCTGCGCATCAACCACAATTTCGTGCATCACCCCGCCTATCTGCGCCTGAAAGCGAAGGTCGATAGTGGCGAGTTCGGTAAGCTGCGCGCCGTTCAGATGCGCTTTGCAGCGCCCCTGCGCCAGATGGCCGCGAAACAGTTCGGCCATTGGATGTTCGATTCGCCCCGCAATCTGCTCATGGAGCAGGTGGTGCATCCGCTGAGCCTGATCGATGATCTGCTCGGCCCTGTCCGCCTTTCGGGTGCCTTGCCGGGTGAGCCGTCGCGGCCAACCGAGGGCGTTGCGATCACGAATCGCTGGTCGCTCTCGTTCGAATCGGACCGCGGCGATGCGCAGTTGCAGGTGATACTTGGCGCGAATTATCCGAGCTGGTCGGTTTCCGCCCTTTGCGATGATGGCGTGATTGATGCCGAAATGTTCGAGAGCCGGGTGCTTGGGCGCGGTTCTCATGCCGAGATTGCGCCCATCGACCATGCACGGCGCAGCTTCAAGGTCGCGAAGCAGGCGGCGGGGCAGGCCTTTGGCGGTCTCGGCTCCTATGCCGGAGAAATCCTGCGCTTTGCCGGCAAGTCAGACGGTTTTAACCGCTCGATGATCGGGTCGGTCGGCGCGTTCTATGCAGACCTCGCCAAGGGCGAAACGCTGACGGGAGAGGCGGGGCTGCGCCTTGTCGCCCTGTGCGAAGATGCGGCGGCGGTTGCCGAGGCTGCGCCGATTCCTGCGGTCGCGAAGCCGGGAACAAACGAGACCTATGATGTGGCGGTGCTGGGCGGCACCGGCTTTATCGGCCAGCATTTGACCGAAGCGCTAATCGCGAAGGGCCTGCGCGTTGCTGTGATGGCGCGGTCGACCAAAAACCTGCCGGGTCTGTTCCGCCATGCTCAGGTCGGCGTGTTCGGAGGCTCGATCTCGGACCCGGAAGCGGTTGCCGACGTCGTCCGCCGCGCGCCAAAGGTCGTCAACCTCGCCCATGGCGGTGGCGGCGCGACTCGCGAGGCGGTAACGGCGGCAATGGTCGGCGGGGCCGAAACGGTGGCCGAGGCGTGCCTGAAAGCAGGCACCGAGCGGATGCTGTTCGTCAGTTCCTCGGCGGCGCTGTGGCTGGGCGACAAGAGCCTAATCCTGGACGCGGATACGCCGCCGGACCAGAAGCCCGATGCACGCGGCGATTATGCCTATGCGAAGGTCGTGGCCGAGGAAGCGATGCTAAAACTGCACGCGGATCGCGGTCTGCCTGTCTCGATCCTGCGCCCCGCCGTGGTGGTGGGCGAGGGCGGTGCCCCGTTCCATTCTGCACTTGGGGCGTTCAATACCGAGACATATTGCGTGGGCTGGAACAACGGCAAGAATCCGCTGCCGTTCGTGCTGGCAGAAGATGTGGCGAGCGCCGTGATTGCTGCGCTTGATGCTGATCTTGAGGCGGTCTCCGGCAAGGCGTTCAACCTCGTCGGCGATGTACGCTGGACTGCCCGACAGTATATTGACGAGCTCGCAAAGGCGACCGGCAGGCCGTTGAAATTCCAGTCGAACAGCAATGCGTCGACTGCCGGGATGGAGTGGCTCAAGTTTGTTGCCAAGAAGGTATCGGGCCGCAAGGGCGTGCCCGCGCCGTCGTCTCGCGATCTGAAGTCACGGGGCATGGTCAGCGAAATCGACACGGCCACTGAAAAGCGCGTACTTGGCTGGCAACCGGTGGCCGATGAGGCGAAATTCCGCGAACGGGCCATTCTGGTCCACCGTGACTAAATCCCGGCCCATCCGTCTGCTCTGGGTTTTCTCGACCTTTGCTATGGGCGGACCGCAGCGGCGGATGGCGACGCTGACCGAGGCGCTGGGGCCGGACTACGAGCATCTGGTGCTGGCAATGGACGGGCGTTACGACGCCGAAGCCGTGCTAGCGCCTGATCTGGCCTATCGCCGGGTTGAGACTGATGTGAAAAAGGGCGGTATTGTCTCGCTCGCCAACCTGCGAAATTTTCGCGGTATCCTGCGCGCCGAGGCACCGGACCGGCTACTGACGTCCAATTGGGGCTGTATCGAGTGGCTACTTGCCAATCGCGGGCGTCGGGCGGTGCCGCATATCCACTTCGAGGACGGCTTTGGCCCGGACGAGCGACCGGATGCCCAAAACCTGAAACGGGTCTGGATGCGGCGGCTGGCATTTCGAAAGCGTGGGCTTGATTTTATTGCTCCAAGTCAGGTGCTTGCGAGGGTTTTCTCGGAAACCTGGTGGGTAAAGCCGGGGCGGGTGAGCCTGATCCCGAACGGCGTTGATCTCGAACGGTTCTCAGCGGTCGAGCGTCCTGACAGGCCGGTAACGATCGGCACGGTCGCAGCCCTGCGCCGAGAAAAGCGGATTGATCGCCTGATCGATTGTTTTGCGGCGATGTCCGATACTTCCGCGCGCTTGCTCATCGTCGGCGATGGTCCAGAGCGCGCTGCGCTGGAGGCGCAGGCAAAGCCGCTCGGCGAGCGAGTCACATTTGCGGGCGCACAGGACAATGTCGCGCCGTTCCTCAACCATATGGACGTCTATGCGCTCAGTTCCGATACGGAACAGATGCCGATTTCACTGGTCGAGGGCATGGCGTCGGGCCTGCCGGTCGCTGCAACCGATGTGGGCGATGTGGCGGCGATGGTGGGCGAGGCGAACCGGCCTTACGTTACACGATGCGGCGATGATGCGGCGTTGACGGTTGCGCTGGATTCTCTCGCGGCAGATAAGACACTACGCGAGCAACTCGGTGAGGCTAACCGCTTGAAAGCAAAAGCGGAATACGGTCTGAACGCTATGACGGCGCGGTATGACAGCCTGTTCAGGGCAAAAGCCGGGCGGTAACCGCCGCTCAGAGGTCGATCTCGCACCAGACTGGCACGTGATCCGACGGTTTCGGCCAGTCCCTCGTATCGCGGTCGATGCCAACTGCCGTGACGCGATCCGCAGCCTGTGGACTCAGAAGCAGGTGGTCGATGCGGATACCGTTATTCCGCTGCCACGCACCCGCCTGATAATCCCAGAATGTGAACCGCTCTCCCACGGGATCAAAGGCGCGGATGGCGTCGGTCCAGCCCTGCGCAACCAATCGCCGATAGGCGTCCCGCGTTTCCATGCGATAGAGTGCATCCTCTTCCCAGCTTTCGGACTTTGCGGCGTCTTCGGGCTGCGGAATGACGTTATAGTCACCCAGCATGATCGTGGGTTCCTCAAGCGCCAATAGCTCGGCGGCTCGATCCCGCATCCGGGCCATCCAGGCCAGCTTGTAGTCGTATTTCGGCCCCGGTGCCGGATTGCCGTTGGGCAAATACAAACAGCACAGACGAACCGCCGCGCTCTCGCCTGACACGGTCGCCTCGATCCAGCGCGCCTGTTCATCGCTGTCGTCGCCGGGAAGACCGCGCGAGACATCCTCAAGGGGCCTTTTCGACAGGATGGCGACGCCGTTGAATCCCTTTTGCCCGTGGGTTTCGAGGTTGTAGCCGAGGTCTTCGATGGGCGCGCGCGGAAACCCCTCATCCTGCGACTTGATCTCCTGCAACACGGCGACATCCGGCTCGGCCTGTTTCAGCCACTCAAGCAGGGTGTCGAGGCGGGCCTTGATGCCGTTGATGTTCCACGTCGCAATCTTCATGGCTCCGTCATGGGACAGCGCGGGGCAAAAGAAAAGAGGTCATCGGGGCCGATTTCTGCTTTTGCTGGAGCGGTTCTTGCAAAGATAATTCCGAAAAAGTTAACGACATTCCCGCGTCGCGGGCGCATCATTGGGGCAGGGAGACGACGTCAATGCGTAGAACGATGCTGGCATTCACCGCGATTCTTGCCCTCGCCGGGTGCCGAACCGAGGTTTATGGCGACCTGAGCCAGCGCGAGTCGAACGAAATGACGGCGCTGTTGCTGCGCGCAGGAATCGACGCCGAGCGAGTGCGACAGAACGACGACAGTTATTCGGTGGTCGTAGCCGACGATGATTTCGCGCAATCAGTGACGCTGATCGAAGCCAGCGGCCTGCCCAAACCGCGTTTTATCTCGCTGGCCGAGGTATTTGACGATGATCG
>CALGNO010000162.1 GCA_937958625.1 uncultured Neomegalonema sp.
ACCCATGCCAGCGCCTACGGGTTCCAGACGATCTGGGTCAATCGCGCGGGCGCGCCCCTCGACGCCATCGGTGCCCCGCCCGCTCATATCGCCCATGATCTCACGGAGGCATCGGCAATGGTCGAAAAGATGTGAAGCACCGCAGCGATGTCACCACCGCCAGTCCAGATGAGCGATAAGCGGGGTGGAAATGCCGAAAGCGAAAGCAAAGGTGCCCAAAATAATTAAGGGGTAAACAGATTCCTCCGCTTCCCCCCGTAAAGTCTGACACTGCCTGCTTCGAAACAGAGTTTATTGTTCTTATTATTAACCAAGCCGATGCTTATTCGTCCGCTTACGGTGTGCCTGACCTGCCTCGCCGCGCGATATTCTTTACATCTGACAACACTCTTAGAATCAATTCAGAGCGTCCCTGTCAATCGGTTTGTGTAAGAATATCCACCAAGTATAGAAATCAGGCTATTTCAGCCCCCAAATCGCGCATAAGACGCTGAAAATCCGGAAAACTCGTTGCAATCGGGCTTGCATCTTCGACGGTCACGGGTGCGTCGGTGGCAAGCCCCAGCACGGCAAAGCTCATGGCGATCCGATGGTCGAGATGGGTCGCCACGGTCGCGCCGCCGGGCACGCCGCCGCCGCTCCCGGTCACGGTCATGCGGTCGGGGGTGGAGGCGGTTTTGACCCCGTTCGCTTGCAGGCCGACCTCCATCGCCGCGATCCTGTCGCTCTCCTTGACGCGCAACTCGCCAACGCCCTGCATCACGGTGTCGCCAGTGGCGAAGGCGGCGGCGACGCTGAGGATGGGAAACTCGTCGATCATCGACGCGGCGCGCTCGGGCGGCACGGTCACGCCGCGCAGGGCGCTGTGGCGCACCGTCAGGTCGGCCACCGGCTCGCCGCCTTCCTCGCGTTCATTGGTAAAGCTGAGGTCGCCGCCCATCTCCATCAGCGTGCGATAGAGGCCGTCGCGGGTCGGATTGCGCGAGACGCCGGGGATCTGAATCTCTGACCCCTCGGTCAACAGCGCCGCGACAACGGGAAACGCCGCCGAAGACGGGTCGCGCGGCACGGCAACCGAGCAAGGGTTGAGTTCGGGCTGGCCATGCAGTCGGATGATGCGGCCCTCGGCGCTGTCCTCGATCTCCAGCGTCGCGCCAAACCCGCGCAGCATCCGCTCGGTATGATCGCGGGTCGCCTCGGGTTCGATCACCGTCGTAATCCCCGGCGCATTCAGCCCCGCAAGCAAGACGGCAGACTTCACCTGAGCCGAGGCAACCGGCAGGGTATAGGTCACGGGCACCGGATCGCTCGCCCCGATCAGGGTCAACGGCAACCGCCCACCACTGCGCCCCGCCGAGCGTGTGCCGAACAAAGCCAGCGGATCGAGAATCCGCCCCATCGGGCGACTGCACAGGCTCGCGTCGCCGGTGAAGGTCGTCGTGAACGGATGCGTGGCGACGGCCCCCATGATCAGGCGGCATCCCGTGCCAGAGTTACCGCAGTCAATCACCGAGTCCGGCTCCGCAAAGCCGCCGGTTCCGACCCCTTGCACGCGCCATGTCCCATCATCGTCGCGCGTCACCGTCGCGCCCAGCGCCCGCATCGCCTTGGCGGTATCGAGAACGTCTTCGCCCTCCAACAATCCGGTGATGACCGTCTCGCCCACCGCCATCGCACCGAAGATCAGCGCCCGGTGAGACACCGACTTGTCGCCGGGAATATCGGCGGTCCCGCGCAGATTTCGCGAGCGGCGGGTCGTGAGCGGAACGGGGGCGGCGCTGGCAGACATGGTGACTCCTTATTCGCCGCGAGCCTTAAAGCCCCGCGCCGCGAATGTCACGCCGCGCCACCATCTCTCGTACAGCGCAGGACCGGTCGCCCCCCCGAACCGTCAGCGTTCGCTCTCGACGTCCTGGTTCCAGATCGTGCGGTCGATGCCCTCGCCGAGTTCGGGATATTCTTTGGCGTGGAAGACGGGCTCTTGCCCGGCGGCGCGCTGGGCGAAATAGTCCTTCGTCAGTTTCGCCACCGTCTTCGACAGGATCAGGATCGCCACGAGGTTGATCGTCGCCATCACCGCCATCGAGGCATCGGCGAAGTTGAACACCGTCGTCACCGCCTGAACCGAGCCCCAGAGCACCATCGCGATGACCAGCCCCTTCAGCACCAGCAGCGGTATCTTGCCGCCAAGACCGAGGAACTCCATGGCGTTCTCGGCATAGGAATAATTGCCCAGGATCGAGGTGAAGGCGAAGAAGAAGATCGCCAGCCCCACGAAGATCGGGCCGAACGACCCGATATGCTCGTCCAGCGCAATCTGGGTCAGGGCCATGCCGGTGGGCGCGCCCTCGGAATAGTCCACGACGCCCGAAAGCAGGATCATCAGCGCTGTCGCGGTACAGATGACCAGTGTGTCGATAAAGACGCCAAGCCCCTGCACCATTCCCTGGCTGGAGGGGTGATGCGGCTGTGGCACCGCTACTGCGGCGATGTTGGGTGCCGACCCCATCCCGGCCTCGTTCGAGAACAGGCCCCGCTTCACCCCGTTCAGCAGCGCCGCCATCAATCCGCCGGTGAAGCCGCCCGCCGCCTCTTGCAGGCCGAAGGCGCTGGAGACGATCAGCCACAGCACGCCGGGGACTTCGGTGATGTGGGTCACCACCACAAACAGCGCCACGAGCACGTAAAGCCCCGCCATCGCCGGAACCACCTTTTCCGCAACGCTGGCGATTGAGCGGATGCCGCCGAAGATCACGATCCCCGCAAGCCCCGCGACCACGAGGCCGGTAACCAGTTTCGGAATCGAGAACGCTTCTTCCAATGCGACGGAGATCGAATTCGCCTGTACCGCCGAGAAGATCAGGCCGAAGGACAAGATCAGCGCCACCGAAAACGCATAGCCCATGGCCTTGGACCCGACGCCCTTGTCCATGTAAAAGGCCGGACCACCGCGATACTGATCGTCGGCGTTGCGGACCTTGTAGAGTTGCGCCAGCGACGACTCGGCATAGGCCGTGGCCATGCCCACCAGCGCGACCATCCACATCCAGAAGATCGCCCCCGGACCGCCGAGATAGATCGCAACCGCCACGCCCGCGAGGTTGCCGGTGCCGACGCGCGAGGCCAGGCTGATGGTCAGCGCCTGAAACGGGCTGATCCCGTTCGACGTCGTCTCCCGCGAGGAAGCGATGACACGGAAGAACTCGGCGAAGTGACGAAACTGTATGAAACCGCTGCGCCAGGTGAAGAACACCCCGACACCCAAAAGGCCCCAGACAAGCACATAGCCCCAGAGGATCGAATTCAGGAAATCGACGATGACGGTCATGGCGCAGCCCCCGTATTACACTTCGATGCCGTTAACCTAGGCGGTGCGGTGCCGGAGTCTCGTTTTTGCCACAATCTTTTCTTGCCGCGCCGCATGGATGGTCGGCGCAACCTGACAGTGTTCTGGCTCAAAGCCTTACCGTTACGGGTGATTCCAGTCGCCCAGCATCGATTGCACAAGCGCTATTGCGGCGACGGCGGCGGTATCGGCGCGCAGCACCCGGGGGCCAAGACTGACCGGAATGGCCCGTGCCAGCCCGGCGATGCGCTCTTTCTCCTCGGGGGCAAACCCGCCCTCGGGACCGATCAGAATCGAGACCGGCGTGCCCCGCTCAAGCCCCGCCAGCGCCGCTTCGGCGGGCGGGGCCGTCCGTGCCTCGTCACAAAAAACCAGCGCGCGTTCAGGCCATTGATCCAGAACCGCACTGAGTTTCATCGCTTCCGCAAGCTCCGGCACCGTCAGCCCGCCGCATTGTTCGGCTGCCTCGATCATATGTGCGCGCAGGCGATCCGGTCTCAGGCGCTCGGAATTGGTGAAGCGGGTAAAGACGGGCCGCACTCGCGCGCACCCCAACTCGCAGGCTTTTTCGACAATAAAATCCGTGCGGGCCTTCTTGATCGGCGCGAACAGCAGTTCGATGTCAGGCGGCGTCGTTTGGGCGCGAGTCTGTTCGACGGCCTGCAAGACCCCACGCTTTTTGCCCGCCTCGGCAATCCGCATCCGCCATTCGCCGTCCCGACCATTGAAGGCCAGCAGCGTATCCTCCGGCCCCAGACGCATCACGTTGAACAGGTAATGCGCTTGCTCGCGCGCCAGTTCGGCGCTCGACCCGGTGCCGAGGTCCGCTTCGATAAAAAGCCGAATGTCGCCCACGATAATCGCTCGCCTGTTTTCCTGTTAACGCTTCATGCGCTACGTTCCGCCCGAACTACCGGTTTGCGATGGGAGAAGCACCGATGGCAATAGGGCGCGTCGCCGACGCCGTTTCAGGACACTGGGTCGATACCGGGGCACCGATGCACTGGCGACCCTACCTGCGCCTGATGCGCGCGGACCGGCCCATCGGGTGGTGGCTGTTGCTGTTGCCGTGTTGGCAGTCATTGGCGCTGGCCATTGGCGCGACGGAGTTTCGCTGGATCGACCTCTGGCTGCCGATTGCCTTTCTGATCGGCGCGGTCGCAATGCGCGGGGCGGGCTGTACCCTCAACGACATCGTGGATCGCGATTTCGATGCCTCGGTCCAGCGCACCCGGTCACGGCCCATTCCATCCGGTGCGGTGACCGTAAAGCAGGCGGCGGTCTTCATGGCGGCGCTATGCGCGATCAGCCTCCTGGTCCTGTTGACCATGAATTCAGTGACGATTGTGCTGTGCTTCGCATCGCTGGCCATCGTCGCGGTCTATCCGTTTGCGAAGCGGTTCACGAACTGGCCGCAGGTGATCCTCGGCCTTGCCTTCAACTGGGGCGCGCTGGTCGGATGGACGGCCCATACCGGCTATATCGGCGTGCCAGCCCTGATGCTCTATTGCGCAGGGATCGCCTGGACCGTGGCCTATGACACGATCTACGCCCATCAGGACAAGGAAGACGACCTGTTGATCGGGGTGAAATCCACGGCGATTTTCTTCGGCGAGGCAACCCATAGCTGGCTGAGCATGTTTTTCGGCGCCGCGCTGATTTTCACCGCGCTGGCCGGAGCATTCGCCGGACTGGGTTTCGGCTTCTGGCTCGGCTTCTTCGCCTATGCCGGCCATTTCGTATGGCAGCTCCTACGCCTCGACATCGAAGACCCGGACAAATGCCTGCGCCTCTTCCGCTCCAACCGCGACGCAGGCCTAATCCTGCTCGGCGCAATCATGCTGGGCGGACTTTTCTGAGGGCAGTGGAGGGTAATCCCCCCATTTTTAATGGGTTCCAGTCGTAGAATTCACGCGGCGGCTTTCAGTTTCATAGCGGGTGTTACGCCGCCGATGCCCATGTTGGGTCGCTCATTGTTATAAGTCCATAGCCATTCAGTTGCCTGTTCTTG
>CALGNO010000163.1 GCA_937958625.1 uncultured Neomegalonema sp.
ACAATGAGGTTCGTCCTCACAGCGCGATCGGCTACGACGTACCGATTGCCGTACAAAATCGCGATGGTGAAACCAGCCCACCATCGTGACAGGGCCGGAAAATTCTAAGCTCCGGCGGTCCAGAAAATGGGTTCACTGCACAATCTGAGGACTCTCCCTAACCCCGAGGGCGTCACGGGGCGCAGACCAGTCCTTATCCGCGCCCTCCGGCTTCACAGGCGCAATCTTCGCCAGCGCGCGGTCGAACGTCTCTTCGTCAGTGTCAGCGCCTAGCTCGCGGGCGGCTTCTTTGAACTTGTCGGATTGAGATTTGTGAACTTCCTCACTCATCTGTCAGTCCTTTCGCGAGTACATAAAAACTGTGAGGATCACGCGGTTTTCCAGATCCTACGTAATCGAGTACTTTGCGCTGAACTAAGCCCTCCATAGTTTTCTTGGCGGTATGCCAGCGCGTTGTAGTCATAATTCGGAGCGCGTCACTCACGTTAAGCGATCCGTGTTGCATGATGTAATTCACGATCTTGCGTTCTTCCGGCTTGAGGCCGAAAGCGATTGCCTCGCCAAGTGCGGTGTATGCTTCACTGTCGAGCGTATTCGTCCGTCCAGCCACGTTGTTCCGCAACGTGCAAAGCACACTCAACGAGCCTGTTCTCTCCTGTCTAAACTCAGGAGGCGGTAGATTGGCACTCTCCATCTCGGCAACGATACGTCTTGTACCCTCGCTAATGCAGCGGACCTCTCCGTACTCACGCAAGGCAAGCATCAAGAACAAATTTCGGGGTCGATGCGTCCCGACGATATTTTCGGGCGTGATTTGAGGCATAAAGCCACCGGGGCTTTCGACTTCCATTCGATCATCGAACATTCTTACAAAGATTGGAGCACTCTTAATATGATACGAGCGGTGCACCACTGCGTTCACTAGCATCTCGTACCAAGCATCCCTAGGATACTCTGGAAGAGTGTGGAACTTCCCGTCCTTGAAGTCCGTGAACTCTCTAACTGTATTGTCGATCAAAGACGCACATTCCTTGATCACTGTCATAACTGAACCACTTACGAGCCTGTCCTTCACGACATTGTACTCGCTTCCCGACTTGGCCTCGTTACCTTCATATCGAAGGAAATGGACGTAAGCGCCGGGAAAGACATTTTGCGGGTCGTGCGCAAAAAGCAAAGCGCAAGCATTATTGCAGACCACTGAATCCCCGCTCATCCTCGCCAAATGTGCGGACTGCAAAACCTGAGCATCCGAATGGTCTTCTGTGGAGTCGACATTCTTTTTAACTGTTTTGCAGAACGCGCTGATCTTCGCCATATCGAAATCTTGAGGGTAGAGTAGTCCGCACGGCTCCTGCTCAAATGAACGTTCGCCTTTATCAATTCTCTTCTCTTGTTTCTTCTCTTCGGTCAGCTTTCGGCACTCATCTCCGAGGCGCTCGTATGCCGTTCCATCCGTGAGCTGCACCACTTTCGCATCTACATAAGAAATACGAATGAGAACGATGAAGTCGGGTTGTCCGTCTCGATTGACGGTCTCCATTCTGCGAGTGACAAACCGTCCATCTGGACAAGTGTTTTGACCGCAGGATTCGATTGCACTTAGCTGGCTTTGCGATAGGTGCTTACATCCAGAAATTGATCCGTCTTTTTCGACGCCGACAGCCAACACACCCCCGTCAACAGACGGTCCGTTGCCAAACCCCGATAGGTATTTCGCCAAATTCTTTCCGTCAATCGCCCCCGATTTTCGGTCAAATCTTGGGTCTTCCGTCAAGCGAGAAAACAAGCTGGGGTCGTCAGATTCGAAAATTTGGTCAGGCTTATAGAGCGCCTCTATTGGCGGACGATCTAGCAAATCGAAGAGCGACATTTGATCCATTGCAGCTCAAGTGTACCACTCAGTCGACGCCTAGTCGACGCCTAGTCGACGCTCCCAAGCAATTCCAAAAAACTCAATTGAATCTGGATTTTAGCATCACTAGCAAGCTTATCCGATTGAATTAGTTGACCTATACGTCAACCGCTTGCCTTTGATGCCTGCAAGCGCGAGGTGAGCCCGTCCCTGATCGTCAAAGCCAGCAGCAATGCGGTTGCTGTAGCGGAAAGCGAACTCAGCCGTGTAGCGGTGCAGTTGCTTCTTAGCGCAGTGCTGGTAGGTGCCTTTCATGCCGCGCTTGAAGATCGAAAAGTAGCCTTCAATCGTGTTCGTGTGGACGACACCGCGACCATATTCGCCAGCGCCGTGACGCACGAAATCATGACCTGCGAAGTCCTTGCCGAGATTTTTGTACTGGCCAGCCTCATCGGTATAGACGATGACTTCAGAGACGATGTTCTCACGCAGGATTGGAAGTAGATCGGCGGCTTTCAGGCTATCGACAACCATGCTGAGAGCGCGACCCGTAATGTATATGATCGCCCTTTTTTGTGGGCTGTTCAGTTTTGTGGGCTGTTCAGCCTATTATAGCACTTTGGGGAGCGGCGACTCGAATGCGGTGCCGAGGGTGCACGCTTTTCGATGCTATCAGTGGCTCATGACAGACGCGGCTTTAGCCCCGCGCCATCAACCGCTCGTAGACCGGTGCATAGCGTTGCGCGACGGCGGACCAGCTTCTCTCGGCATTCACGAAGGCATAGCCCTGGTCGAGGATGCGTCGATCCTCTTCGCTATCCACCGCTTGCAACGCCTCGACCGCCAGCTGCGCCAGCGCCTCCGGGTCATCGGCGGCAAAGAGGCGACCGGTTTCGCCGTGGGAGACAAGCTCGCGGTGCCCGCCCACATCCGACGCGATGAACCGGCGCTTCATCGCCATCGCCTCCAGCGGTTTCAGCGGCGTTACCGTCTCGGTCAGGCGCGTGCGCAGGCGAGGATAGACCAGCAGGTCGACCATGCCGTAATGGGCCGGCACCGCTTCCGGCGGAACCCGTCCGGTAAAGAAGATCGCGTTTCCATGAGCCTCCGCCGCTTTGCGAAGACGCGCATCTTCATCGCCGCCGCCGACGAACAAGAGCTGCGCGCCGGGGATTGCCTCGCGGATGCGCGGGAACGCCTCGATCAGCAGATGCAGGCCCTCGTAGTGATAGAACGAGCCGAGAAACCCGATCACCGGCCCGTCGCCCAGCCCGATCCGGCGGCGCAGGTCTGCGTCGGGCGTCTCAATCGGTGACAGGCGGGCAGGCTCGATGGCGTTGGGCGCGAGGGACAGTTTTTGCGCGGGCAAGCCGCGTTCCAGCAAATCCTGGCGCAAGCCGTCACAGATCGTGAAGACGTGGTCGGCCTTTTGGCACGCCTTGGTCTCCATCCACCGGGTCAGGCGATAGCGCAGGGAACCGCGTGTGGTAGTGCCATGGTCGACCGCCGCGTCCTCCCAGAACGCCCGGATTTCATAGACTACCGGCAACCCCGCTGATTTCGCCGCATGGAGCGCCGGATAGGCATTGAGGCACGGTGAATGGGCGTGAAGCACGTCGGGCTTTTCCGCGTCGATGACCGCCCGCAGGCGCTTTGCCGTCGCGATCATCTCGGTCACGAAAAACGGCCCCGGCAGCGCCTTTTTCACAGGGGTCGGGGTGCGGTGAAAGCGGAAATCGGCGACGTCCTCCGACGGCTCGGTCGGCTCACCGCCATCGACATTGTGACGCGGGGTCGTGAGGGCGACGGGGTTCACGCCGAGGGCGCGCTGACCGCGCAGAATACCAAGGGTGCGCGAGACATAGCCGCTTTGCAGCGGTGCCGAATGGTCGAGGATATGAAGAACGCGCATGGGCCTGTCCGCAATCTGAATGACCCGTTGTCGCCCCCTGACGCTCAAGGTCAGGTTAACGCGCCGCGTAAACCCTTTGGGTTTGTCTTGGGCCACGGAACGCATCGAAAGGCGCGCACTTTTGGCGCGGGCTTCGATTCAGCGTTAACGCTAAGGACTATAATTGGGCGGGCCAGCGCGCGGCAACCTCGCGGGCGATCAGGAAATCGCGCATCACCGGCACGCCGTCGAGCGTCTTGGGACGAAAACGGCGGCGGAAGGCGCGGAGGGTCGCCTGGAAATCGGCGGTATCATAGCCGGAGGCCCGCAAGGCACGCGCCAGCGCGGCGAAGCCTTCGGGGTCAAGCATCCGGCCCGCCTCTTCCTCATTGGCGGCATCGGGCCAGATTGCCAGCCCGGCATGGGCGAGCCGCCGCCAGTCGAACAACTCGCCGGGGTCATCCTTGCGCGTCGGTGCGATATCCGAATGGCCGACGACCCGTTCGACCCGGATCGCGCGACGGCGCAGGATGTCGCCGACCAGCGCCTCGACCGCCGCCATCTGCGGTTCGGGAAAGGTGCGATAGCCCCATTCGTGGCCGGGATTGACGATCTCGATGCCGATAGAGACATCGTTCAGCCCCTCGCGCTCCGCCCAGCAGGAAACCCCGGCGTGCCACGCGCGGCGCTCCTCATCCACCAACTGAAAGACACGTCCGTCTTCTTCGATCAGGTAATGCGAGGACACTTTCGCGGCCTTATCGCACAACCGGTCCAGGGCCGCCGCCCCGGTCTGCATCCCGGTATAGTGCAGCACGACCATATCCGGCGGATCGGCCCGCGTATCGTGATTTGGCGAAGGCGCGTCGGTTATGGTGATCATGGTTTGCTGCCCCCCTTTTTAGGCGCGGACCCGACGCGGCGGCCCCGGCTTGGCGGTGTGGTGCCCAGTTGCTCGCGCACGACCTTGGCGCGGATTTCATCGACCGCACCGGCGGCAAGATCGCCAAGCTGAAACGGCCCGTAAGCCGTGCGGATCAAGCGGTTGACGGGCAGGCCCACCGCCTCCATCGCGCGCCGGACCTCGCGGTTCTTGCCCTCGCGGATGCCAACGGTCAGCCACGCATTCGCGCCCTTTTGGCTGTCGATCTGCAATTGCATCGGTTGATAGCGCACGCCCTCGACCGTGATGCCCTCCAGCAAGGGGCGCAGAATAGTCTCGGTCACGACCCCGTGGACCCGCACGCGATAGCGGCGCAGCCAGCCGGTCGAGGGCAGTTCCAACTGTCGCTTCAGTTCGCCGTCATTGGTCAGCAGCAGCAAGCCCTCGGAGGCAATGTCGAGGCGTCCCACGCTCATCACCCGCGGCAGGTCCATGGGCAAGCGGTCGAATACCGTCGCCCGCCCCTTTTCATCGCGTTCCGTCGTGACCAGCCCGGCGGGCTTGTTATAGCGCCAGAGCCGCGCGGGTTCCGCATCGCCGACCGGTTTGCCGTCCACCTCGATCCGGTCGAGTTCGGTGACGGTCACGGCGGGCGTCGTCAGCGGCTTGCCGTTCAGGCGCACGCGGCCCGCCTCGATCATGCGCTCGGCCTCCCGGCGAGAGGCGATCCCGGCACGGGACAGGCGTTTGGCGATGCGTTCGGGGGCGGGCTGGCTCATGGCTGTGGCCATAGCAGAGAGTGCGCGCTTGCGCTATCAGAAGGGATGCACGATTTCACCTCGCATATGCCCATCGCCATCGACGAAGCGAAGGCCGCCGGAGAGCGCGGCGAAGTGCCGGTGGGGGCCGTCATCGTCTCGGCGGACGGGGAGATTATCGCCCGGGCGGGCAATGAAACCCGCGCCCTGAACGATCCCACCGCCCATGCGGAGATTCTCGCGATCCGCCGTGCGTGCGCCGCTCTCGGGTCCGAGCGCCTGATCGGATGTTCGTTATGGGTGACGCTGGAGCCGTGTCCGATGTGTGCCGCCGCCATCGGCTTTGCCCGGATTTCGCGGCTCTATTTCGGCGCATCGGACCCGAAAAGCGGCGGCGTCGATCACGGGCCGCGCATTTTCGACGCGTCCAGCGCCCACCATGTGCCCGAACTTTTCAACGGCATCGCAGAAGATCAGTGCACGGTGCTTTTAAGAGACTTCTTTGCGCAAAAGCGACGGGCTTCGAAAAAGGGACAATGACATCCTTATTTTGGACACCGTTGGAAATTAACACTTTCTTTACACGCTTTCATGCGAGTCCCTCTAATACGACTTAACAGCACCTCCGGGTGCTGTTTTTTTGCGCCGCAAAGGCGGGTCGGCAAGGCGCGTTGAGAGCGCGTCTTTCTGCAAAGTTCATACGACGATTGTTAGTTTTCAGACCTTGCCGAATGCGTCGACCAGCATGTCGGTCGTCAGGATTTGGGGCAGCAGCATCGGCTCGCCCTCGCGCGGATAGACCGCGTAGAGCGGTACGCCCGCCCGACCGAACCCTTCCAGAAGGCTCGTGATCTCCGAATTGCGGGCCGTCCAGTCGCCCAGCAGATAGGTGATGCCCCCGTCTTCGAGCGCCTGTTCGAAGGCGTCGTTGCGCAGGGCGACGCGCTCGTTGACCTTGCAGGTGATGCACCAGTCGGCGGTCATGTTGATAAAGACCGGTTTGCCCTCGGCGCGCAGTTCCGCCAGCCGCGCGGTCGAGAATGGCTCGCCGGGTCCGGTAACGGTCTTCGCCGTGCTTTCGGTCGCCGGATTGATCAGCGCCACCATCGCAATCGCCACCGCCGCCGCAACCGCCGCCGTGCCGGTGGCCAGCCGCCGCCCCCGCTCGCCGCTGCTTTGGGCCGTACCCCAGGCCCAGGCCGCCAGACCGATGAACACAGCGCCGATCATCGCCGCCAGCATCGCGTCGGGACCGGCGAGCGTTCCCAGCACCCAGACGAGCAGAGCCGCCGTGGCATACATCGGGAAAGCAAGGAATTGCTTCAGGCGATCCATCCATACGCCCGGCCTCGGCATCAACCGCGCCGCCGCCGGGGAAATCGAAAGCAACAGGAACGGTGCCGCCAGACCCAGCGCCAGCGCCAGAAATACCGCGAAAGCCTGAAGCGGTGGCATGGTCAGCGACGCGCCCATCGCCGTACCCATGAAGGGCGCGGTGCAGGGCGTGGCGACGATGGCCGTCAATGCACCGGTGAAGAACGCGCCGCGATGGCCGCCCTGCTCCGCCTTTGACGAGCCGACACCGGCAAGACGCGACGAGACCTCGAAGACGCCCGACAGGTTGAGACCGATCAGGAACAGCAGATAGGCAAGCCCCGCGACGACATAGGCGTTCTGTAACTGAAAGCCCCAGCCAATCGCCGCCCCTGCAGACCGCAGGCCGATGAACAGCGCCGCCAGCGCCCCAAACAGCGCCACGACCCCGGCGGTATAGGCGAGACCATGGGCGGCGCGGTGCCGGAAAGTGCTGTCGGACATCTGCGCGAATCCGAGCGCCTTGAGCGCCAATACCGGGAACACACAGGGCATCAGGTTCAGGATCACCCCGCCTAGAAATGCGAGGCCCAGCGCCACCCAGAAGCCGATGCCGCCATTGCGATCTGTCGATCCGACCAGCGCGGGGGGCAGTGCCGATGCCACATCACCCTGCTGCGCCACGAGCTTGAGGGCGATGGTCGCATCACCGTTTCCGGCGCGCTCGACGATCTTGAGAACACCCTCGACCGCGCCGCTCGGCGGCTCATCGGTTTCGGGGCTGCGCGGGATTGTCAGGCTCAGGCCATCGCCATCGACCGACAACGCCTGCGCGCCCGCATGGTCGATGATGCCCCACTCGGCGGGGAAAAAGTAGACGTCCTCGATCTCACCTTCGCTGAACGCATCGCCCTTTACCCGAACGGTCAGGGACGTGTCGTCCACCGCATAGGCCGCCGCGTAGGGCGAGGGCACGGGGAAGGTCGCCCGCGCGTCGGCGAAAACCTGCGTTTCGGCGGCTTTGCTGGTCGCGGGGCCGGTCGGCAGGGTCAGTTCGGCGACGCCCTGCTCGGGGATGCAAACTTCCTTGCAGACCAGCCAGAACACATCCGCCGTCAGGGTCACCGGGTCGCCCGCAGGCCAGCTTTTCGGCACCGAAACCGGCATCAGCAGGGTCGAGGTGTCCTCGTAGCCGTAGTTCATCATCGGCGCGAAGGGCTGACGATGGGGCACGGGCCATCTGGCCTCGCCGATTTCGACGCCCTCGGGCGCCTCCCAGCGGATTTCGACCGGTTGACCGGAATCGCCGGCATTCTTCCAATAGGTATGCCAGCCCGGCGCCATTTTCATCGCGAGGGCCAGCACCGTCTTGTCACCCGGCGCGACGGTATCGTGCTCGAAGTGGAAATCTCCGCGCACAATCTCCGTCTCGATCGTCGCCACAGGCGCGGCGAGGGCCGGACCGGCAACAACGGCGAGTGCAGCAGCGATCAGACGTGCGAACATCATGGAACCCAAGCGCAATGAGGAGGTGTCAGCCCCTCATATAACGCGAAAGGGTTAGCATCCCAAAACGCTTCTCGTAACGCTTGCGTTATAAATGCTACAGAATGTGCGGGATTGCCCGGCTGCGGAGGCGTGTGGTCGCCCGCTATCGCAGAATGATCGACGAAGATGTCTGCCCGCCTGCCAGGATGGCGCGGGACCAGCTTCGAAATTCATGGCTGCGCTGTCGTTCGATCCGGGCCATCTCGCGGATCTCTTCGCTTTGTTCTCGCAGAGTGCGGCTGCACGGCGGTGTCGGCGTTCGCGCCGCTTCCAAATAGGTGCATCCGTCGCATTGCAGGTGTTCTTGTTCCATACGGCCCCCCGTAGAATAGCTATCGATCTCAAGGACAGCGTATTTCGAAATTATTTACAGACGTTTTACAGTGAAACTTTTCGGCAATGATAAGCCCGTCATCGAAGACGCGATAATTCAACCTTACCGAGACAATCAAGATCAAAATTATTGTGATTTCATAAATCTTTGCATCGCCACGTTGAGGCAAAAATGCAGTTAAGGTTTTGATAATCTTTATGAACGCGCCGTTAAGTATTTGCAAAAAGACGCGCGCCGAAGCGTCAAACGGATGTCACGACGAGACCCCGGCGCGGGGGCCGGGGATGCCGTCGTTCAATGCGTCAGGCGATTGCGATGCTCAGCCCTCCAGCGAGTCCTCGAGCGTCCGCAGGCCGGGGCGCTTGGCCGAGACAAGAACCGCCATATTGCCGGGCAGATGCTCGTTCTTGCGCATCTTGGTGTGAGCCTTCGGGATGTCGGCCCAGGAGAAGACCTCGGACATGCACGGGTCGATGCGGCGCTCGATCATCAACTGGTTGGCGAGGCTGGCTTGCTGGAGGTTGGCGAAGTGGCTGCCCTGCACGCGCTTCTGGTGCATCCAGAGGTAACGCGCATCCATGGTCAGGTTATAGCCCGTTGTTCCGGCACAGATAACCACCATGCCGCCACGCTTGACCACGAAGACCGAGACCGGGAACGTCGCCTGCCCCGGATGCTCGAACACCATGTCGACATTGTTGCCCTTGCCGGTGATGTCCCAGATCGCCTTGCCGAACTTGCGAGTCTCGGCGAACCAGTCCTTGTATTCCGGCGTGTTCACCGTGGGCATCTCGCCCCAGCAGTTGAAGTCCTTGCGGTTGATGACGCCCTTTGCGCCGAGGCCCATGACGAACTCGCGCTTGTCCTCGTCGGAGATCACGCCGATGGCGTTCGCGCCCGCCGTATTGATGAGTTGAATCGCAAAGCTGCCAAGGCCGCCCGACGCGCCCCAGACGAGCACGTTCTGACCGGGCTTCAGCGTGTGAGGACGGTGTCCGAAGAGCATCCGGTAAGCCGTTGCCAGCGTTAGGGTATAGCAGGCGGAATCTTCCCACGACAGATGCCGGGGACGGGCCATCAATTGCTGTGCCTGCACCCGCGCGAATTGCGCAAAGCTGCCATCAGGGGTCTCGTAACCCCAGATGCGCTGGGTCGGCGAGAACATCGGGTCGCCGCCATTGCAGTGTTCATCGTCGCCGTCATCCTGATTGCAGTGGATGACAACTTCATCGCCGACTTTCCAGCGTTTGACCTTGTCGCCCACGGCCCAGACGATCCCCGAAGCATCTGAACCCGCGATGTGGAAATCGTTCTTGTGGACGTTGAACATTGAGATTGGGATGCCGAGACCGGCCCAGACGCCGTTATAGTTCACGCCAGCGGCCATCACGAAGACCAGAACCTCGTGGGAGTCGATTTCCCAGGTCGGCAGCACTTCTTGCTGCATCGCCTGTTCCGGCTCGCCCTCGCGGTCCTGACGGATCGCCCAAGCGTACATATTTTTCGGCACATGGCCGAGGGGCGGTATCTCACCGATTTCGTAGAGATCCTTAACCGGCTGATTTTTCAGGATTTCGCCGGTTTCCGTGACAGGTGCATCCATCTCTCTGGCTCGCTGCAATGCCTCTGGAGAGGCGATTTTCAGATAGGGTCGCGCAAGATTCGGAAAGTTACGCGGTACTCTTGTGTAATGACATTTCAAGATTGCCGGCGCAAGAGCCATTGTGCAGTGCGATAGAAAGCGCGTCAGAGGTCGCGGGGTTGGCCTCAGGCCGCCGCTTCGTCGCCGCCGTTTCGCTTGGGCAAGGTCAGGCTGCGCGCGAGACCGCCAAGAGCGCGTCCGGCACGCAGGGCCGTAGACCCGACGCCGCCATTCAGGACCATCGTGCTCAGCAGGGACGTATGGTCCGTCGCCCAAGACCGCGCCTCCGCCGCCGAGTCGTCCAACTCGCTGACATCGAAGCGCTTTATGTGATCGTTATCGAATGCCTGCCACAACATCTCGGCAAAGGTGCCGATGCCCGCCGACGGATAATGCGCATGGCCGACGGTATCGAGCACGTGGATCGTCCCGTTATACGAAATCCCCACCGTCGCGCCGACCGCCGGTCTTGCGAACAGGGTCTCGTCATAGGCAACGACGCTGCGCAGGGTTTGCGCCGCCGCAGCCTCGCGGATCACACGCTCGGTAAAAGCCGCGCCAAGAAAGCTGGAGGATGCCTGGGACGGGGCCGCGCTGCGCTTTCGGATGCGGTTCAGGGTCGCGATCAGGGCAGCGGGTTCGGCGACCGACGTCATCCCGAGGCTGGCCGTGCCCTCGTGGATTTGCGCAACCTGGTCCTGAAAATAATGGCTGCGTGCCTGAAGGAACTGCGGCCATGATGTCGAGGTATCGACCACGGGCACCCTCACGGGATTATATTGCTCGATGGTCCGCGCGACGTCCCATTCGCTTTGCAACAGGGTCAGGGCCGGAGAGCGCTCCGGCACGTCATGCAGGTGCCAGACCTGCGCCCCGCGCTTGCGGCTGTACTGGCCGATCAGGCGCATACATTCGACCTGATCCCGGATCAGCGGAATATCGGTGCGCGCGGCAGGAATCGGGGCAAGGGCCGGGATCGTCAGGCCGCGATAGCGGTACGTCTCGGCCATGAAGGGCACCAGCGCACAAGGACCGTCCTTGTCGTCGATCATCATGACACAGCCGTTTATGTCGTTCTGATAGACATCCCACAGGGATTGAAGCCATTCGTGGCGCAGGTACATGGATGCGAGGGGATAGTCGTCCAGCGCCTTGTTCCAGCGGCGGCGGAATTTCGCGAATTTGTGCCGGTCTGTGACAATTCGAACCGTGTGGGCCCCTTCCCGATACGTTTCGATTCCGTCCATGCTTGGTCTACTCCCGCCTTTTGCCGAGTTCCTGCAAGTCGCGTGCTGACAGCCCAAGGCCACCCCCCGCGATACAAGCCATGGTTTCACTGGCTTCCTGCTTACAGCAAAACATGCCATACTTGGTAAACGCGGACGGGGTTGCTCGAAGCTCTGGGGGAGCGTGAATATGGGTGAACAAGGACCGAATTTTAAAGCGTTATTCGATACGCTGGCGGTTCCTTATGCGGTTGTCGACCGGGCTTTGCGCTATGTCGACGTTAACGCATTGGTTGAAGAGGTCGTCGGAAAATCACGCGCGGAACTGGTCGGCGGCTGCCTGCTGGAGCTGTTCCCGGAAAACAAAGAGCGTCAGTCGATGATGCAGGCGGCCTTCGACACTGCCTTTACCGGCAAGCCGATCAGCATGACCGAAGTCCCCTACGCGCTGCCCATACCGGGGCGGGAGGGGGCGATGCGTGAATTGTGGTGGACGTTTCACCTTCATCCGCTGCCCGATCTGAACGGGGGCATCGCGCATGTCGGATTTCACGCCGAGAATATCACCGCCGAGGTCCGCGCCCGCGAGCTGAACAATACCATCGCCGAAGAACTGCGGCAGCGGGTCAAGGATACCCTGTCGCTGATCCAGGTCATCGCCCGGCAAACGGCGCCGGGGTATCGGGACACCGGGGCCTT
Organism: uncultured Neomegalonema sp.; assembly: GCA_937958625.1. Lineage (GTDB taxonomy): Bacteria > Pseudomonadota > Alphaproteobacteria > Rhodobacterales > Rhodobacteraceae > JAHDDY01. The sequence goes on from CALGNO010000163.1 coordinate 12,151, forward strand.
TATCGACAGCTTCGACGACCGCATCGTGTCGCTGGCCAAGACCCACGATATGCTGACCGGTAACAACTGGGACGGGGTGAGCTTTTCGGTGTTGCTGGGGGCCTTGCTCGAGGCCCATGCGGCGCTTTTTGACCGGCGCATCTTTGCCGAGGGGCCGCCGCTGAACCTGTCGGCGACCGAGGCGCAGGCGCTTTCCATGGCGATCCACGAGCTGACGGCCAATGCCACGCGGCACGGGGCGCTTTCGGACCGGGGCGGCGAGATCAGGATTACGTGGCAAGCGCTGGCGAATGACGGCTATTCGATCCACTGGACCGAAAGCGGGATGGCCGCGCGCGATGTTCTCGACGGCGAAGGCTTTGGATCGGCGATCCTGAACCGCATCCTGCCCGCCAAAATTTCCGGCAAGGCCAATCACCGCTTCACGGCGGACAGCCATGCCTACAGCATCGTCGTGGATAAGCGGCGCGGGTAAATCCACAGCAACTCAAACAAGATGCGCAATCGAGTTCGCGTAATATTGCAGCACGAGGCGATCGGAGTCATTCGGCGCAATACCGCCCTCGCCATCCGTGAGCAGCCCCCGGAGACGCAGCGCGCGCAGCGCCGATTCGAACGCCGTCTCCTCGCCCTCTCGCGGCATGTGCAGATGCGCTCCGGCGTCTTTCAGGCGGTTGGACAGCGACTCGAACGCCTGCTCCAGCGCATCGGTTTTCACCGGCCCGTTGCCGTCAAGCAGGACCGTGGCGAGGACGGGGACCGGCAGCACCGGGATCACCGCGCCGACCCTTGCCATCAGATCGTCGCCCAGCGCGGCAACATCGAGAGGCCCCCCGGCCTGGTACTCGGTCAGGGAAAGCGGCGCGCCGAAACTGACGCAGGCATAGCCGAAGCGCTGGAATTTTCGCCGCAGCTTCATCCAGAACAGCCGCAGGATGAACCCGGCCACCGAGAGCGGCCCCGCCCGGTAGCGCGGCTTATCCTCGGACAGCGATTCGAGCAGGATACGGTCCTCGACGACCCGGTCGTAGTTCAGACCCACGGGCACGAACACGACATCGCGCGAGATGCCCGGTTTGAAATCCGCGCAGATATAGGCGAGCAGGCCGAGCTTCGCCGGTTTGAGGCGACCATCGCGGGTCAATCCGCCCTCGGGGAACATCGCCTGACTGACGCCGCCCTCGACGGCCATGCTGATATACCGCGCCACGACCTTGCGGTAGAGCGGATTGCCGGAATTGCGGCGGATGAAGAACGCCCCCATCGAGCGGATAATCCAGCGCAAGCCCCATACATTCGCCCACTCGCCCACGGCATAGGATAGCGAGACCCGCCGCGCCGCCAGATATGTTACCAGCAGATAGTCGATATTCGAGCGGTGATTCATCACGAAAACCACCGCTGCCTCCCGGTCGATGGCATCGAGTTCAGGCTTGTCATAGACACCGACCCGCACCCGGTAGAGCCGCTCCGAAATCCACCGCGCGACGCGCATTCCGAAGGAGAAATACATCACCGGCGAAAACGCGGGTACGGTCTCGCGGGCATAACGCTCGACCTTCTCCAGCGCCACATCGCGGGGCATGTCTTCTTCGGCGACGGCTTGTTCCATCGCCGCCATCACCTGCGGATCATGGGCGAGGCGGTCGATCAGCACCTTGCGGCGCGTCAGCTTGAACGATGGAATCTTGAGGTCGAGCTGCACGTTCAACCGCTTGATCGCGCGATTCAGCCGCTTTCGGATCAGCCAGCGCAGGGACGGCCCGATAATGCGGTCGAGCAGGCCCGCAAGCCCCAGTAGACCCGCAAGTATCGCCAGCCAAAGCGGTATTTCGACGGTTGATCCCATGGACCGACCGTGCCCTCAAACGGCACAGGCGTCAAAGGGTTGCGCGCCCGCGTTCAAAATATGTCGCAATGTCGATCCGTTGCCGTTTTGCCTCGCCGTCACCACACTTGAAGGCTATCCGCCGAAGGCCATGTCAACGCGCGGTTAGGTTTGTCATTCTATAGCGGCGGCGAGTGTGAATGCGCCGCCTGCAATTCACCGAGGATGCGATCGAGATGCAAAGACCCTTAGTTTCCCGATCTATCGCCCTCGCCGCGATGGCGTCGATTGCCGTTAGTGGCTGTACGCGATTGGGTGCGCCGACCGGGCCACAACCCCAGACGACCGCGAGCACCGTCGATTATGTGCCGTTTGGCCCCGCCCGGCCCCAATCGGGGTTTCAGTCTTCGGGCAGCGTGATTTCGCAAGATAATTCAGGCGTTTTCGGCACGGCGGATACGATTTCGGTCACGGATTCAGGGCCATTTCCGGCGGATGGCGGCGGTTTTGATGCCAGCCTTGCCGATCTCAGCCTCGACGACCGGGCCTTGCTGGCCGGAACCGGCCTCGATCTGGAATCGGAAGCCGCGCTCGCGTCATCCCTGACGTTTCCAGGTGATACCGGCAGCCCCGCTTTCTTCGACGCCAGTATCGGCACGACCGTCAATTTCGCGACCGACAGTTCGGCCCTGAGCGACGAAGCGCGCGAGACCCTGCGGTCTCAGGCGGCATGGCTGACCGTCAATTCGGATGTCCTCGTCACGGTCGAGGGCCATACCGACGAACGCGGAACACGGGAATACAACCTCGCCCTGGGAGAGCGCCGGGCCAGTGCCACCCGAGGCTATCTGCTGGCGCTCGGCGTCGCGCCGGACCGGGTGCGCAAGGTGTCCTATGGCAAGGAGCGGCCCGCCGTCACCGGCTCGGACGAGTCGGCATGGCGGCAGAACCGGCGCACGGTCACCGTCATCGCGAATGGGGGCGGCGGGGTCTCGTCGCTGTCCGATCTGATTCCATCGGCATCCACCGCCCCTGCGGGTTCGGTCGATGATCTGTTGAACGATCCGCTGCTGAACGACGCGTCGTTCAATGATCCGTTGCTCGGCGACCCGCTTTTGAACGATCCACTGCTCAACGATCCGTTGTTGAACGATCCATTGCTCGACGGATGAGCATGGCTGATACAGGGAAGGCCGGGAGGGCCAGACGCATGAAATTTCGTCGGCTCGGCCCCGCCATCGCCGCCCTTGCGCTGATGACATCGACCGCCAGTGCGGAAACGCTCTACGATGCCATGCGCGATGCGTATTTCTATAACCCGTCGGTGGAAGCGGAGCGGGCGAACCTGCGCGCGCTTGGCGAGAACGTGCCGATTGCCCGCGCCGGGTTCTTGCCAACCCTGTCTTTTCAGTTGAGCCAACAACTGAACACGTCGCTGACCAATCCTGACTTCGGTGCATCGCGCGCCCAGCGCCCGCTGACCGCCGCCTTGCAGGGATCGCTCAATCTCTATGATGGCGGGCAGACCGCGAACCAGGTCAGTGAGGCCGAGGCCAATGTCGAGGCCGCCTATGCCAGCCTCAACGCCACGGAACAGCAGACGTTGCTCGCCGCGACCCAGGCGTTTTTCGACGTGCTGCGCGATGCCGAGATCCGCAATCTGTCCCGCCGCAACCTCTCGAACCTGAACGAAGCGCTCGATGCGGCCAAGCTTCGGTTCGAGGTCGGCGAAGTGACCCTGACCGATGTGGCCCAGGCGGAATCCCGCGTGGCCGCCGCGAACTCGACGCTCGTGCAGTCCGAGGGCAACCTGCGCACCTCCGCCGCCACGTATCGCAATGTGGTCGGGCGGCTGCCCTCGCGACTGGAACCGCCCGAAAGCCTGCCGGAAATTCCCGATAGCCTTCCGGCGGCGGAGGCCGATGCCCTCGCGACCCAGCCGAGCATACGCGCCGCCCGCGCCGCCGAACGCGCCGCCATCTTTGCCATTCGCCGGTCGATGGCCGGAAAGCTGCCGACCGTGAACCTCGACAGCACCCTATCCGGCAGCTTGTCGGACGGCATTATCGGCGACAGTTTCTTTTCGAACCGAAGCAGTGACAACCGCTCGGCCAGTGTCGGCCTGCAATTGACACTGAACGCGCCGATTTATCAGGGGGGCCGCGTCGATGCGCAGGTCCGCCAAGCGCGCCATCTCGCCAGCCGGGCGCGGGCGCAATACCACGAGGCCGTGCGGACCGTAGAGCAGAACGTCAATATCTCGTGGCAGACCCTCGTGACCGCGCGGGGCAGCATCGAGGCGAACCTCGAACGGGTGCGCGCCGCGCGCATCGCCTATGAGGGCGTTCAAGAAGAACTGCGCGTCGGCACCCGCTCGACCATCGACTTGCTGGATGCCGAGGCCGAGTTGCTGAACGCCCAGATCGCGCTGGTACAGGCGACACGGGGTCTGAATGTCGCCGCCTATTCCTTGCTGGCATCCATGGGTCGGCTGAACCCCGAAAATCTGGGGTTGAACCGGGTGATCGATGCCCGGACCGATCTGTCGGTCCTAACTCCCGGCATCTCGTATGACTATCCGCGCGACACCACGGCGGCGTGGCGTTTTCCCTGGCGACCCTGAGCACTGGCAGCTTTCGCGCGCGGGACCATGCGCTCGATGCAGACGTCGAAATCGGCCTCGCCCAGCAGGCGCAGTTGCAAGAGCTGATTGCGGCGCAGGCTGTCGGTGGCGGTCTTGACCTCCACCAGTCGCAACCGGTCGCCGCGCCATAGCAAAAGGTCGGGAAATCCGGTCTTGCGCGTGGGATAATCCCGCGCCATGGCACGCATCACATCGACGAGACCACCGGACGGGGACAATCGGACCAGCGGGTCGAGGCGCTCCAGCACCGCTTCATCCCAGCCCAGCATGGCGTTCGGCGCGCCCTGCTCCGCCGCGAAAACGGCCCGCAGCACCGTCATCGTCTTGTCGGGATCGGCCAGCACGGCCAAACGCCGCTCCAATGCGTCACTCTGCGCGTCATAGAACAATCCGTCCCGCAGGGATGCGGGCATCCTCTGGAACTCGTTTTGCAGCGGCGGGGCCTGTGGGCCATAGAGCCAGTCCCAGAAAAGCAGGCCGAAGAGTGCCCGCCACGGCTCGTTTTCGGCGTGGTATCCCTGCCATCCGCAGTCGGCATAGGCAGAAAGCACAGCCGCCTCGGGCGGCGCGGAGATCGCCGCCTCGACCTCCACATCCGCCGCCGCGCGTAGCATCACCGTCAAAACGCCGGTGCGTTTGCCGTCGATCTTGCGCCGTAGAAAGTCCTCGGCGAACAGCGCCTCGGTCTCGTCGCCCGGATTGTCGACGATTGCCTGCAAGCGCAGGCGAACCGCCTCCCGTGCACCGGCGGCCCAGGCCAGCCGCACCCAGCGCTCGGTGCAATCGAAGGACGCGCCGAGGGCATAGATCGCCTGCGCCAGCGCGGGTTCCGCCGCCCGCTCCAGACAGCGGCCCAGGTCGAAAAGCAGCTTGTCGCGATAGACCTGCGCGGCGGCGGCAGGTCGAGGCCAGCGCATCACATCATGGGCCACGGCGACTATTTCGGTATCCGAAAGCCCTTTGAGATCAGCGCGCTGGGCGGCGTAGCGAAAGCTGTCCTCGGCCCCCCGACGACAGGAAAACCGGGGTGCGTAGTCCTGCTGTCCGGCATGGGTGCGCATCCGCCCGAGATCGCGGAGGGTAAAGCGCGTCAGGCTGTCTTCGATATGGCCGAAATACAAAAACAGCAGATAACGCAAGGGCCGAAGCCGGCGGCGGACCACCAGACCCCCCGTGACCGATGTCAGGAACAACCGCTCGAAATCGAGCGACTTGCGCGCTGCCGCCTCCAGCGTTGCGCGCGGCTGGCCCTTGGGGATCACCACACCCGACGCCGACAGGATCGCCGCAAGCTCTGCCTTTGTCAGCAGGGCCAGCAAGGCGGCATGGTCATCGCGGTCGACCGGCGAGACAAAGCCCGCCCCGGACAGCGCCGCCAGCGCCTCGTCCGGATCGGGCACGTCCTCGTAACTCAGGCTGCGGGTGCGGAATATCGTGCCCTTGCGGTTCGCCATCCGAACGAACAGCGATTGCGCCGCCGGAGGTAAGACGTTGAAATCTTTGAGCCAGTCTCGCGTGGCCTGCCCCAGGATCGAGCCATAGAGGCGCGTGACAAAACCCAGCATCTCGCGAAAATGGTCGAGGTGATAGCCGACGGGCAGGGTCGGAACAGCAATCGGATCGTCAGTCTGCGCAAGCGCCATCGCGGAAATCTCTCGGGAACGAATCGCGTACTGTGTACGATTCGAGGCGTCCCAGCGCAAGGCCGTGCGATTCAGGGGGCGAGCGCCGCCAGTGCCTTCGCATGAAGCTGCGCATCGCCCGCCGCAATCACCTGACCCCCGTTTTGACAATCGCCGCCCTGCCAGTCGGTAATCACGCCGCCCGCCGCCCGGACAATCGGGATCATCGCCTGAATGTCATAGGGGGCGAGGCCGGATTCGACGACAAGGTCAATCTGGCCGAGCGCGACCATGGCATAGGCATAACAATCAGTGCCATAGCGCGTCAGCTTGACCTTTTGTGACAACCCGGAAAAGCGCCGGAAATCGTCTTCGGAGGCAAAGGCATCGGGGGCGGTCGAGCACAGGACGGCATCGTCGAGCCGCGCGCAGGGCCGCACCCGCAAGGGCCGCGCGCCGCCGGGGCCGTCGTAATCCGCGCTGGCTGCGCCGCCTGTCGCGCCGATGTAACGCTCTCCGGTAAAGGGTTGATCCATAACGCCAAGGACCGGGGCCGCTCCGTCATTCAAAGCGATCAGGATACCCCAGGTCGGCAGCCCGGCCATGAAAGCGCGGGTGCCGTCGATGGGATCGATCACCCATTTGCGCCCCGATTGGCCCTCGACCCCTTGATGCTCCTCGCCCAGAATACCGTCATCGGGGCGCAAGTCCGCGAGACGATCACGGATCACCGTTTCGACCTCGCGGTCAGCCTCGGTCACGGGGTCGAACCCCCCTGCCCCGGCGCGCTTGTTGTCGATGGTCAGGCTGGCGGCGCGGAAATGCCTCAGGGCAGCCGTGCGGCCCGCATCCGCCAAATGGCACGCAACGTCGAGATCGGTCATGGTTTGCGAAGATGACACCGCACGCTCCCTCGGTCCGGGGCGGTGCCCATGCCGCCGCCCTCAGGCTGCCTTCGTAAGCGAGCGCGTCAATTCGAACAAGCGGCGACGCGGCTCTTCCGGCAGGCGGAAATAACAGCGGATCAGTTCGAGCGCTTCCTTATCGGTGAAAAGATCCGCATCGGGGATTTCGACAGCACCCTCGGCCCCGCTTGCGGACGCATCGACGGCTTGCTCATCGGCGTCGATCTCTTCGAAGAAAAATGCAACCGGCACGTCCAATGCCTTGGAAATTTCAAACAGCCTGCTGGCGGAAACCCGGTTCATGCCGGTTTCGTATTTCTGAATCTGCTGAAACTTGATCCCGACGGCATCGCCAAGTTGTTGCTGGGTCATGCCGACCATCCAGCGACGACGGCGGATACGCTGACCGACATGGACGTCTACATGATGCTTCATATTAAGGGCCTTTTTAAAATGAGCGCACAACGGTGCAGCACAGCTTAACTATCGTTACGCGAGAGTTAAGCCAACTGTTCCCGAAAATAAAAAAGAATCGAAATTCTTTTCTGTTTTCAGGACTTAGGGCGATTCTTTTTACTGTAAAGTAGTCTGCCGCTACACTTTACCGCGACCGGGCCAGCGCCCGGAGTCGCAGTTTGAAACTCACCTTTAAAGCCCCCGTCACGCCGACGCGGCGGAGCGGGCCTCGCGTTTGCGCTCGTTCGGGTCGAGATACCGCTTGCGCAGGCGGATGTGGTTCGGGGTCACCTCGACCAACTCGTCATCGTCGATATAGGCGATGGCCTGTTCCAGCGACATGCGGATCGGCGTCGTCAACACGACCGCCTCGTCCTTGCCCGACGCGCGAACGTTCGACAGCTTTTTCCCCTTGAGCGGGTTCACGTCCAGATCGTTGCCGCGCGAATGTTCGCCGATGATCATGCCCTCATAGACCTGCTCGCCCGAGGAGATGAACAGCTTGCCGCGATCTTCGAGGTTGAAGAGCGCGAAGGGGACGGAATCGCCCTGGGCCATGGCGATCAGAACGCCCGCGCGGCGACCCTGAATCGCGCCGCGATAAGACCCCCAGTCGTGGAAGACGCGGTTCATGACGCCCGTGCCGCGCGTGTCGGTCAGAAACTCGCCGTGATAGCCGATCAGGCCGCGGGCGGGGGCGTGGGCGATGATGCGGGTCTTGCCAGCGCCGGCGGACCTCATCTCGACGATGTCGCCCTTGCGCTGGGCCATCTTCTCGACGACGACGCCGGAATATTCCTCGTCGACGTCGATGGTGACTTCTTCGATTGGCTCAAGACGGTTGCCGTCCTCTTCGCGGAACAGGACGCGGGGGCGAGAGATGGACAGCTCGAACCCTTCCCGGCGCATGGTCTCGATCAGGACGCCCATCTGCAATTCGCCGCGTCCGGCAACCTCGAAGGCTTCGCCGCCGGGGGTGTCGCCGATCTTGATGGCGACGTTGGATTCCGCCTCGCGCATCAGGCGGTCGCGGATCACGCGGGACTGAACCTTTTTGCCATCCCGGCCCGCCAAGGGACTGGTATTGATGCCAAATGTCACCGTGATGGTCGGCGGATCAATCGGCTGCGCCTCCAGCGCCTCGCTCACGGCGGGATCGCACAGGGTATCGGCGACGGTGGCCTTCGACATGCCCGCGAGAGCGATAATGTCGCCCGCCTGGGCCTCGTCGATGGGTTGTTGCCCCAAACCCCGGAAGGCGAGAATCTTGGTGACGCGGAACCGCTCGATCTCGGACCCATCGACAGACAGCGCCTTGACACTTGCGCCGGTCTTGATCGTGCCGGTCTCGACCCGGCCCGTCAGAATACGGCCAATGAAGGGGTCGGAGCCGAGGGTGGTCGCCAGCATCCGAAACGGCTCATCCACATGGGCGATCTGTTCGGGGGGCAGCACATGGTCCATGACCAGCTTGAACAGCGGGATCAGACTGTCGCGCGGGCCATCGAGTTCGGCATCGGCCCACCCACTGCGGCCCGAGGCATAAAGCACAGGGAAATCAAGCTGTTCGTCGCTCGCGCCAAGGCTGGCAAAGAGGTCGAACACCTCGTCCAGCGCCCGGTCGGGCTCGGCGTCGCTTTTATCGACCTTGTTCAGAACGACGATCGGCTTGAGACCGAGCGCCAGCGCCTTCGAGGTCACGAATTTCGTCTGGGGCATCGGCCCCTCGGCGGCATCGACCAGCAGCACGACGCCATCGACCATCGACAGGATGCGCTCGACCTCGCCGCCGAAATCGGCGTGGCCCGGCGTATCCACGATGTTGATGCGCGCGCCCTCGTATTCGACCGAGGTACATTTCGCGAGAATGGTGATCCCGCGCTCGCGTTCGAGGTCGTTGGAGTCCATCGCCCGCTCGGCAACCGCCTGATTGGACCGGAATGACCCGGACTGTTTCAGCAATTCGTCCACCAGCGTCGTCTTGCCGTGGTCAACGTGGGCGATAATCGCAATATTGCGCAGGTCCATTGGGAACCATCCGGATCATGAGGGGCGGAAAGCGTTCCCATGCCTGAAATGTTGCGTTGCGGCAAGGATTGTATTCAGCCAAGCAAACCGCAATTCCCTTGACACCAATCCCGCCCCTGCCTAGCGTGTTCTTGTTTCGTTTTAACACAGCAAGGCACAGCATGGATCGGCAGGAAATATTCGAGGGACAGCACCGGGCGCTTTTGCGTCTGGTCGCGGCCCTTGTTTCCCTCGCCGGAACGGCGGTGGCGGTTGCGTTGCCGCCCGGTATCCGGCGGGCGATCCTGCGGGTGTTGCGGCCCGCCGAGGCCGCCGGACGGCGGTTGGTCGTGGTGGCCGCCGAGGAGCTATCAGTGCCCGCCCCCGCACAGCGGCAGGCACCGAGCGCGCCGATTCCGAAGGGGAATGGCGCGGCGGTGCCCTGTTTTGCGCTGTTCGATCCGCGCAAGCGGTTTGCCGCATCGAATGACGGCGCGCGGATGCTGGCCGGGTACGGGCCCCGGATTGACGGGATCGCGCTGACCGAGCCCTCGACGCCCGAGGGCCGGGAGCCTTCGGATGCGCGGGTGATGGGCCGGTTGCTGGCCCTGCACGCGGCGCTCGAGGATATTCCGAAACAGGCGCGGCGGCTGGCGCGGGTACTGGCGCGGCGGCGAGCCGCAGACGAGATACCGCGACGCACATCGCCGCTGCGTCCCGGTTTTCCACCGGGGCACCGCCAGCGGCAAACCCATCAGGTCGATGGCATCCTTGCGGAATGTGATTTGCTGGCGCGGCGGGTGCTCGCCCCGGGATAGCGGGGGGTCGAGTTTTCTCGCGATCTATCGTCGTTTCGAAATCTCTCGCTCAACGTCAGTCGCGCCCGCGTCTGTCGCCGCGCAGCTTTGCCCAATAGTCCAGCCGTTTTCTGAGTTCACGCTCGAAACCGCGCGGGACGGGATTATAAAAACTGGCCCGCCCCATGCCTTCGGGAAAATAATGCTGTCCCGAAAACGCTTCGGGGGCGTCGTGGTCATAGGCGTAGTCGTCGCCGTAGCCCATCTCCTTCATCATCTTCGTCGGCGCATTCAGAATGTGCATCGGCGGATCGAGCGAGCCGGTCTCCTTCGCCGAGCGCATCGCAGCCTTATACGCATTATAGGCCGCATTGGATTTCGGCGCGGTGGCGACATAGACCACCGCCTGGGCAATGGCCAACTCGCCCTCGGGCGAACCGAGAAAGTCGTAGGCTTCTTTCGCGGCAAGGGTCTGGCGCAGGGCTTCGGGATCGGCGAGGCCGATATCCTCCACCGCCATGCGCACCACACGCCGGGCGATATACAGGGGGTCTTCGCCCCCCGCCAGCATCCGCGCCAGCCAATAAAGCGCCGCATCGGGATCGGACCCTCGCACGGATTTATGCAGGGCAGAGACGAGATTGTAATGCCCCTCGCGCCCCTTGTCGTAGATCGGCGCGCGCTTTTGCAGGGCCTCGGTCAGCGCCGCCGGATCGAGCGGTTCGGGATCGCGGCGGGCGAACAAATCCTCGGCCAGGTTGAGCAGATAGCGGCCATCGCCATCGGCCATGGCAATCAGCGTCTCGCGCGCCGCCGGGGTGAGACGCAAGGGATGCTCGGTCGCCTCGGCACGGGCCAGCAGCGCCTCCAGCCCGTCCGCATCGAGACGCTTGAGCACCAGAACCTGCGCCCGGCTGAGGACGGCGGCGTTCAGCTCGAAGCTGGGATTTTCGGTGGTCGCGCCGATCAGGGTGATCGCGCCGTCTTCCATATGGGGCAGAAAACTGTCCTGCTGGGCGCGGTTGAAGCGGTGGATTTCATCGACGAAAAGCAGCGTGCCCTGCCCCACCGCGCGGCGAGCTTTCGCGGCCTCGAAGACCTTGCGCAGGTCGGCGACGCCCGAGAAAATCGCGCTGATCTGTTCGAAATGCAGGTCGGTTTCGTCGGCCAGCAATCGCGCGATGGTGGTCTTGCCCACCCCCGGCGGCCCCCAGAGAATCGCCGATGTCAGCCGCCCCGCCGCAATCATCCGGCCCAAGGGCGCATCCTCGGCCAGCAAATGATCCTGGCCGATAACATCCGCCAGCCTGCGCGGACGCAGGCGATCCGCGAGGGGGCGCGGGGCCTCGCCTTCGAGGCCAGCGGCGGCAAAAAGGTCGCTCACCCGTCGACCGCAAAGCGCAGGATACGGCCCCGGCGGTCGATGGCGATGCGCCATGAGCGATTGGCGGCGTCAAGGGCCGGGGCCACATCGTCGACCCGCTCGATCTCATAGCCGCTGATCGACAGGATGCGGTCGCCGGGACGCAGGCCAAAGCGTCGGGCGGGGCCGCGACCGACCTCCATCACGATCACGCCCTCGAGCGCGGATTCGAGGCCGATTTCCTGGGCCAGTGCCGGATTGATATTGGCAATCAGCGCGCCGCGCAGGGGGTTGCTGCCATCGATCTCCGACAAATCACGTGGCGGATCTTCGGGGGCCGCAATCAGCGCAACCTCGGTATCGTAGCGGCTGCCCCAGCGCAGATAGCCAACCGAAATGCTCTCGCCCAGCCGCCCGTTGCCAAGCCTGAACCCGAGGGTCGCCATATCCCGCACCGGCAGGCCGCCGACCTCCAACACGATATCGCCGGTGGTCAGGCCCGCCTTCGCAAGGGGACTGAGCGGATGAATGTCTTCGAGGATAACGCCATCGGGCCGAATGCCGAGACTCTCGGCAATCTCCTGGGTCACCGGCTGCCCATCGGCACCGATCCAGGGCTGCGCCACGCGCTCGGCACCCGATGCGGCGGAGTCCACCGCGCGGCGCGCGAGGTTTGCGGGAATGGCAAAGCCAATGCCGTTCGACCCGCCGGACCGCGAGAGAATCTGGGTATTGATGCCGACCAGCTCGCCGCGCATATCGACCAGCGCACCGCCGGAATTGCCCGGATTGATGGCCGCATCGGTCTGGATAAAGACTTGTCCTTCCGGCGTCGTCCGGGTCTGGGCCGATACGATCCCGCTGGTCACAGTCTGCCCCACTCCGAAGGGATTGCCGATGGCGAGCACCAGATCGCCGACCTCGACGGTGTCGGAATCGCGAAAGTCGAGGGTCGGCAGCCCGCTCGCCTCGACCTTCAGAATGGCGAGATCATTGCGCTCGTCGGTCAACAGCAGCTCAGCCTGAAATTCCCGTCGGTCATTGAGCGACACCGTGATCTCATCCGCGCCCTCGACGACGTGGGAATTTGTGACGACAATCCCGTCCTCTCGGACGATGACACCGGAGCCAAGCGAGGTCTCATCGCGGGAACGCGGGCCAAGGCGGCGGCCAAACAGCATCTCGAAAACGGGGTCGTCGAAGCGTCTCACCATCCGCGTGCGGGTGTAGATATTCACGACCGCAGGGGCAGCGCGCTTCACGACAGGCGCGAAAGAAAGCGAAATCTCGGTCTGGGACGACGGCACTTGCTGCGCCGCCGCGGGAGCCGCAGCCAGAACCGTCGTGCAGAAAAAGATCAACGCGCGCATGGTTTGCCTCCCCGTCCTCTCATCCGAAGAGAAATAGGCCTCGCACGCGGCGAAAGAAAGGGCGGGTCAAAGCGACTTGACCAGCAAGAGCACTCCGCCGATGCCCGAGATGATCAACATTGCGGCGCGGGCCATCATGCGATCCACCCGGCCCGCGAGGATGCGCCCGATAATCGACCCCAGCAACACACCGGGGAAGAGGCTCAATCCCATCAGAATCTCGGCCCCGCCAAACCGGTCAATCGCCGCGAGCCCGATCAGGGCGAGCACGATGCCGACAACGAAAACGGTGGCAAAGGTCGCCCGGATCTTGGCCGGGTCTTCTCGCTGGTACAGCATGACAAGCGGCGGCGCGTGCATTCCGGCAACCACGCCGGTAAAGCCGCTGCCGATGGCTCCGAACAGCACGTTCCGGCGCGTCAGCGGCACTTGCGGCGCGAGGATGCTAACCGCGACCGCCGCCAGGATCAGCAAGCCAAAAACAACGCCGAGTCGCTCCGCCGAGATCTGCGTCAGAAAAGCCGCCCCGACCGCCGTGCCGCAAACCAACCCGCCCATCAGCGGCGCCACTTCGCGGCGATCCAGCGCCGCCCGGCCCCGGAACAGCATCCCGATGGAGAGCACGATATTCGCGAACAACATCGGGTCGGGCAGATAAGCGAGACTGATAAGACCGATCAGGGGCGTGGCGACCATCGTAAAGCCGAGGCCCGCCGTCATCTGGACGATGCTGCCAAGGGCAATCACGAGATTGAGCAGGACCAGCTCGGTCGTCATACCGCCCCCAACGAAAAAGCCCCTCTCCGGCCAGCGGAAAGGGGCTTTCGGATCATGACAGAAAACGCTGGCTTATTCAGCGTCTTCCATCACGGAGTCTTCCAGTGCGACGCGCTCGCGGTCGATGGAGCCCTTTGCATCGACGTCGCGGTCGATCAGCTCGATAATCGCCATCGGCGCGGCATCGCCATAGCGAAAGCCAGCCTTCAGGACGCGGCAATAGCCGCCGGGGCGGTCGGCGTAACGCTCGGCGATGGTGTCGAACAGTTTCTTGACCGTATCGTCGGATTTCAACTTGGCGCGGGCCAGACGGCGGGCGTGCAAGTCGCCGCGCTTGCCAAGGGTGATCAGGCGCTCGACAATCCGGCGCAGTTCTTTTGCCTTGGGCAGCGTCGTCTTGATCTGTTCGTGTTCGATCAGCGACGCCGCCATATTGGCGAACATCGCCTGACGGTGCGTGTGGGTGCGGTTTAGTTTGCGGCGGCCTTTACCGTGGCGCATGGGATCTTCCTTTTCGTTTCGATATTTTTCTTTGTCAGGTCGCCGGACTGATCTTTTTAATTATAAGCGACCGCTTTGCGGGTTTCCCCGTTCTTTTCGTCGTCACCCTCGCGCCGAGCGCGAGGGCCATTCGCAGTTTTGAGGTCATTCTCAGGTCAAGTCCGGGAATGACCTCAACAGGTTAGAACTGGTCTTCGTATTTCTTCGACAGCTCGTCGATGTTTTCGGGGGGCCAGTTCGTGATTTCCATGCCGAGATGCATCCCCATTCCGGTCAGCACTTCCTTGATTTCGTTCAAGGACTTGCGGCCAAAGTTCGGGGTACGCAGCATTTCCGCTTCGGTCTTCTGAATCAGATCCCCGATATAGACAATGTTGTCGTTCTTCAGACAGTTCGCCGAGCGCACCGACAGTTCCAGCTCATCGACTTTCTTGAGCAACAGCGGATTGAACTCCAGCTCCGGCTCGTCCGCCTGACGCGGCTGCGCCTCTTGGGGTTCGTCGAAGTTGAGGAACGTGCGCAGTTGGTCTTGCAGAATCCGCGCGGCGAAAGCCAACGCATCCTCGGGCGTCACCGAGCCATCGGTTTCGATGGTCATGGTCAGTTTGTCGAAGTCGAGGATTTGTCCTTCGCGGGTCGGCTCGACCTTATAGCTGACGCGCTTGACCGGGCTGTAGAGCGCATCGACCGGGACCAGCCCGATGGGCGCGTCTTCAGGGCGATTGCGATCGGCGGCGACATAGCCTTTGCCGCTTTCGATGGTCAGCTCCATGTGGATCTCGGCTCCATCATCGAGGTGACAGATCACATGGTGCGGGTTCAGCACTTCGATCCCGGCAGTGACCGAAATGTCAGAAGCCTTCACCGGGCCGGGGCCTTTGGCGCGCAGGGTCACGCGCTTGGGGCCTTCGACTTCCATCTTGAGGGCGATCGCCTTCACGTTCAGGACGATGTCGGTGACGTCTTCACGCACACCCGCCACCGACGAAAACTCGTGCAGAACACCGTCGATCTGCACCGACGTAACCGCAGCGCCCTGAATGGACGACCGCAGCACTCGGCGCAGGGCGTTGCCGAGGGTGAGGCCGAAACCCCGCTCCAGCGGCTCGGCGACGACCGATGCCTTGCGTTTCGGGTCCATGCCCGGTTCGAATTCAAGCTGTTGCGGCTTGATCAGTTCGGTCCAGTTCTTCTGGATCATGTGGAGCCTCCATTCTCGCGGCGAGGGGTGAACCGCCCCTGCCGTCTCCCGAGAGTCCTATCCATGGTTCAACAGTCGTTACGCCCACCCCTGAATTTCAGAGGTGGGCGCGGTCGTCATCCGTCCGTTGCGGGACGAGAACTTACACGCGGCGGCGCTTGGGCGGGCGGCATCCGTTATGGGGGATCGGCGTGACATCACGGATCGCCGTGACGGTAAAGCCGATTGCCTGCAATGCACGCAGTGCCGATTCGCGGCCCGAACCCGGACCCTGCACGAGCACTTCGAGGGTGCGCATCCCGTGTTCCTGAGCCTTCTTGCCCGCATCTTCAGCGGCCATCTGAGCCGCATAAGGCGTCGATTTACGCGACCCTTTGAAGCCCATGTTCCCCGCCGAAGACCATGCGATCGCGTTGCCCTGGGCATCGGCGATGGTGATCATCGTGTTGTTGAAGCTTGCATTCACATGCGCAACGCCGGAGGCGATGTTCTTGCGCTCCTTGCGCTTCATGCGTGCCTTTTCTCTTGCCATCGGGTCGGCTCCTTATTTCTTCTTGCCGGCGATGGCCTTTGCCGGGCCTTTACGCGTGCGTGCATTGGTATGGGTCCGCTGGCCGCGAACCGGCAGGCCGCGATAGCAACCGAGGTCCATCAGGCGCTTGACGTTCATCGAGGTCTGGCGGCGCAGATCACCCTCGACGGTATAGTCCGCGTCGATAGTCTCTCGAATGCGCAGAACATCGGCATCGGACAGCTCGTTCACGCGCTGAGTCCGGTCGAGGCCGACCTTCTCGCAGATTTCTTCGGCAACGGCGGGGCCGATACCATGAATGTATGTCAACGCGATGGGAACGCGCTTGTTCGTCGGGATATTGACACCAGCAATACGGGCCACTTCACTTCTCTCCGTGTCGGGGAGCGGCGGGCATATCCCAAACCGCTCGATTGTTCAAGTCAGGCAGTGATCGCCGCCCGTATCTGTTTTTCGACCTCGTCGATGGCGGCTGTTCCATCCACCGGGCTGAGCGTGCCCTTTGCGTGGTAATAGCCGATCAGGGGCGAGGTATCCTTGTAGTAATTGAGCAGGCGCGTGCGGAATGCCTCCTCATTGTCGTCATCGCGGCGTTTGAAATCGGTGCTGCCACATTTGTCGCAAACGCCTTCTTTCGCTGGCATCTTGAAGCTGTAGTGATAGCCCTCGCCGCACATTCCGCAGGTAAAGCGACCGGTCACGCGAACCACCAGCTGTTCGTCATCACAGCGCATTTCGACGACCGATTTGAGCGCCAGCCCCTTGCGGTCCAACAGATCGGACAACGCATCGGCCTGCCCCAAGGTGCGGGGAAAGCCATCGAAGATGACGCCTTTTTCCGTATCCGGCTCGTCGAGGCGATCATCGATGATCTTGATGACAATCTCATCGGTGACGAGATCGCCGCGCTCCATGATCGCCTTGGCTTCCTTGCCGACCTCGGTCCCGGCGGAAACGGCTGCGCGCAGCATATCGCCGGTCGACAGCTGAACCATCCCGAGGTCTTCGGTAAGGCGTCGCGCCTGGGTTCCCTTGCCCGCGCCTGGCGGTCCGAGCAAAATGATGTTCATCGCTTTTTCCCCCTCAGCTTGGACCGTTGGATCAGCCCTTCATACTGATGCGCGAGCAGATGGCTCTGGACCTGCGAAACTGTATCCATGGTCACGCTGACAACAATCAGCAACGATGTGCCGCCGAAGTAGAATGGCACCTGCAAGTTCGCCGTCAGAATCTCCGGCAACAGACAGACCAGCGCAAGATAGGCAGCACCGACGACCGTCAATCGCGTCAGAACGTAGTCAAGATACTCCGCCGTACGCTTACCCGGGCGAATACCGGGAATAAAGCCGCCATGGCGCTTGAGGTTCTCGGACACGTCCTCGGGGTTGAACACAACCGCCGTGTAGAAGAACGCGAAGAACACGATACCGGCGACATAAAGCGCCAAATAAGCAGGCTGTCCTCGGCCAAGATAGGCGGTAACGGTCGTGAGCCAATCCGGCCCGCCGCTCGCGGAGAAGCTGGCCATCGTCAGCGGCAGCAACAGCAGCGACGAGGCAAAGATTGGCGGGATAACACCGGCAGTGTTGACCTTCAGCGGCAGGTGCGAGCTTTCGCCGCCGACCATCTGTTGCGGGCCAACCTGGCGCTTGGGGTACTGGATCAGGATGCGCCGCTGGGCGCGCTCCATGAACACCACAAAGGCAATCGTCGCGAAGGCCATGATGATGATGCCGAGAATGATCGCCGTCGAAATACGGCCCTCTGCACCAAGCGCCAAGGTCTGGCCAATTGCGCCGGGTAGCTCGGCAACAATACCGGCAAAGATGATCAACGAAATACCGTTGCCGATACCGCGCGCGGTAATCTGTTCACCCAGCCACATCAGCAGCACCGTGCCGCCGACGAGCGAAATCACCGTCGTCACGACGAAGAACGAACTCGGCTCGGTCGCAACGGATGTGTTCAGGCCAACAGCAATGCCCCAACCCTGAACCGTCGCAAGGGCAACGGTGCCGTAGCGGGTCCATTGGTTGATCTTCTTGCGACCCTGCTCGCCCTCTTTCTTCAGCTTCTCGAGCGACGGGACCATGCTGGTCATCAACTGCATGATAATCGACGCCGAGATATACGGCATGATGCCGAGGGCGAAGATCGACATGCGGCTGATCGCGCCGCCGCCGAAGGTATTGAAGATATCGATGATGCCGCCCTGGTATTGCTCCAGCAACTCGGCAACCCGCACCGGATCGATCCCCGGCAACGGCAGATACGTTCCGAACCGATAGACGATCAGGATGCCGAGGGTGAACCAGATACGGGACTGAAGGTCTTTGGCTTTACCAAAGGCCGACCAGCTCATATTCGCGGCGAGTTGTTCTGCGGCCGAGGCCATGGCTTACTCCGGGCGTTGGGGCGTGCAGCCCAACTTATGCATCCTTGGCCGCAGGCGCGACCACTTTCGGCGAAATCGTGACCGATCCCCCCGCCGCCTCAACGGCCTTCACAGCGGCCTCGGAGGCCCCGGATGCAGTGATCTTCAGCCCGGCCTTCAGCTCACCCTTGGCAAGAACGCGCACGCCGTGGGTTTTTGCACGACGCAAGACGCCGCTGGCAACCAGCACAGCCTCGTCGATCGCTGCGCCAGCATCCAGCGCGCCCCGGTCGACTGCGGCCTGTAACTGGCCGAGATTCACGATCGCGTAGTCCTTGCGGAAGATATTGTTGAAGCCACGCTTGGGCAGGCGACGGTGGATCGGCATCTGGCCGCCCTCGAAGCCCTTGATGGCAACACCCGACCGCGAAGTCTGGCCCTTGATGCCCCGTCCACCGGTCTTGCCGAGACCCGAACCGGGGCCGCGACCGACACGTTTCTTGCGCTTCGTCGCGCCAGAATTGTCGCGAAGATCATTGAGTTTCATGACGCTCTCCTATGCCGGATGCCAAAGCGCGCGTCATGCAGCGCAAAGGCCCACAGCTTCAATTCGATGTCAGACCATGCGCCTGACAGGGCGATGCCCCGGCGAGAAGCCGAGGCGGTATCTTTACTCGCTGACCACCTGCACCAGGTGCGGGATCTTGCGGATCATGCCGCGAACGGCGGGCGTATCCTCGAGTTCACGAGTGCGATGCATCTTGTTCAGGCCGAGGCCCTTCAACGTATCGCGCTGGTCTTTCGGGCGGCGAATCGGGCTGCCGATCTGTTTGACGGTAATCTTAGGCATCGACCGATTCTCCTTCCTGAGCCGATGTCACGGTCGCATCGGTGCCGGTCTCGTTGGCACTGGATGCGTCCTGACGACGACCAAGAATATCTGCGACCTTAAGGCCGCGACGCGCCGCAACCTGGCGCGGGCTCGACTCGCTCTGAAGCCCTTGAATGGTGGCGCGCACCATGTTGTAGGGGTTCTGCGATCCGGTCGACTTTGCAACGACGTCACGAACGCCGAGCATTTCGAAAACGGCGCGCATCGGGCCACCGGCGATGATGCCCGTACCCTCGGGAGCGGAGCGCATAACGACCTTGCCAGCGCCCCAACGGCCCTTGGTGTCATGGTGCAATGTGCGGCCCTCGCGCAGGGGAACGCGGATCATGCGCGTCTTAGCCTGCTCGGTTGCCTTGCGGATTGCCTCGGGCACCTCGCGGGCCTTGCCCTTACCAAAACCGACGCGGCCCTTTTGGTCACCGACCACCACGAGGGCGGCGAAACCGAAGCGGCGTCCGCCCTTCACGACCTTGGCCACACGGTTGATGTGGACAAGGCGATCGGCGAATTCGGACTGTTCTTCGTCTCTGTCTCTACGTGCCATCTGGCCGTCTCCCTAGAATTTCAGACCGGCTTCGCGCGCGGCATCGGCAAGGGCCTTGACCCGGCCATGAAAGAGATACCCGCTGCGGTCGAAAACAACTTCCTCGACGCCAGCTTCCTTCGCGCGCTCGGCAACCAAGGCACCGACCTTCGCCGCCGCATCCACGGTGGCAATGCCACGCAGGGACAGCGACTTGTCGAGGGTCGAGGCGGCGGCGAGAGTCTTGCTCTGCCGGTCGTCGATAACCTGCGCATAAATATTGCGACCCGAGCGGAAGACGCTGAGACGCGGGCGGCCCGTGGCCACCTTCTTGAGCCGGTTGCGGACGCGAAGACGGCGACGCGCAAGGGCTGACTGGTTCGTGTTTGCCATGGTTCCGGCCCTTACTTCTTCTTGCCTTCCTTACGGAAGATATATTCGTCGGAATAGCGGATACCCTTGCCCTTGTAAGGCTCCGGCTTGCGCCACTCGCGGATATTGGCCGCGACCTGACCGACGAGCTGTTGATCAATGCCGGAGACTTCGATCTCCGTGGGCTTCGGCGTCTTGACTTCGATGCCATCGGGGATGGCGAAATCGACGTCGTGCGAGTAACCGAGGGACAGCTTCAGGGTCTTGCCCTGGGCCGCCGCGCGATAGCCGACACCCGTGATGAGCAGGTTGCGCGTGAAGCCTTCGCTGACGCCCTGAACGCAGTTCGCCGCCTGGGTGCGGGACATTCCCCACATCTGACGCGCGCGCTTGCTGTCATCGGCGGGTTTGAAGGTCAGCGCACCATCGTACATCGCCACAACGACCTCGGCGGGCACAGTAAAACTGCGCTCGCCCTTGGGGCCTTTTGCGACAACGGTCTGGCCGTTGATCTTGATCTCGACGCCCTTGGGCGCTTCGACCGGTTGTTTTCCAATACGGGACATATCGTTCTCCTGAAAGGATGCTGTGCGGGGCTTCGATTAGAAGACCGTGCAGAGCACCTCACCCCCGACATTGGCCTCACGCGCATTCGCGTCGGACATCACGCCCTTCGGCGTGGAAAGAATGGTGACACCAAGGCCATTGCGCACGCGCGGCATGTCCTTGACGTTGCTGTAAACCCGGCGACCGGGGGTCGAGACGCGCTTCAGTTCGCGAATGACCGGCTCCCCGTCATAGTATTTCAGCGAAATCTCGAATTCATTGTGGCCCTCGTCCTCGACGGACTCGTAACCGCGAATGAAACCTTCGGATTTCAGCACATCCAGAACCCAGCCGCGCAGTTTAGACGCCGGTGTACGCACCGTCGATTTACCGCGCATTTGCGAGTTGCGGATGCGGGTCAGCATATCGCCGACAGGATCGTTGATGAATGGCATTGTTCGATCCCTCCCTTACCAGCTCGACTTCGTCATGCCCGGGATCTGACCCGAACTGGCGAGATCGCGCAGGGCGATACGAGACATCTTGAGCTTGCGATAGTATCCGCGCGGACGACCCGTGACTTCGCAACGGTTGCGAATGCGGCTCGGCGCGGAGTTGCGAGGCAGCTCAGCGAGCTTCAACCGTGCAGCGAAGCGTTCTTCGGCAGGCACCGACTCATCATTGGCGATTGCCTTCAACGCAGCGCGTTTTTCAGCAAATTTCGCCACGAGGCGCTTGCGCTTCAGATGCGTCTGAATGGTTCCGTCTTTAGCCATGTCAGCTTTCCCCCCCGTCGCGTTTCGGGAACGGCATGTTCAATTCGCGCAACAGCGCGCGGGCGTGTTCGTCGTCGGATGCCGTGGTGCAGATGATGATGTCCATGCCCCGGATCTTGTCGACCTTGTCGTACTCGATTTCCGGGAAAATGATGTGCTCCTTGATACCCAGGGCATAGTTGCCCCGGCCATCGAAGCTGGTGTCTTTCACGCCGCGAAAGTCACGAATGCGCGGCATGGCAATCGTGATCAGACGGTCAAGAAAGTCGTACATACGCGCGCCGCGCAGGGTGACTTTCACGCCGAGGGGCATCCCCTCGCGCACCTTGAACCCAGCGATGGAGTTCTTGGCACGGGTGACTACCGGCTTCTGGCCCGCAATCAGCTCCAGCTCCGCCGCTGCGGCCTTGACGCGCTTTGAGTCCTGAACGGCATCGCCGACACCCATGTTGAGAACGATTTTCTCAAGCTTGGGGATCTGCATGTCGTTCTTGAGGCCGAACTCGGATTTGATCTTGGCCCGAATTTCGTTGTCGTAGAGAGCGCGCAGGCGCGGGATATAGGTCGATCCATCAGCCATCGATCACTTCCCCCGATTTCTTGGCGAAGCGGACTTTTTTGCCGTCTTCGATTTTGAAGCCAACACGGGTCGGACCACCATCCTTGGGATCGACCATCGCGAGGTTTGAAATTTGAATCGGCGTTGCCTTGGAAACGCGGCCACCCTGGCTGGTCTGGCTCTGTTTCGTGTGGCGCACGCGCGTATTGACGCCCGTGACGATCGCCCGACCCTCGGCTGGAAAGACCTTTTCGATCTCGCCTTCCTGGCCTTTGTCGCGACCCGTCAGAACGACGACCTTGTCGCCCTTTTTAAGCTTGGCAGCCATCAGAGCACCTCCGGGGCCAGCGAAATGATTTTCATGTAGTTCTTGGCGCGCAGCTCGCGGGGAACCGGGCCAAAGATACGCGTGCCCATCGGCTCATTCTGGTTGTTCAGAATGACCGCGGCATTAGTATCGAAGCGAATAACAGTGCCATCCGGGCGACGGATCGCCTTCGACGTGCGAACGACGACGGCCTTACGGACCTCGCCCTTTTTCACACGACCGCGGGGGATGGCTTCCTTGACGGAAACGACGATGACATCGCCGACATGGGCATAACGACGCTTTGCGCCGCCAAGCACCTTGATGCACTGAACACGACGGGCACCGCTGTTATCGGCAACCGTCAGATTGGACTGCATCTGGATCATTGTAGGCCTCCAGACCTGGCCCCATCACCACATTGGATCGGGACCGGTTTCGTAGAGCCGGAGAGGTGAGACTTACTCTGCCGAGTCGGTCACAAGCTCCCAGCGTTTCAATTTCGAGATTGGCGCGCATTCACGAATACGCACGATCTCACCCTCTTTCGCGGCATTCGCAGCGTCGTGGGCGTGATATTTTTTCGAGCTCCGGATCGTCTTTTTAAGAACCGGATGACGGAAACGACGCTCAACGCTGACGACAACGGTCTTGTCGTTTTTCTCGCTGACGACGGTTCCTTGAAGAATTCTCTTCGGCATCTCAGATCCTCTCCCGCTTACGCGGCGCTCGCGGCATCGCGAGCCTTTTCGTTCAGCAAAGTCATGACGCGAGCAATCTCACGGCGTACCGTGCGAACCCGCGACGTATTCTCAAGCTGGCCCGTGGCACCTTGAAAACGCAGATTGAACTGCTCTTTCTTCAAGGTGACAAGCTCCTCACGGAGCTGGTCGAGCGTCTTGTCCCGCATTTCCGCTGCGTTCATTGCGGTAGCCTCCAAAGACAAAGACGAGACGGCCCCGATTTCAGGGCCTCCCGTTTACCAATCCGTCCGTGCAACAAACCGACATTTCACCGGCAACTTCATTGCGGCGAGTCGGAGCGCTTCTTGTGCAACAGGTTCACTAACCCCGTCAATCTCAAACATGATCCGACCGGGTTTAACTTTAGCCGCCCAGAATTCGACCGACCCCTTACCTTTACCCATGCGGACTTCGGTAGGTTTCTTCGAAACCGGAACATCAGGAAAGATGCGGATCCACACCCGGCCCTGCCGTTTCATGTGGCGCGTCATGGCACGACGCGCCGCCTCGATCTGACGCGCGGTAACGCGTTCAGGCTCAAGGGCTTTGAGACCGAACGAGCCGAAGTTCAGGTCGACGCCGCCCTTGGCCTCGCCCTTGATCCGGCCCTTATGGGCCTTACGATATTTCGTGCGTTTTGGCTGTAGCATCGCCCTACTCCTTAGTCGCGGTCACGGCGCGGGCCACGGCCACCACCAGGACGGCCACCACCGGGACGTCCACCCTCTTGCAGTTCAGCGGCACGGCGGTCGCGGGCCATCGGATCGTGCTCAAGGATTTCGCCCTTGAAGATCCAGACCTTAACGCCGCAGACGCCGTAGGCCGTGTGGCCCTCGGCTTCCGCATAATCGATGTCGGCGCGCAGCGTATGCAGAGGCACCCGGCCCTCACGATACCACTCCGTCCGCGCAATCTCGGCACCGCCGAGGCGTCCACCGACATTCACACGGATACCAAGAGCCCCCATACGCATCGCGTTCTGCACGGCGCGCTTCATGGCGCGGCGGAACGAAACCCGGCGCTCAAGCTGCTGCGCGATATTCTCGGCGACAAGCTGGGCGTCGATCTCGGGCTTGCGAACCTCGACGATGTTGAGGTGCAGCTCGCTATCGGTGAACTTCGCCAGCTTCTGACGCAGCTTTTCGATGTCTGCGCCTTTCTTGCCGATGATGACGCCCGGACGACCGGCGTGAATCGTCACGCGGCACTTTTTGTGCGGCCGCTCGATGATCACGCGGCTGATCGATGCCTGCTTGCATTCCTTGAAGATATATTCGCGGATCGCGATGTCTTCATGCAGCAGATCACCATATTCCTTGGTGTTCGCGAACCAGCGCGAGTCCCAGGTCCGGTTGATGCCGACACGGATGCCGACGGGATTGATCTTCTGACCCATTACGCAGACTCCTCTTCGCGAACCTTGATCGTCAGCTGCGAGAACGGCTTCAGGATCTTGCCGAAGCGACCGCGCGCGCGCGGACGACCGCGTTTCAGGGTGATGTTCTTGCCGACCCAGGCTTCGGCGACAATCAGGCTGTCGACGTCGAGGCCGTGGTTGTTCTCCGCATTCGCGATGGCCGACTGCAGCGTCTTCTTGACGTCAACGGCAATGCGCTTTTTCGAGAAGGTCAGTTCCGCGAGGGCCGTACCGACGGCCTTGCCGCGAATCTGCTCGGCAACAAGGTTCAGCTTTTGCGGGCTGGTGCGAAGCATCCGGCACACGGCCATGGCTTCGTTATCCGCTACGCGGCGAGGATTGGTTTGCTTGCCCATCTCTTACTTCCGCTTCGCTTTCTTGTCGGCTGCGTGACCGTAATAGGTACGGGTCGGCGCAAACTCGCCAAGCTTGTGACCAATCATGTCCTCGGAGATGAGAACCGGGATGTGTTTTTTGCCGTTATGGACACCAAAGGTCAGGCCGACGAAGTGCGGCAGGATGGTCGAGCGGCGCGACCATGTCTTGATGATTTCCTTGCGACCACCTTCGCGTGCAGCCTCTGCTTTTTTAAGCAGATAGCCGTCCACGAACGGGCCTTTCCAGACGGAACGAGGCATGTCTGGCGCTCCTTATTTCTTTTTGCGCGCGTGGCGGCTGCGGATGATGAGGCGATCGGTCTCTTTGTTGTTGCGCGTGCGCGGACCCTTTGTCGGCTTACCCCAAGGCGTAACCGGGTTACGACCACCGGAGGTGCGGCCTTCACCGCCGCCGTGCGGGTGATCAATCGGGTTCATGGCGACGCCGCGAACCGAAGGACGCTTGCCCTTCCAACGGGTACGACCGGCTTTACCGAAGTTCTGGTTCGAGTGGTCGGCGTTCGAAACCGCACCCACCGTCGCCATGCATTCCTGGCGAACAAGGCGCAACTCGCCCGACCCGAGACGGATCTGAGCGTACCCGCCATCGCGGCCCACGAACTGAGCGTAGGAACCGGCGGAGCGGGCAATCTGGCCGCCCTTTTCAGGCTTCATCTCGACATTGTGGATGATCGTGCCAATCGGCATTCCCGAGAGTGGCATCGCATTGCCAGGACGGATATCGACCTTGGCACCGGCGACGATCTTGTCGCCGACCGCGAGACGCTGGGGAGCCAAAACGTAGTTCAGCTCGCCATCCTCATACTTCACCAACGCGATGAAGGCGGTGCGGTTGGGGTCATATTCGATCCGCTCGACGGTCGCGGGCATATCCCACTTCCGACGCTTGAAATCGACGATCCGGTATAGCTTTTTCGTGCCGCCACCGATCCGACGCGCCGTGATCCGGCCCGTGTTATTCCGTCCGCCTTTTTTGGTCAGACCCTGGGTAAGGGTCTTTTCCGGGCGGCCTTTATAAAGATCAGCGCGGTCGATCAGCACCAGCCCTCGCTGGCCCGGCGTCGTCGGCTTGTACTTCTTTAACGCCATGCTTCCTGTCTCCCGTGCGACCGGTCCGTGACCGGCCTATTCTCGCCTTCCGATGCGCAACCCGCGCATACTCAGACCGTTCTGAGCCTCAAAGGCCCGTCGTTACATCGATCATCGAGCCGTCTTGCAGAGTGACGATCGCTTTCTTGATGTCTTTCCGCTGACCCTTACGGCCCCGGAAGACTTTCTTCTTACCCTTTTGGATCAACGTGTTGACCTTGGTCACTTTCACGTTGAACAGGGCTTCGACTGCATCGCGAATCGCGCCCTTGTTGGCGTCGATGGCAACCTCGAAGACAACCGCATTGGCTTCGGAGGCCATGGTCGACTTTTCGGTTACGATGGGGCGACGAATGACGTCGTAATGCTCAGGTTTCGCGCTCATGCCGACACCTCTTTCTTCTCGCCCAGACGCGCATTCAGAACGTCGAGCCCGGCCTTGGTCACGACAAGCGTGTCTTTGTTCAAGATGTCATAGACGTTCGCACCGGCACCGGGCAGCACGTCGATGCCATCCAGATTGCTTGCGGCACGAGCGAAGCCAGCATCCATCTCGGACCCGTCGATGATCAGCGCCTTCTTAACGCCGAGCTTCGCCAGGTGTTCGCGAAGCGATTTGGTCTTGCCGTCATCGAGCTTGGCGGCATCGAGAACGATCAGTTTTTTCGACGACGCCTTGTCGGACAGGGCCATTTTCAGGCCGAGTACGCGAACTTTCTTCGGCAGATCATGGGCGTGACTACGCGGGGTTGGCCCCTTGTAGACACCGCCGCCGCGGAAGATCGGCGCGCCGCGCGAACCATGACGCGCACCGCCCGTGCCCTTTTGGCGATAGATTTTCTTGGTCGAATACGAAACGTCCGAACGACCCTTGGTCGAATGCGTGCCGGCCTGGGCGCGAGCGCGCTGCCAGCGGACCACGCGGTGCAGGATGTCTGCACGCGGCTCGACGCCGAAAATCGCATCGTCGAGTTCGACGTCGCCAGCACCGGACGCATCAAGATTGAAAACGTCGATCTTCATGCCTTCGGCTCCTCTTCAGGCGTATCGGCTCCACCATCGTCGGCAGCGTCAGCGGCCTCGGCCTGTTCCATCGCCGCCTGCTCAGCGGCAGCCTCTTCAGCCAAACGTGCGGCTTCTTCAGCAGCGGCGGCTTCGGCGGCCTCTTCAGCCGCTTTCGCAGCTTCGGCAGCAGCAGAACGCAGGGCGGCAGGCATCGGAATATTTTCAGGAAGCGCGCGCTTCGACGCATCCTTGATCATCACCCAGCCGCCTTTGGCACCGGGAACAGCGCCGCGCACCATGACCAAGCCACGCTCGGAGTCGGTACGCTCGATGCGCAAGTTCTGGGTCGTCACGCGGGCATCACCCATGTGACCGGCCATCTTCTTACCCTTGAAGACCTTACCCGGATCCTGACACTGGCCGGTAGAGCCGTGCGAGCGGTGCGAAATCGAAACACCGTGAGTCGCGCGCAGGCCGCCAAAGTTGTGCCGCTTCATCGCACCGGCAAAACCCTTACCGATGGACGTGCCGACGACATCGACGAACTGGCCTTCGAAGTAGTGATCCGCGATGATCTCTTCACCGACCTCAATGAGGTTTTCGGGCGAGACGCGAAACTCTGCAACGCGCTTTTTGGGTTCGACCTTCGCAACCGAGAAGTGGCCGCGCATCGGGGCCGTAACCCGTTTTGCCTTGGCCGCGCCTGCGCCGAGCTGCACGGCGGTATAGCCATCGCGCTCGATTGTCCGCTGGGCGACAACCTGAACATTATCCATGCTGAGCACGGTTACCGGAACCTGACGGCCATCTTCCATGAAGAGGCGAGTCATTCCGAGCTTCCGTGCGAGTACGCCGGTCCGCATAAGAAGCCCTCCTTTAAAGTTTGATCTCGACATCCACACCAGCCGCGAGGTCGAGCTTCATCAGCGCGTCAACGGTCTGGGG